>CAYWTX010000500.1:0-3988 GCA_964461295.1 uncultured Planctomycetaceae bacterium | reverse complement strand
GATACCGCTTTGCGTATCGCCGCTCTCATTCTTGACCGCCTTTGACTGTTACTGCCCGAGCGTTCGATCGTGGTGAGGGGCGAGCCGGCCTTGACGGCCGCCTTGCACGCCATGACCGCCAGGATGTCTTGGAGCTGACGTTCGGCGTCGGCGGCCCACGGGAGATGCGGCTGTGGGTTCCGCGCTCCGCCGCGGACCCCGTGCCAAAGTGTGACTGACCCATTACAGCAGGGGCATTCTCGGCGTTTCCAGTTGCGATGGGATTCTGGTATCGTTGGGGGCTGAAGCACTTCGCAGGGAACTTGCGCCTATGACTGCTGAGCGGAAACGAGAGACTCGACCGGCGCTGACCGTATCCGACCCGCAGGGGCCGGATTCCGCCCAGGTTGAGGAGCCGGCTGGCCAAGGCGACGAGGTTGCCGGCCAAGGCGAGGCGCCCCGTGACGAGGTGCCGCCCGAGGTCCTCGCCAGACGGATCTGCGACTTCGACCTGCGGATCGAAGGCGGGCCGCTGGGGCGGGTTGTCGAGCAGTTTCAGCGCGAACTGGCGGAGCGGGGCCTCGTCAAGCTCAAGCCCGCCTTCTATCTGTCGGACGAATGGGGCGTGGCCGACGGCAGGGTGGCCATCGGCCTCCCGTTCTACCTGGCCGACGAGCAGTTGCGGCGCGTTCACCAGTCCAAAGGCGGAATGGTCGAAGGGGAGGACGAGGAGGATATTCTCCGATACCTGCGCCACGAGATGGGCCACGTGGTCAACTATGGCTATCGGCTTTACGAGCGAGACGACTGGACCGCCACCTTCGGGCCCATGTCGCGGCCCTACAGCGAGCAGTACCGCAGCGTGCCGTTCAGTCCGGACTTTGTCCGCCACCTGCCTGGCAACTATGCCCAGAAACATCCCGACGAGGACTGGGCCGAGACGTTTGCCCTGTGGCTGACGCCGGGCTTCGACTGGCGGTCGCGCTACGGTGACGCGGCTGTCGCCTTGGCCAAGCTGGAATACTGCGACCGCGTCATGGAGGAGATCCGCGACCGCGACCCGAGCGTTACCTTGTCGGTCATCGACATCGAGGCCCGCAACATTCACAAGACCGTGCAGGAGTTCTACGACGAGGCCCAGATACAGGGGGTCACCTTGCCGCGGAGCCTCGACGGCGACCTGCGTGGCATCTTCGTGCCCCATGCTGCCGCTGCCGGCCAGGGCGAGGCGGTCCGCCTGGGATCGGCCGCCGCGCTCATCCGGCGGCGCGAGGAGGAACTGGCCGGCACGGTCTACCGCTGGACGGCCGTGGACCAGGGACTGATTTACGCCCTGCTGGACCACCTTGCCGGCCGGGCCGAGGAACTGCACCTGAGCTACCCCCTGGGCCATCGCGAGCAGGTCCTGATCCAGTTGTCCGGGTTCCTGACCACCCTGGCGATGAACTACGTCTACAAGGGAGGGTTCATCGCCAGGTGAAGTTCTACAGAAGAATGCGCAATGATCATTGCATATTGTAAGGGGTCACTCCTCCTTCCACGGCGGCTTCGTTGCGGTTGGCGAAAAGATCGGCCGTCGCTTCAGGTAGTTCTCCCGGTCGGCCTTCCAGGCTTCGAGTTCCCGTCTTACCGGGTCCGCGGATTTGGGCCTATGGCCGGCCTGCGGATTGTCGAGGGCTGACCAGAGGATCGGCAACACGCGGTGACGGTGCCAGGACATCGGGTCTTCGGTCCTGGCCTCGGGGCGCGGATCCATGCTGTTGGCCTGCTGGACCCGTTCGATCAACCCCGCGACGACCTCGTGGGCGATGGCGGCCCTCCCGGCGCGCGGCAACACGTTCCAAGCCTCCCAGAGCAGCGTTTCGGGCTCGATGAAGTCGCTCCTTACGCGATTGTGGCTCAGATCGAGATTGAGGTTGCGGGCCTTCAGCCTGAGCCGGCGCAGGAGCGCGGCGCTGCCGTACCGGACCACCGTCTTCTCCCCGTCGATGAGCAACAGGTCCTGCAGGATCGACTCCTTGATCCTGACGTGGTGGTGGGCCTGAAGATACTGCATGTGATGGACGTCCAGCAGGACCGCCTCGACGAAGTCCCGTGCGCTGGTGCGGCACATCTGAGCCCGGTCTTCCCAACTGGCCTCGTCGTAGAGCATGCTGACGTCCAGCGGGGCATCCAGCTCGGGCACCCGCTCCGGGTTGAGTATCTCCTGGCTCTTCACGTGGCACTCGCCGGCGATCTGGAGCCGGTTCAGGTTGGTTTCGCTGTATCGCATAATCTGGGCCGGCTCGTAACCTTCCTCCTTGGGCTTGACGGCCTGCCAGTAACCCGGGTGAACGTACTGGGCATGGAGCCGCACGGCTCGGCCGAAGGCGAAGTTGGTCTGGAAGACCTCGCGCGGACTGCCGACCGGGCCTTTCACGGGGTCCATCAGGTTCCTCGGCGGATCGGACGCCGGGCCCCAACCACACTCGCGGTAACAGTTCTCAGCCGTCGGCGTGCCGATGGCCCGGGGATGAAAGGCCCCGGCCCAGTAGGCTTCGACCACGGCCCGGCAGGCGGCGAAGCGGCGGCTTGTGGCCCGAAAGGCCCGGTCGTCGCAGTTGGCCCAGTCCATCAGGAAGATCGCGAACTCAGGATGGTTGAGCCGATAGGCCAGGTCGTCAGCCAGCAGGCTCCCGCCGAGCACCGTCTTGGCCGACAGCGAGAACTGCCCGCCGCCATAGATCACCGACGGCACCAGGCCAACCTGCTTCACCGGAACCTTCCAGACCATCTTCTCGAGGAACCGCACGAAGCGGTTGTCGTAGAGCCAGGCCAGCGGCACCGGCTTCATACTGTACTCGACCGTCTCCGGATCGAGCCCGACGCGGACCGTCAGGGGATGTAGTTCCCGGCTGGGCCAGTGGAAGACGAGGTTCCGGCGTTTCACGCCCCACCTGTCGCTGTCCGTCTCGAGCTTGACGTCGGCGAACATGCAGTAGGGTTTGCCGGCCTTGCGCTTCCGCCGGTACTTATCGCGGATGCCCTCAGCCACCTTCTCTTCAAGCTTCAGCATGGCATCGGTCTTGAAGTATTTCTCCTCCCCGGCCTCGTCGCTGGCCATCTTCTCCCAGAGCTTGACGGTCAGGTCAGACTGGAACGTCGGCTCCATGCCGACCCAGGCATCTTCCCAGCCGGTCCGCCCCGGTTTGCGGAACGTGCCGAGGACCTTGACCATGGCGGAGTAGTCGGGCCCGGCCGGCCTTCTGTTACCCGTTCCGGGGGCGCGAGTTCGTTGCCGCTGCATTTTGCCCATACCGTTCCTTTCGTCAGGTGCGGTGGAACTGCTTCTCCAGATCGCGAAGCGTCAGGCGGAGCATTGTAGGGCGGCCGTGGGGGCAGGAGGTCGCTTTCTCGATCTGGTCGGCGCGGGCGATGAGCGACTGCATTTCTTCCGTGGTGAGCGGCGAGCCGGCCTTGACGGCCGCCTTGCAGGCCATGACCGCCAGGATGATCGGCGGCTCCACCCTCGTCCCAGGCGCCCTGGAGCAGACCTTGGGCGAGCTGGAACACCTGTACCATGGTGCCGCTAGCGAAGGCGCACACCACGGCCCCTGTCGTCGGCTCGACTTCCGCGACAGCTTCGCGCACCTGGACGCCGGTAATCCTCTGGATCTCATCCCGCAGCGATTGGGAGGAGTTGGAGAAGAGCTGCCGGTGAAACTCCTGCACCTTCGCGGCGCCTGCCGGGCTCTTAGCCATGTCCCTCTCCGCCGGCGACCTCCCACCAGCGCGCCCGCATGGCTGTTTATCACCACGGCGACCTTCATGACGGACCTCCGATGGAGCGATGAACGCTTATCGGCGAAGCAGGAGCACGATCACCACGATGACGATGATGAGCCCCAGTCCGCCGCCGCCCCAGTAGTACCAACCATCGGCGAGAACAGGCGTAAGGCGTCGCGCACAAATAACCTAAAGTATTATGCCTTAGCATGCCGTTATGATAGGTATGCCAGACAAGATAGTT
>CAYWTX010000499.1:0-13720 GCA_964461295.1 uncultured Planctomycetaceae bacterium | reverse complement strand
GGGGCCGAGGAGCGCGAGGACGTCGCCAAGGCCAAGGCTCGGCTGACGGGCATGCGCGACCGGGTGGACGCCTCGCTGAAGACGTTCCGCGAGGGGCTGACCAAGAGCCAGGACCGGCAGGACTTTGTCACGCTGGACCCGCAGCTTCTGACCAGCGTGGAGGTCAAGGACGCCGACCTGCGTCGCAAGCTGGAGGCCGAGCAGGCGCGGCTGTTTGATCTGCGCAGGCAGATGTACGTGGACGCCAACGCGGTGCTGGCGACGGTCGTGGAGGCCCCGGGGATGGAAGGCCTGGCGCCCGCCCTGGCGGGCGTCGAGGAGGCGGTGAAGAAGAGCGGGCGCGCCATCGACGACCTGGTGGCCGTCAAGCCCGGCTCGTACCGGTTCGACGAGGCGTCGGCGGTGTCGAGGTTTGTTTCGTTGCGGCTGGCCAAGCGGCAGCGGATTTACACGTTGTTGCGCGGCGTGCTGGACAAGGCGCCCAAGACGCCGGACGAAGTGGGCGGCAAGGTGACGGTGGCGGCGAAGAACGAGGCGTCGCTGCCGCGCCCGGTGATCACGGGCACGAACTTCAAGAAGGACCAGGTGTTTGATTCGCGGTTCCACCCGAAGGCGGCGACCGCGACGTTCGCCGGTTGGAAGGCGATCGCGGGATATGTGACCCCGCCCTCGGGCGGCGACGCGACAGGCCTGGCCGCGGACGTGATCAACCGCGAGGAGTTGGCCAAGCTCTACCAGAGCCGCCAGGACGCCTACACCGCCTACCTGAAGCTCTACCAGGATTACTGGACCAAGGGCGTGCTGGGCGACCTGGCCTACACCTGCTCGAGCTGGAAGCAGTTCCAGCAGGACCTCATCGGCATGCAGGTGCGGACGGTGGCCGAGAACCTGGAGATGCTCGGGCAGACGATCCTCAAGAGCCTCAACGAGGTGAAGGGGGTTGTGCCGGCCGATGCGCAGGGAGCCTACCAGGAGGCGGTGGGGCGGTTCGACAAGGGCGCGCGGCGGTTCGGCGCGGCGACGTACATGGGCACCTGGCAGAACTGGCTGAAGAAGTGGAAGGAACTGGGGGCCGAGCCGACGGCGGCGCGGCAGATCATTCTGCCCAGGACGCCGGCGGACTTCATTGACGACTACATTCCGTTCACGGCCGACGTGGACGTGGACATCTCCGAGCGATACTGGAAGGAGTTGGCGTACATCGGGCTGGAGGTGCTGGCCAACGAGATCGACGTGGACGTGATGGCCGCGTATGAGAACCTCAAGAAGTGGGGGCGATTCCCGCTGGCCAAGCCCAAGGCGGGCGAGGCGGAGTTGACGACGCTGGAGGTGGCTGAGAGCCGCGTGGCGTTGGACAAGGTGCTGGGCGTGGCGCAGGTGTTCGCCGACAGCAGCATCGGGGCCGGCAAGCGGACGGGGAAGTTCTCCGACATCGACAAGCAGTTGGACCGCATCTGCGGGTTGGGCCTGCCGGCGGACAAGCGGGGCTGGTGCTTGAAGGTGAAGGAAGTGCTGGCCGCGCTGCCGGCCAGCAACGAAGCCTTCGACTGCATGGCGTCGATCGTGGCCGAGAAGGACCAGAGGATCCTTGCCGAAGGCGCGCAGAGCGTGCTGGGGATGTGGACTGCCCTTCGCATCGACCAGGGCGCCGCCAAGAAGGGCAGCCTGAACGTGACGCAGGAGGCGACCAAGGCGGTAGGCAAGCTGGCGTATCCGGGGGACGCGGTGGTCATCAAGTTCTACCGGTTCCCCGTCGACGTGACGAACGACAAGGTGGACCGCACCAAGTCGATCACCGGCGCGTGGGTGCCGGTGCGCCTTTTGCACGAGCTGAAGAGCACGCGGCTCACCGGCGACGGGCGCAAGTGGCAGGTGGAGTTGACCATTGCCGACAGCGAGGCCCGGCCACGGGTGATCTGGCTGGAACTGGAGTTCAGGAACCCGCTGCCGATGCTGAAGGACTGGCCATAGTCGGCGAACGTTCCGGTGAATCCCGCGGACCCCCCGGTGCATGCGCCGCGGGCGAAAGGGCGTGATGGCACGAGCAAGAAGCAAGTCGGACCGCGGCGCGCCGGAGGTCTACGTGGCGGCCTTCGGGAAGCACCCGGGATGGAACGACCATATTGAGGATCTGGGCATCGAGACGGATCGCCTGGCGAGCCTCAAGCAGCTCCTGTACGTTCAGGGGATCGGCGGCGCCATCGACTCCGGCGCGTGGGAGAACCTCCCGCCGGGCCAGCGGCGCGAGGGATTCGACCACGTGTTCGTGGCTCGCGGGGAAGGCAGCGTCATCGTCGGACGGCTGTGGTCGAGCGTGGACGGCAAGGGGCGCAAGCGGTACCCGATGGTGGTGTGCGCCGAGTGCCGCAACCTGCCGTTGGCCTGGGCGTTGCGGGACGCTCTGCCGCGTCTGATGGCGCTGGAGCGGCAGTGCCGCGACGCCAGGACGGCGGACGAAGTCGTCGCCGCGATGGACCGGGCGCGAGGCGAGCTGCGGCGGGCGGCCGCGAGCGTCGAGCCGGGCCAGCCGGAGCTGGTCGCCTCGTCGCGGGCGCTGGCGGAACTGGCCGACGACCCGGCCATGCAGCCCGACGCCCAGGGCCTGCTTCGCGTGCTGTACCAGATCGAGCGCGAGATGACGCCGTTCCTGCCCGGGCACGAGGACGCCGAGCAGTATCGGCCGATCCAGATTCGCCTGCCCGCCTGCGGGGCCGACGTGGAGCAGGCGGTGGGGCGATGGACCAGCGTGCTGCTGGGGATGCTGAGGACGGGCACGCCGTTGTGGATGATCCTGCCGCGCGACCTGGGCTGGGCGGACGTGCTGGTGGGCCAGCCGGCGCCCGGGCAGATGACGTGCTTTCAGACGGCCCTGGAGGCCAATCCGGTGGCCAGCGAGATCCCTTACTCGCTGGAGGAGGGTTTCGTCGCGCGCTGCCGCGAACGGATCGACGCTTCGCGCAAGGGCGAAGTCGCCGACGTGGCGGTGCAGGCGGAGAAACCGGCCCCCGCCCGGCGAGCGGCGGGCGAAAACGGCGGCGCGCCGCCGGCGCGAAGCAGAGCGTTCCTGGTGGCCGTGGGGATCATCGTCGCGGGCGCGGTGATTGCTGGCGCGGTGCTGCTGGCGATGTCGCTGATGTCGGATCGGCCGAAGGGGCCGAGGGACAAGGCGCAGGGCCCGGCCGGGAACGGGGAGTTGTCGGCGCCGGACGCGGAGGCATGGCGCGGGTTGTGCGCGGCGTTCTCGACGTGGTTCAGCGGGCTGGCGCGCGACGCCGACGACGCCCGGTTGGAGCGATGGGGGCGCGACGCCCACCTGGCGGCGAACGTGGTGCCGGTGGTTCGGCGCGCGCAGGGCGGCGAACTGAAGCTCGACCCGCGACGGATCGCCGACGTGGTCGGCAGCGACATGCGGTTCCTGGCGGCCAGTCCGCCCAAGAAGGTTCGCGACCCGGGCGTGATGGCGGAGGTCCGCGAGGCGTTGGCGGTGGTGCGGAAGTTGGAGGCGGACGCGACGGTCGATTGGCCGGCGCTGCGACAGGTGCGGGAGTTGTCCAAGCAGTGCGCGGCGCGCGGGTGGGGCCGGCCGGCGGAGTATCTCGGGGCGGCGGCGGAACGAGTGAAGGCCGACGCGGACCTGGCGGAGGCGATGGACGAGGCGTTGGCGTTGGCGGCGCGAGCAGCCGAGATCGAGGCGATGTGGGAGAAGGTGCAGATCCAGGCGAAGGTGCTCAACGAGTCGGGCAGCCCGGTGCTGGCGCGGTTTGCGCAGTACGTGCTGGCCGATTCGCGCAGCGAGACGGCGAAGGACGCGCGGGCGTCGGACCTTACCCGTCTCACGGAGCGGCTGACCGATGCGCTGGCCCTGGCGGCGCCGCTGGTGGCGTACGTGCAGGGCGACTGGCAGAGCAAGGTGGATCGGGAGCTGGTGGAGCGCCAGCCGCCTGTGCCCGTGCCCCAGACGGACGAGCAGCTCCGCGGCGGGGAGGTGTTTCGCGTATGGCTGGCGGCCGTGCAGGGCGACAAGTATGCGAAGCTGGATGCAACGAGCGATCCGCGGCAGGGGCAGTGGAAGGCGAGGCAGGAGGCGGAGTTGGCATTGATTCGCGGGAAGGTCGACGCGTGCGCCCAGCGAGGTTCGAAGAAGGCCGAGTCGCTTGGGCAGCGGCTCAAGGCGGTGGAGGCCGAGTTGGCGGCGCTGGCGGCCTTGCGGTGGGACCAGGAGCATCGCGGCGAGATCACGCGGCGGGCGGCGGAGTTTCGCACGGCCCCGGCGGCCTTGCTGGCTGAGGCGGGGGCGGAGCTCGCGCAGGTCATCGGCGGGCGCAAGGCGTACCTGGAGAACCTGCCGCCGACGATCTCGAGCACGGGTTCGGCCTCGGTGAATGCGGCCTGGAAGCAGCGGATGGAGGAGGTCGGCAAGGTGGAGGACCTGGGCCAGCTCACGGCGAAGGTGAACCGGCTGCGGGAAGACCTGGGGCGGTTGGAGGGTGAGCTGCAAGTCGCGTTGGGCGCCGAGCCGGAGGGCAGTGATTGGGGCCGGAGGATCGCCACGGACGTTCTGGCCGGCGAGCGCGAGAAGGTGCTGGGCAAGGCGTTGGCGTCGCTGAAGTGGCAGGACGGGCAGTACGTCCGCGACGCGGCGTTCGAGGCGCAGTGGAAGTCGGCCGGCGAGGAATTCGACCGCTGGCGGACCGGCGTCGCGGCGGTGGTGAAGGAATTCGAGGGGCTGGAGGCGGCGCTGGCGTTGGGCGCCCAGGCGGACGAGAAGATTCCCGGCAGCGAGAAGACGCTTCGCGAGTTGTACCAGCAGTGCCGCAAGCGGCAGGTGATCGAGGAAGGCAGCCCGCTCTGCCAGGCCCTCCAGCCGCTTCGCGAGCGGCTGGAGGCGGTGTTGGCGGCCGAGGCCGAGGCGGATCGGGCGAAGCTGCTCTCCCAGGCATCCCAGGCCGTGCAGGGGCGGTTCGGTCTGGCGCGGGCGGCATGGCGCCGGTTGGGGAGGCTGGCGCCGGCCTGGCCGGCGGACGCCAACGAGTTCTATCGCGAGCGAGACCTGCACGCCGCGCTGGCCAGCGCCTACGACCTGGTGAAGGACGACGGTCGCAGGAAGGTGCTGCGCGACGAACTGACGGGCGAAACGCGGCGGCGATGGGAGAACTACTTCCTGCGCCAGGCCGAGCCGCGGCTGATTCGCGACACCATCGCCCGCATGGGCGATTTCCACGTCGATCCGGCCGCCAGTGCGTCGTTGCAGCCGGTGACGCAGCTTCGTCTGGCCATCCACGAGTTGCGCCGCAAGGTGCTGGGCGAGAAGCCGGGCGACGACGGCCTGCGTTCGGCCGTGGCGGAGTTTATCGCGGCCGTCGGCAAGCTCCCGGGCGGCGCGGCGGGCGAGCCGGCCGTGGTGGCGTTCGTGAAGGAGCTTCGCCAAGCGTCGGACGCTCAGGAAGCGGGCCTGGACCTCGCGAAGGCGGGTCCGGCCGCGGCGGGGTGGAAGGCCGCGGCGTCGGTGGACGGCTCGACGGTGAAGTTCGCGTGGAACTCGCCGGGGGGCAACCGGCACTGGCTGGTGATGGAGCGCATCGAGCCGGCGGGCGCCAAGCCTTCGTACCTGTGCACCACGGAGATGTCGATGGGGCTGTTCCTGGACGTGGTGGACGCCTCCGGGAAATGGGCGGAGATCCGCAAGCTGCTCAAGGTCTACAGCGGCGAGGACCCGCGCCGCGGACCGCGGGTGTGGGAACTGAGCGCCGACAAGAGGCCGGTCGAGGCCGCGACGTGGACGGCGCCGATCGTGGGCATCGAGGAGTCGATGGTTTACCCGGCCGACCTGAAGGTCGGCGCGCCGAAGCGCACGCATCCGATGCAGTATATATCACCGACAGCGGCCGCCTACGTCGCCGCCCTGCTGGGCTGCCGCCTGCCGAGTTCGGGCGAGTGGCAGGCGGCCTGGCCGGGCGAGAAGGACAACCCCGAGAGCCCGGCCAACTTGCGCGACAAGACGTGGGCGCGCCAGCAGAAGTACCTCGTCGACTGCGAGAGCCAGGGCAAGTTCGTCACCGACGACCTGCTGCCCGACCGGGGCGTCTTCTGGCCGAAGGGCGCCAAGCGGGTCGAGGGGCGGCAGGCCGAGTCGCTGCCCGGCGACGACGGGCTTCTGTGGTTCGCTCCGGTGGACTCGGGCAAGCCCCGGAAGTTCCACCACCTCCTGGGCAACGTGGCGGAATTCGTCTTCGACGATCCCTCGGCCGCCGAGCAGGCGGAAGTCTCGCCCCCGGCCGCGGCGGAGCAGACGGCCAAGAACATCGACAAGATCGCCGTGATCGGGGGCTCGGCGCTGTCGGGTCCGAGGATCGAGACGGACAAGCCGCAGCCGGTCGCGGCGGAGGAAGCCGCCGGCGGGTACGCCGACGTGGGGTTCCGCCTGGCGTTGACGGCGCCGAGCGAGCCGCTGTCGCAGCGGCTGCGGCGGGTGCTGGTGACGAGGGGATACCTCGTGGTCGGAAGCGGAAAAGGGGAGTGAAGGCTCGTATGCGCGACGTGCCCAAGCGCGGCCTGGAACTGGGCCGGTTGTTCGAGCCGTACGTTGATCCGCAGACGCAGGTGACTTCGTGGATCTTGCGCGAGACGGTCGCTCCGGTGCAGCAAGGCTTCTACTTCGTCAACAGTTCCTTCAGCGCCGATCACCGCTACCTGTGGTTCTACGCGGCGTTTCCGCCGGCCGCGGGGCACATGCTTGGCGTGGCGGATCTTGAGCGTCAGACGGTGGACCTGCGTCCGGAGACGGGTTTCGACGATGCCTCGCCGCGGGTGGACGACGCGACCGGCGGCGCGTTCTGGGGCGCCGCGGGCGCCATCTGGCACACCGGCCCGGCCGGGGGAGATGCCGTGCGGCTTGTCAATCGCATACCGGCCGAACTCGTGGGCGGGCGGCTCATTCAGCGCCTGGCTACGCATCTGACAGTCTCGGCCGAGGGACGGAATTTCCTCATCGACGCTCGAGTAGGCCGCGAGTCGATCATCGGAGCGCTGCCGCTGGACGGCGGCGACTTCGATCTGTGGAACCGCTACGACCGGAACTACAACCACGGGCAATTCTCGCCGACTGACCCCGAACTGGCGATGTTGGCGGAGGACCACATCACCGACCCGATTACCGGCCTGACGCATCGCTACACGGATCGCCTGTGGCTGCAGCGCAAGGGGGAGCCGATTCGCCCCATCTTTCCCGAGCCGACGCTCTGCACGCACGAGTGGTGGCACGCCGATGGGCGGCACGTGTACGTCGTCAATGCTCCCGGCGGGCGGCCGGAGGCGACGTACAAGATCGACATCGCGACGCGGGAGGTGCAGCGCGTGGCGGCGTGGCACTGGCACGCCCATGACTTCGACCGCGGGCGATGGTTCGTTGGCGACCGCCGCGGGGAGTTCTACCGCGGCTGCCCGTCGAGCGTGTGGTTTGTGAACGCCGAAACGGGCCAGGAAGTGGCGATCGTGAGCGACAATCCGGAGTTCTTCACCCCGGGCCGGCAGTACCACATCGACCCGCACCCTCGCTTCTCGCCGGACGGCTCATGGGTCGTCTTCACAACGACCGTTCGCGGCCGGGTGGACGTGGCGATTGCGCGCACCAGCGACCTGGTGGACCGGACGACGTGAGAGCCCGGCCCAGCGGTCGGGTTACTTGAACGCCATCGCGCCTGTCGGGCAGGAGGCCACCACCTCGGCGGCGACCTTCTCCAGCCCGGCCTCGACCTTCCCCACGAACGGCACTCGCGGGCGGACCTTGAACCCGCGGTTGACGAACGCCAGCCCGAGCCGCTCGGACGCCCGCGCGGTGATCTGCACGCACAGGCCGCAATCGATGCACTTGCCCGGCTCGTAGATCACCTCGGCGTGCGAGCGGTCCTGCTCGAACAGCCGGCGGTCGGCCTTGTACTTGGCCGGGTCGGCGTCGTACGCCTCGGCGTACTTGCGGAGCTTGCAGTCGTGCCCCCGGCGGCAATCGCAGTGCAGGCAGCGGGAACACTCGGCGACGGTCTCCGCCTGGGCGAACCCCGCCGCGGGCGTCGCCGGCGACAGCCGGGCCCGCGCGTCGGCTTCGGCCAGGAACAAGGCCATCTCGCCTTCCTTCGCCCGCCCGACGTGGCAGGTGAAGGGCTGGTGTTCGCCGGTAACAGGCCGGGCGCGGACAAACTGGTCGATCGCCGCGGCCGCGGCTTTGCCGTCGGCCACCGCCCGCACGGCCATCTTCTGCTGGCGCGGCGAGCAGGCCGCGAACAGCTTGGCCGTGCCGGTCTGGTAGGTGCGGCGGTCGTACTTCACGCCGGCCTTGCCCGCCCAGGGCAGCTTGAGCAGGGCGGCCTGCTCCTCGGTCGTGGCGCCCGGCGCGGCGAACACCGCGTCGTAGCCGCCCAGCAGGTCGTCCATGCTCACGTCGCGCCCGACGCGGACGCCGACGCGAATCTCGACCCCAACAGCCGCGATGGTCGCGATCTCGGCGCTGAGCACGTCATCGCCGAGGCGGGCCCTCTCGACGCCGTAGCGGAGCATGCCGCCAGCCGCTGCGCGGTCGTCGAAGACGACGACGGCGTGCCCGGCGCGGCGGAGGTAGTAGGCGGCGGCCAGGCCGGTCGGTCCGCCGCCCGCCACGGCCACGCGCTTGCCGCTGGCGGCGGCGCACTGCGGCCGATAGGGCCGCGGCGCGGCGAGGTCCACGTCGGCGACGTAGCGCTTAAGCAGGCAGATGGACAGGGCCTCGTCGTGCTGGGCGCGGCGGCAGCCCTTCTCGCATGGGGCGGGGCAGATGCGCCCCAGGACGGCGGGCAGGGCGATGTCGGCCTTGACGGTGACGATGGCGTCGGCGAGTTGCCCGGAGGCGATCTGCCGGATCATGAGCGGGATGTTCATGTTGGCCGGGCAGACGCAGTGGCAGGGGGCCATGCAATCGCCCAGGTGGTCGCTCAGCAGCAGTTCCAGGGCGGTGCGGCGCACCGCGCGGACTTCGTCGGTCTCGCTCTCGATGGTCATGCCGTCGCGCGCGGCCGTGGCGCAAGAGGCGACGAAGTTCGGCCGGCCGTCGATCTTCACGACGCACGCCATGCAGGACGTGTTGGGCGCGCAGCCTTCGAGGTAGCACAGTGCGGGCACGTCGATGCCGAGCGAACGAATCGCCTCGAGCACCGAGGTGCCGGGGGCGACTTCCACCTGCTTGTTGTCGATGGTTATCTTTGGCATTTGTATCAATCGCAGAGGACGCAGAGTTCGCAGAGGATGTCAATTCGGGAATCGGTTGGCGATTCTGACAATCCCGTTGCGCAACTGCTCCACGTTGAAATTCATCAGCAGCCCGACTGACTTTCCCGACAGCCGCAGGTACGTCAACAACTGCATCTTGTGCACGTTCTCCAAGGATTGAACCGCCTTCAACTCCAGAACCACGGCGTCCTCAACCACGAAGTCGAGCTTGTAGCCGCAATCCAGTTTCACAGTTCGGTACACCACCGGCAGGGGTTTCTGCCGTTCGAAAGCCAGGCGGCGCTGCGTCAGTTCGTATGTCATGCACGCTTCGTATGCTGATTCCAGCAGCCCAGGCCCGATCTCTCTATGCACGTCGATTCCCGCCCCGATGATCTCGCGGGTCAAGTGGTTCAGTCGTCGTGCTTCTTCAGATCCATTCACGCTTCCCACTTTCTCCTCTTGTCTCTGCGTCCTCTGCGTCCTCTGCGATTAAGTGACTTTGATCGCGTTGACCGGGCAGACCGTCCTGCACGTGCCGCAGCGGACGCACTTGGCCGCGTCGATCTCATGCTTCTCGTGCGGGGTGAAGGCGATCGCGTCCACCGGGCACTCCTGCGCGCACAACGTGCATCCGATGCAGTCGTCCGTCACCGAGAACGTGATCAGCGCCTTGCAGCGCCCGGTGGGGCAGCGCTTCTCGATGTGCGCCTCGTATTCCTCGCGGAAATACTTGATCGTCGAGAGCACCGGGTTGGGGGCGGTCTTGCCCAGTCCGCACAGGCTGCCCTTTTTCACCGTCAGAGACAGTTCCTGGAGTTGCTCGATGTCGCCCTTGCGGCCCTGGCCCTCGCACAGGCGGTTGAGGATGTTCAGGAGGTGGTACGTGCCGACGCGGCAGAACGTGCACCGCCCGCAGGACTGGTCCTGCGTGAAGCTCAGGAAGTAGCGGGCGATGTCCACCATGCAGTCGTCCTCGTCGAGGACGACCAGCCCGCCGGAGCCCATCATCGCGCCCACGCCGGTGAGGGCCTCGTAATCGACGGCCGTGTCGGACATCGAGGCCGGCACGCAGCCGCCGGAGGGTCCGCCGACCTGGACGGCCTTGAACTTCTTTCCGCCGGCGATGCCGCCGCCGACTTCCTCGACGACCTGGCGCAGGGTCATGCCCATGGGCACTTCGATGAGCCCGCCGCGGCGGATCTTGCCCGCCAGGGCGAACACCTTGGTGCCCTTGGATCGCTCGGTGCCGTTGGCGGCGAACGCCGAAGCCCCGCTGCGGATCACCCAGGGAACCAGCGAGAACGTCTCGGCGTTGTTCACCAGCGTCGGTCTGCCCCACAGGTCGCTCTCGGCGGGGTAGGGCGGGCGGATGCGGGGCATGCCGCGGCGGCCCTCGATGGACGCCAGCAGGGCGGTCTCCTCGCCGCAGACGAACGCCCCGGCGCCTTCCATGATCCGCAGGCGCAGCGAAACGCCGCTGCCGAGGATGTCGTCGCCGAGCATTCCCTCGGCCTCCAGGCGGGCCAGGGCCTCGCGGATGCGCACCACGGCGAGCGGGTACTCGGCCCGGATGTAGAAGTAGCCTTCCTTGGCGCCGACGGCGTGGGCGGCGATGATCATGCCCTCGACGATGCGGAAGGGGTAGCTCTCGAAGAGCATGCGGTCCATGAAGGCGCCGGGGTCGCCCTCGTCGCCGTTGCAGACGATGTACTTGAGGTCGCCGGGCACGGCCCGGACGATCTTCCACTTCTGCCCCGTGGGAAAGCCCGCGCCGCCGCGTCCGCGAACGCCGCTGCGGATCATCTCGTCGATGATCTGCTCGGGCTGCATCTGGAGGGCCTTCCTCAGCGCCACGAATCCGCCGCGCTCGACGTATTCGTCCATGTCCGTCGGGTCCATCACGCCGCAGCACTCCGAGGCGATGTGGATCTGCGGGCTCAGGAAGGCCGACACCTGCGGGTCGCGCGGCTCCAGCGTGTAGCGCTCGATGGGTTCCCACGTCTCGTCGGTGAGCAGGCCGTCCAGCGTGCGCGAGACCTTCGCTCCCATGCGCCGCCAGAGGCTCCCCGGCTGGAAGTGCTTCAGCACGATCTTGCGGGCGTCCTCGGGCTCGACCTTGGCGTACAGCACCGGCGGCTGGTTGGGCTTCACCACTTCCACCAGCGGCGTGCGGTGGCACATGCCCACGCAGCCGACGCGCTTCACCGTGGCGGCGGCGCCCGTCTCGTCCAGGGCGTCCTGGATGGCCTGCTGCACCTTGGCGCTGCCGCCGGCCTGGCAGCAGGAGCCCATGCCGATGCGGACCTCGGCCCAGCCTTCGCCCGCGGCCGCGGGGGCGAGCGACTTTTTCCGCTTGTCGCCCGCGGCCAGGCGGCGTTCGAAGTCGGTCACCATGTTGCCGACGGTGTCGGGCGCGAGGTGCCCGTAGGTGATCTCGTCGATGCGGGCGACGGGGGCGAGCGTGCAGCAGCCCATGCACTGCACGGGCTGCACGGTGAACATCCGCCGCGGGTCGGTGTCGGCGCCCTTCTCCATCTTCAGGTGCCGGTTCAGCGCATCGAGCACCAGTTGGGCGCCCTTCACGTGGCAGGCCGTGCCCACGCACACGTGGATGATGTGCTCGCCGGCGGGCTTGTGGCGGAACTGGTCGTAGAACGTCGAGACGCCCGCGATGTCGGCCGGGGTGATCTCGGAAATCTCACAGACGCGCTGGAGGGCCTGAGGGGGCAGCCAGTTGTAGTTGCCCTGGACCGCCTGGAGGATGGCGATGAGCTTCTCTCGCCCCTTGCCGAGGCGTTCGATGGCGCGGTCCACGAATGTCGTGTCGATCTGGCTCACGGGTTGTCGCCTGTGCCGCCGGCCACGACGGAGCGTGGCCTTGCATGGCCGATACAGAACAGGTTCTTGGCGCCGCGGAGGTAGATTCGCCCGTCCTGGAACGCGGGGCTGGCGCTGCATGCCTCGCCCAGCGGGTTGGCGCCGAGCAGCTTGTACTCGCGCCCCGCGTCGATGACGAACGTCTCGCCCTTGGTGCTGGTGATGTAAAGCCGTCCGCCCGCCAGGGCGGGCGACGCCTGGAAGTTGCCTTTCAGCTTCTGCTCGTAGACCGGCTTGCCGTTCCTGGCGTCCAAGCACGTCAGCGTGCGCTTCGCCTCGGTCCACAACAGCTTGCCGTCGGTCACCGGGCTGGTCGTGTCGCTCAGGCCGTCCTCGCCCTGCCACAGCACGTGGCTGGCCGTCACGTCGCCGCTGCCGTCGGTGCGGATGGCGGAGAGCTTGGCGCCCGTGTTGACGGCGTAGGCGACGCCGTCGGCGAAGGCGACGGTGGAGGCCACGTCGCCGGTGAGGCAGTTGGCTTTCCACAGTTCGCCGCCGGTGGCGGGGTCGTAGGCGATCACCCACGGCGTGGCCGAGGTGAGCGCCTGCTCGCGCTTGCCGTCGTTGATGACGGCGGGCGTTGACCACGACGCATTGGCCGCCCGCCGTTTCTGCCACACCGCCCGGCCGGTGGCGGCGTCGAACGCGTGGATCTTCGAGAGCATTTCCTCAGCCTGGCCCTGGTCGTACTGGACGATCACCAGGTTCCTCCACATCGCCAGCGAGGCGGCGTGGCTGTACTGATTCTTGGGCGCGCCGAGGTTCTTGCCCCAGACCATCTTCCCTTCACGGTCGAAGCAGGCGAGGTCGCCGTTGGCGAACACCGCGAAGACGAACCGGTCGTCGCAGGCCGCCGTCGAGGCCGCGAACCCCGTGTCCTTGAACACCTTGACCTTGGCGGGCGAGCCCTGGATGTTTTCGGCCGGCGATGCCCAAAGCATCTTGCCGCTGCCGGCGTCGAAGCAGTACACCTCGCGCCTGGCTTCGCCGGCGCCCGTGGCGAACACGCGGTCGCCCCACACCACGGCTGAGTTGTTTCCCGGCAGCGGGATGGGCGTTTTCCACAGGACGCCCTGGCCGCTGTTGCCGTCCCACTCGACGGGCACGTTGGCGTAGGCGGAGCGCCCCTGGGCGCCCGGGCCGCGGAACTGGAACGAATTGGCCGCGTACTGCTCGGCGGTGGGGAACCGCGGCGGCGGGGGCGGCGGCTGGGCCGTGAGGATCGCATGCACCGACGGCGTCGCGGCTGCGATGCCCAGCAGCAAGGTCAGGCTCGCCACGGCCCACCAGCCCAGCTTCACCAGGCGCATCTCGTTCTCGGCGTCGGGGCGCTGCTGAATGGGCCGGCGCAGCCGCTTCACGCACGCGATGGCCGACCGCGTGCCGATGGCGAACACGGCGATGGCCGCCAGCAGCAGCCAGTTGCCGCGGCGGGCGAACATCACCTGACCCCAGAACTGCTTGCGCAGGTCGGAGTCGAGCTGGCGGACTGTTTTCGCCAGGGCGAGATCCCTGGGATTGGCCGAGAGGCGGGCCTTACGCTCGGCGAGCGGTTTGGCCCGATGGGCCTTGGCGTCCAGTTCCAGCGGATCGCCGGCCTTGTTGG
>CAYWTX010000498.1:0-5416 GCA_964461295.1 uncultured Planctomycetaceae bacterium | reverse complement strand
GTCCACTTCGCGGCTCACCATCTCCGAGGACAGCGACCAGCTTATGATCGTGTGCCCGTCGTGGTTAAGCGGCAGCAGGAAGTCGACGTCGTCGCTCTTGGTGAAGAGCATGAGGTAGCGATCGGCCTGGCGGGCGAAGCGTTCGACCATCGGGCGCACGGCGTCGAGCTGAGGCTCGAAGGGGGGCAGGTCGGTCATGTTGCTGTACTTCCAGAGCCTCTGCGTCGGGTGGCGGGCCAAGAGGGCGTCCATCTCGCCGACGAGTCGCTCGACGTCGAGGTAGAACAGGATGTATCGCCCGAAGCCGCAGTAGGCGCAGCGGAACGCGCAGCCGTCGACGACGTTGAGTTCCAGCGCGCTCTGGCAGGCGCCGCCGTGGCTGGCCCAGGCGTCGGCTGCGTCGCGCCAGTGGAAGAACCAGTTTCGCCGGCCCTCGTCGAAGGTCGTGAACGCCAGCACGGCGTCGTCGCCGAACTCGTCCTTGCCGTGACGCCGCTTGCCGATCTTCCGCACGGCCTCGTGGTCGGCGGGGCGCAGCTCGCGGACGTCGCCGCAGCGGATGTGGGGCAGGATGCGCTCCAGGCGCGCGGCGCAGTTCGGGCGCCGCTGGACTTCCGGGTCGATGAGGACTGTCTTGGCGGGGATATCGAGCATGGCGGGGGGCCTCAGGGGCAGGGGACAAGCTGGAGCTTCGACACTTCAGCGAGCGCGTCAAAGTGCTGATCGCGGTGCAGCAGCGGCACTCGGTGCCGAACGGCGCACGCCGCGATGATGCAATCGGTGGTGCTCTTGGGCGGGAAACCGGCCTCGGCCTTGGCAGCATCCCTACAGATTCCCACAGCGGAGCGATACGTTCCTTGCGGCACGGGAAGGTGCCTCATTTCGCGCACAATACCCTCCGCCTTGGCCAACTCCGCGGCCGTCCTGCCCCCTTGGAGGAATTCGGTCATCACGGGACCACAGATGCAGACGGCATCGACGCCCATCGCCGCGCGAAGCTTGTCGGGTGGTCTTTGTCCCCGTGAGCCGCCTGGCCCGGTTCACCAGCTTCTCGTCGAGCACGACACTTGTCCGAGCCCCTTGCAGAACCCCCCCCGAAGCGAGGCGGAACGTCCGCCGCTGGTACCTTCGAAGCAGGTTTCTTCAGGCTTCATAATGATAGCATCTTCGCTCTGTCTGTCAATGCAAATCCCCCCCCCCCATAGAGTAGAGCACAGGCGCGTTGCGGTGTCGCACGTTTCCTGCGCCCCCTCATCGAACCGGACGGGCGGCTTTCCCGCATCCGGCTCTCCGACCATCTTCCTTCGGCGGCGTTCGGCGTAAGCCTTCCAGGTGGCTTAGGCGTCGTGACACAATAACTTGACCAATTGCCTATACTGGAACGATTGTATAGTTCCAGTCGCCGTGGAAGCCAGAGGGAAGGAGATGCACTTGGGACAGGTCCTGCTTTGTCACCTTCTTCTTGAGAGGATATTGGCGACGGTCAAGGGCCGCTTGGACCCTCAGGCCCTGCGCCGTGGTGGTGCTGGCGATGAGTTTGACGATGATGTCCTGGCTGACCAGAGGCCGGCCGCGCCAGTTCTGGGTGATATGGCAGAAGAGCCTATGCTCAATCTTGTTCCACTTGCTGGTGCCGGGCGGCAGGTGGCTGACCGTCAGCTTCAGACCGGTCCGGTTGGCCAACTTTTGCAGCGCGACCTTCCACAGGCGGCAGCGTGCGCCGTTGCTGCCGCCCCCGTCGGCGGTGATGTACAGCTCGTGGGCCTGGGGGTAGCGCCGGCGGCCCATCTTGGACCACCATCGGCCGATGGCCGCGGCCGCGAACTCGGCCGTGTCGTGATCAATCCCCACGCTCACCCACGCTTCGTTGCGGGTCAGGCCGTAGACGCCGTAGGGGATGGCCTTGCCCAGTTCTTTGTCCAGGAAGTCGTGAACCCGGACTTCCAAAGGTTGGCTCTTGGGCCGCCACTCCCGGCCGGCATTGCGAAAACCGCCCACCAATTCCTTCTTCTTGGTGTCCACGGAGACGACTGGCTGCCCGCGCCGCTGGAAGAGCCGCACCTGACGGCTGATGTACTCGAACTGGGCGTTGCGGTCTGGATGGTCGGCGCCTTCGCGGACCTTGCGGTTGCTTTGCAGGCTGTAATCCCACGCCCGCAGAAGCCGATCGACGGTGCGATAGCTGGCCGGGCATCCCTCCGCCGCCAGTTCATCTGCCAGTTTGCGTGTGCTCCTGCAGGTCCAAAGAATGGGAGATTCCGGGTCGCCGCGCGTGCTGGATTCTACCAGCGTTCGAAGCGTACCGGACAGGTTGTCATAGGTCTGCGTCAGAGGTTTGCGGCCGCCGCCAGACTGGCGAATTCGGCCTGGGGGAAGAACCGCTCGGGAAGTGCCCTTCCACAACTCCCGCAATCCGGCCCGAACCGTGTTGCGCGACATCCCGGTGGCGGCGGCGACGGCACTTGCACCTCCTCTTCCCAGCGAGGCCGCCTCCACGGCCGCCCACATCCTTCGCGACCGCTCGTTCAGGTCAGGAGCCAGCGAGAGAAACTTCGTCTGAATCCACGGTCACGGGGCGTTTCAAAACCAGCCACTGATGGGCGCTTCAAAACCAGCCAGTAGTAGTTGCCGTTCTGTACCTCACTTCGGTTGTTCCTGGCAAGTGTCTTGTTCGCCTGTCTCAGGTTCGGCAGGCTTGGCGGCCGGGGCGGGCTGCTTGCCCTGGCGGGGCTTCGATGGAGCCTCCGTGGCCGGGTGGTCCTTGAGTCGGTAGCTGCGGCCGGTGATGGTGATGATCTCGGCATGGTGCAGGAACCGGTCCAGGATCGCCGTCGCCGACGGCACGTCGCCGATGAGTTTGCCCCAATCCTCCAGCGGCCGGTTGGAGGTCATCATCGTGGACTTCGTTTCGTACCGGCGCATGACGATCTCGAAGAGGTACTCGCCCGATCGCCTGGGCAACTGCTTGATGCCCATGTCGTCGATGATTAGAAGGTCAGGCTTGAGGTAGCGGGCCAGGACTTTCTCCTGGCCGTCGAGGACCTCATCGTGCAGGAAGTCACGCACCACGTCGAAGATGGACCGGTACAGCACCAGCAGGTCGGCCTTGATCGCCTGGTAGCCGATCGCCTGGGCGAGATGACTTTTTCCCGTGCCGGGCGGTCCAAGAAGCAAGACATCGCTGCCCTGGTGGATGAACTGGCAAGTGGCCAGATCGAAGACCTGCCTCTTCTTGATCGACGGGTTGAACTGCCAGTCGAAGTCCTCCAGGGTCTTGGTCTCCCGGAACGCCGCGGCCTTCACGCGGCGGGCCACCAGCCGATCAGATCGGATGGCCAGTTCATCCTGGAGCGCCAGCTCCAGGAACTCGACGTGGCTGAGGCGGTTGCCGGCGGCCTCCTGGAGCCGCACGTCCAGGGTCTGGCTCATGCCCGATAACCTCAGCTTCCTCAACGCGCTCTGCAATGATTCATTCATGACATTCCTTTCATGTCTCGACAGGTTGAGGGATCGCGGGCTCCCCACACAGGGCCGCCCGCACGATTTGCCCGTAGCTCGACAGCCCGCGGATGATCTCGTGCTCCTGGAGGAACTCGAACTGCTCCTGCTCGTTGCCGCCCCGTTTGATCGGTTCCCGGATGTCCCTAGCGGCCGGCGTAACGTGCGGTTGCCCCGGGAGACGCAGGGCCCGCGAGTGGACAGAATGATGGGCTCGTTGCCGGCACAGAAGCGGACGATTCCGGCCGGCCTGTCTGCCGCCGGGAAGTCGCTGGCCGTCTGGAGAAGAAAGCTCCACTGGACGCCCAGCGGCGTCATGGGCAAGTACGCGCGAAGATCACAGCGAGTGAGACGAGGAACCCATGGACATGCGACACAAGTTGGGCGGATGGTGTGCGGCGCTTGCGATGGGGGCAATGTCGCCCGCCGCGGCGACGGAGCAGGCGCAGGAGGCCGCGACGGCCGAGGTGACGGCCCACGCCAAGGGGCTCGCGGTGGGCGCGTTCGACCCGGCCGAGCCGGCGGCGCGGACGGCCGACGAAGCCGGGCTGGCGCTGAAGCCCCACCCCCGGATATCGCAGGTCAAGCCGTACTACCTGTTCGTGCCGGACTCGTACGACAAGGCCAAGCCGTCGCCGCTGGTGATCGTGCTGCACGAACGCGGGCGACTCCAGCGGTTCTCAACGAGCATGAAGTGGGACGAGTCGCACCTCAGGCAATACGCCGGCGCGTCGCTGGCGGCCTGGCAGGGCGTAGCGCAGAAGGAAGGCTTCCTGCTGGCGCTGCCCGTGGGCGACTCCGACGTGCTTTGGATGGGCGTCTCGTGGCTTACCGGCGACCGCTCCAAACTCTTCGAGGCCATGATCGACGCCGTGGACAGGACGCGGGTATACGTCGTCGGCACGGGCGAAGGCGGCCATGCGGCCATCGCCACCGCCGTCAGACGGGGCGACCTGATCGCCGCCGCAGCGGCCGTCAATCCGCCGTTGTTCGAGGGCAAGAGCACGCGGGGCAGAACAGTGTTCCCCGAGACGGCCGACGAGATGGCTGCGACGGCGGGCGGCCGAGGGTGCCTTTGGAGCGTTCGTTCACGCCGAGGGCGAGTACATGCACGCCTTCGACAGCTTGGACTGCGACTTGCGCGAGGTGCAGAAGCAGAGGGAAGCGGGCAAGGCGGGCCGGGAGTGGCGCGCGCGGGCGACAGAGCACCGTCGACGGGGGCTCCTCTATGGCCCCATGCACTATCCGACGCATTCCATAGGCGGTCCCATCAATGTCATGCGCACGCGGGCAGTCAAGGTTTGCGCGTGGGGCTACCGGTCGCGGAGTGGCGATCCCTACTTCGCCGATGCGGCCTTCAGCAACGAGACAGCACTCTTCCAGATGAGCAACGGCGCCACCATGCGGATCTGCGAATTCCGGGAGATCGGCGGGAAAGGGGGCGGAGATTTCCGGATCTGTGGCACGCAAGGCTCCTTCGAGTACGGCACCTGGCGTGGCAAAGATGCCACGCCGGAGACATTGACCGTCGAACAGATGCGCGATCCGCTGCCTGATGCCGTGGCTCAGGCATTCCGTTCCGCCGCGGGAAAGGACGACTTCTACGGCGGACACCGCGGCTCGCATGCCTACCTGGTTCACGAGTTCGTGGACGCGATTGCCCATGGCCGCCGGCCCATGATCCATATCTGGGAAGCCGTGCGCTACATAGCGGCGGGAGTCATGGCCCACAAGTCGGCGTTGAAGGACGGCGAGGTACTGGCGGTGCCCGACTGGGGTGACCCGCCGGTGTTGACCCCCCAACCCCACCCCGCCCCCCCGCCCCCCCCCGCGGGGTAAAGTTACCAATAGGTCTACGCCAACCACATAGGGGGGCGGGGTCATTGGCAGGGAGCGGAGAACGGCCACAGGCGCAGGA
>CAYWTX010000497.1:0-9292 GCA_964461295.1 uncultured Planctomycetaceae bacterium | reverse complement strand
ATCGCGGTGGCTCTCAGTTCCGTGATCTTCTGGGCGGTGGAAATCGAGAAGTGGATTCAGCGCCGCCGCGTGGCGCGGGCTGCATGAAAGAAGCTTACAATTTCATGCAATGCCCGCTACAATGCCGATAGTTACTGAGGTGCACTATGGCGACGCTGCAAGTCAAAGGGATGGATGACCGGCTGTACGGTGCTTTGCGAAGGCGGGCGGAGATGGACGACCGCTCCATCAGCCAGGAAGTCATTCACATCGTGCGGAACTTCCTGGCGAAGCCGACGGCGGACATCGCCGAGGCGAGCGATCGGCTTCTTGAACTGGCGGGTAGTTGGGAGGATGACCGGCCGGCCGAAGAGATTGCCGCGGACATGATGCGCGGGCGGAAGCATCCGCCTCGGTTCACGAAGGAACTGAGCGATGCTTTTGATTGATACCGACACGATGGCCTTCTTCTTCCGTGGCCATCCACAAGTCGTGGATAACTTCCGGGAGCACCGACTGGACCCCAAAGCGATTTCGGTCATCACCTTTGGCGAACTGCTCTTCGTCGCAAGGAAGTCGAAGCGACCGGTCGAGAATGAGGCAAAGGTGCTGCAGGCGGTGGAGTCGTTTGAAGTGATCCCGGTGTCCATACAAGCAATGGAAATATACGCATCTGTTCGGACAGCGGTGGAGAGAGTGGGCAAGCCTGTGCCGGGCTTCGATTTGCTCATTGCCTCGACCGCGCTCCATCGCGACTTGGAACTGGTAACCAACAACGAGAGGCACTTCGTCCACGTGCCCGGTCTCAGGGTTGTGAACTGGTCCAAGTAGGATAGCGCGGTTTCTCTCCTACGCCTTCGTCACCTTGCGCATCAGTTTTGCCGCCGCGGCGCGCAGGCCGCCGCCCTTGCCGGTCGAACGCTGCTTTTCCAGCCGGCGGATCAGCCGGTCGATCTCCGCGTCCTTGACGGGCAGCTCGACGGTGCGGCCCTCGAAACCGGCCAGGTACATCGCGTTGGACAGCTCCAACTCGTTGACCGCCTCGGCGCCGGGCGCCAGAAGCTTCTCGCCGCCAAGCACGTGGGCCACGAAGTTGCGAATGACGTACAGGTGCCCGTCGGGCTTCTTGTTGAACGCGACCTCGCTCCAGGTGATCTCCTGCTCGGCCTTGCCGGCCATGGCGTTCCTGGAGGCCATGATGTGCTTGCGGACGGAGGTCTTGAGCTTGCCCAGGCGGAGCTTGCCTGCCTCGCACACCAGCGTGCCCTTGTCGCCGCAGAGCATGAACTGCTCGTAGCCGGGCTCCTCGGCCGTGGTGGCGTAGATGTAGCCGACCTTGCCGTGGTCGTACTCCAGAAGGAAGTTGGCGGTGTCTTCGACTTCGATGTTGTGGGCACGGGTGCCGAGCAGGCCCAGCACGCGGCGGGGCATGCCGGCGATCCACTGGAACAGGTCGAGATGGTGGGGGCCCTGGTTGATGAGCACGCCTCCGCCTTCGCCGTCCCATGTGCCTCGCCACGCGCCGCTGTCATAGTATGCCTGCGTGCGGAACCAGTTGGAGCAGATAAGCTGGGCGCGAAAGACCTCGCCGATGGCCCCGCCGTCCACGAGTTGTTTCATCTTCCGCATGATCGTCCGCGTGCGGTGCTGCAACACCGTGCCGAACGCGACCTTGTGGTTGCGGCAGGCGGCGATCATCGCCCGCGCGAGTCCCACGCGGCTTTCCAGCGGCTTCTCGCACAGCACGTGTATGCCGCGCTTGGCGGCGTAGATGGCGACCGGCGCGTGCCAGTAGTGCGGCACGGCAACGATGACGGCGTCGATGAGCTTCGAATCGATCATCGCCAGCGCGTCGGTGAAGTGCGGCGCGTTCAGTTCGGCGCCGACCGCGGCCGCCTTGTCCGCCGCCACGTCGCACACGGCGCCGAGGGTGAAGTCCCGGCCGCCGTCGCGGGCGCACCACTTGGCGTGCGGCAGCCCCATGTTCCCGAGCCCCACAACGCCGAAACGAACCTTCTTCATCATCATGCTCCTGCCGTCTGTGCGCGCCCGCATCCCGCGGCCACGCGACGAGGAAGGGCCAATGATACACGCCCGCTCGTCGGTTCGCAATGTCGCCGCCTGCGCCGGTTGCACGGCTGATTCGGCGACTTGGCCTCTTCAGCCCGGGGCGACGATGGAGGCAGAGCGGCAGGCATGGCCCGACTAGGAACGAAGAGAACGGCCCTCCCCTCCCGGTACGCGCGGCGTCTCGCGCACGGTTCGGGCGATCTCGTCCATCTGCTCGACGTTCATGAAGCCGACACTGATGGCGTCCACGCAGTCCAAGCCCAGCACGAAGCGAACGGACGCTTCGCGCTGCGCGGCGTCCGTGAACTGCCCGTTGCCGATCACCTTCATGGCGATCACGCCCTTGCCGGCCGCGTGGACCTTCCGCACCAGCGGCACGACCTGTTCCATCGGCCCGTCGGTGCAGACGCCGGCGTGATTGAGCCGCACATGCACGGAGTCCACCCACGGCTCGTCCGCGGCGGCCGCCAGGGCCTCCACCGTGTGCACCGACACGCCGTGCGCGCGAATCACGCCGCGGTCCTTCATGCCGGCCAGGAGATCCATCTGCCGACGCAGCTCCTCCGGCCAGTTGCCCGACGTCAGGCAGTGCAGCAGCACCAGGTCAAGGTAGTCCGTCCGCAGTTCCTTCAGGAACCGCCCGACGGCCACGTCGGCGTCCGGCCGCTCCGTGCCGGGCATGTCCCCCTGCCGCCACCATACCTTGCTCACCAGGCAGTACGTGTCGCGATCGATGCCCCGCAGGGCCTCGCCCGTGGCCGGGCCCGTGCCGTACAGGTCGGCCGTGTCGAACCAGCGGATGCCTCGGCCGTACGCGTCGCGCACGAGCCGCTGGAAGGCTTCGGCCCCCATCCGCAGTTGGTCCGACCCGTGCATCGTGCCGTGCGTGCCGGTCCCGAGCCCCAGGCGCGTGAAACGCAGACCCGTCTGGTTCAGGGGAACAACTGCGTAGGGATCGAATCCGTTCATCAGAGGAACTTCGCTCTATCTGGAAGCCCAGACGCCTGAGGGTCCGGCATTGTTGTCTTCTCTCGCCGTGCAACACAACTGCCGCGCTGGCGCGTTCACTTCTCGCTCGCCGCCACGCGGAACCCGACGTTGAACACGCCCTGGTACGGTCTGTATCCCAGGCGGCACGAGGCTGTGCACCGCTTCGGCCGGTCGTACCACGACCCGCCCCGCGCAATTGCCGATTGCACCGCATCGGCCGAGGGGTTTTCGGCTAGTCGTACACTCGCGGAACCGGCCTTGCTGTTAGTGTCCGCCAATTGGCAATTGGCAATCGGCAATTGTCCCCGAGCGTCCACTCGGCGACGTTTCCGTGCATGTCGTGCAGGCCCCAGGCGTTGGGCTGGTAGCTTGCCACCGCCGCGGCCACCAAGGCGCCGTCGTTGAACCGTGTGTCCTTGGGCACCCAGTCGTCGAACCGGTTGGGGTTGGCCATCGGCTGGTCTTCGGTGTACGGGTTGGTCGCGAACTCCTTGAGTTTCAGGTCGCCCAGGTTGGCCAGCTTCGAGAAGTCCACGTCATGCCCGCCGTAGCTGAACGGCTGGTCGCTGCCCGCGCGGCAGGCCCACTCCCACTGCGTTTCCGTGGGCAGCGAGAACGTCAGCCCCGCGGCCGCGGGGCGCCCGCTCAGCCACCCGCAGAACGCCGCCGCCCGCTGCCAGCTGACTCGAACCACCGGCTGGCTGGGCTTGTCGGCCGGGTACCCGTGCACGCCGAACTGGTAGCCGTGCTTGGGCTCGACGTGGCTGTCATGCAACGCGTCGAACCGGGCGTACTGCTGGTTGGTGACTTCGCACTTGGCCATCCAGAACGGCTTGTCGATCTTCGCCGCCCGGGGGCGTTCGTCGCCCGGAGCGGCCGGGTCGGGCGAGCCGGCGACGAACTCGCCGGCTGGGATGCGAACGAGCTGGAGTTTCACGCCGTCGCCGAGATCGATGGTCTCCTCGTAGACGCCGAGGGCGGCCTGGCGGCGCTTCGCCTCGTCGGCGCCGAACGTCCAGCCCGCCGCGACGGGTGCCCCGGATGGGACGGGCGTTTCCGGCTTGGGCATGACGGGGGCGGTCCTCGCCGGCGCCGGCGGGATCGTCTCAGGGTCTTCCTCGACGTTGGCGTAGCGTTTGAGCAGGTCGGCGCGGCGGTTGGATTGCGGGCCGGGGCCGGGCTTGCCGAACGCCTCGCCCCACGTGCCGTGGTAGGGCGCGTTGAGATCGATCCACGTCAGCAGGCGGTCCCACGCCTCGGCGTCCAGTTTCACGCCGTGGTGGCCCTTGCCAAGCATCTGCACCAGCTCCGTCGTCGAGGCGTTGAACTCCATCGGCATCAGCATGTGGATGTCGCTCTCGATCCCCGGGCGACGGACGTAGCGGGCCAGTTCGTTGTACGCGATGGAGTGATTCCCGTTGCGGCTGCTGGCGTACCGGGAGGACCAGCCCTGGAGCGGCTCGTTGCGCAGGTCGGGCATTCTGGCGGCGTCGAAACCGGCGGCCTTGGGCTCGTGGCAGCCCACGCAGTTGCGGTCGATCACCGGCTGCACCTCGCGGTGGAACGCGAACCCGCGCACCGGCCCGCGCCACGGCTCGATCTCGGCCGCCTGGCGCCTCACCGCCAGGCCCGCCGGCTGCACCGCGGCCGCGTCGCGCTGCCGCTCGTGACAGCCCGTACACGAGACGTTCTCGCCCGGCATGCCGACGAACCAGCTTCGCATGACCTGAAGGGCCCCGCCGTCCTCACCCAGCGGCTGGATCGAGATCGGCGTGTTGGCGGGCACGCGGAAGTAGGCCGAGCCGTCCTCGGCGACCGGCACGGTGCCCAGCACCCGCTTGCAGTCCCAGGGGCCGTCGGCCCCGACCACGCCCAGCAGCCCGCCCATTGCCCGGTAGCTGAAGTGATACGCGAACAGCCGCAGCTTCTTCACGGCGCCGCGCGGCACGCCGCGCAGCCCCCCGCCCTGGTATACGTCGGCCAGGTACACCGTCGCGTCCTTGCGCTTCGCGTCCACGCGCCCGGCGATCACCGGCGGGCGCGGCGTCTTCCGCAACGGCAGCGGCTCCAGCAGCGCCATCCCCGGCTGCTCGGCCAACAGGACCATGTTGTCGAACACGTCCACCAGGTAGATGCCCCAGGCGGCCCCGCCGTGCGGTTGGGCGGCCGCGAGGAAGTACTTCTCGCTCAGCGGGTAAGGGTGCAGGAACTTCGGCCAGGACGCGTTCACGAGCTGATCGGCGATGACCGGCTCGATCTTCCGTCCCCTTTGCGGGAAGCGATGCACGGCGCCGTCGGCCTCCTGCGTGCCGACGCCCGGGTCGAAGACCACCATCTCGCCCATGCGGGCGGCACCGTGATGGCCGGTGACGATGCCGACGACCTTGGTGGCGTGGCCGGGAATCGCGCGGGCGTAGAACACGCCGTTGGGCCAGTAGGAGTTGCTGCCGTAGTACTCCATCTGGCCGGTGCCGTCTGGGTTGCAGGAGAACAGCCTGCGGCTGTTGGAGTGCGGAATGTCGCCGTACTCCCAGCGGAGATAGAGCACGCGGCCGTTGTTCAGCACGGCGGGCGACCAGTTGTGGTCCTGGTCGAACGTCAGGCGGCGGATGTTTCCCGCGGCCCCTTGCCAAAGGTACATGTTGGTGACGTGGGAACTGCCGCAGACGCACGGCACGCCGATGAACGGGGCAGTGGAGGTGAAGACGACGTTCCCATCCGGCAGGTAGCATGCATCGTAGTTGGCGACGTCGCTGTCGGGGATCAGCGGCAGGGCGCGGGCGTCGCGCACGGCGGCGGCCCCGTTGGCATCGCGGCCGAGCTTCATCTCGAACATCTGCCACTGGTTGTTGGCGTCGGGCATGGAGGCGAGCAACCGGTCCGCGTCGAAGTGAAGGTCCACGTCGCCCAGGAAGCGGTCCTTGTCGGGCCGGTACAGCGTGCGGATCTTCCCGGCCCCGGCGGCCGCGGCGCCCAGCCCGGCGCCGCGAACGCCGATGCAGGCCAGGTCGTTGTTGTGGCCGATCGGCTTCAGCGAGGAGTTCGACTGCCAGTTCGCCGGCAGGGCGAGGTTGCGCCCGTCGCGGCGGATGAGCAACAACTCGTCGAAATCCAGCAGCGGGTTGGACAGGGCAAGCTTCCGCACGGCCTGGGCGAGGCGCGCCGCCTGGGCGGCCGCGTCCGTGCCGCCCGCCATGTCGGCGACCTCAATATCGGCCGCTTCTTTCTCGAACGCGGCCGTGTCCACGCCGGCCGTCTTCAGGTCGGCGGCGAGCAGCCGGGCGTTCTGGATGGCGCGACCCAGGGGCACGTCCGCCGCGGCAACGGGGGCCTGCCGCGTCGGCGCCGGCCCGGGCTTGGCCGCGAGCCTCGCCGGCGCCGGCTTCGCGGCCGCCACCGACAGAGCAACCATCGCAACCATCACGACGGCCAAGGGCGCCGCGCCGATTCGTCCCGCGTCTTCTCTCGCCAACATGGAGAACATGATACCGCCTTCGCGGCGGTTCAGCACGGCAAGGGTTCCGTCTTCCGCCGAAGGGCCCGGTGCCCGGCGTGCCCTCGGGCGATCTTCGCCTCGCCTTCGCCGCTACTTCTTAATGTAGCTGTCGTGCACGGAGTTGCCGTCGCCCCCGCGGGTTTCGTACCTCGCGGCCGCGGCGCCGTCGGTGATCCGCATGCGGTCCTTGCCGCCCTTGATCATCGCGGTTTCCTTCTGGGCCTTCTCCTTGCGCACCTGGTCCATCATCGCCAGCACGTCCGACGCCGTGGGCGCCGTGAACTTCTTGTCCTTCTCCACCTTTGCGATGGCCTCGGTCGCGGCCGCCTCCAGCAACTTCGGCCAGAGCTTCGTGAACAGCCCGCCGCTGCCGTAGACGTCGACGCTGTTGATCTCGCCGTTAATCGCGAAGGCGAACCCGACGGCGTTCCTGCCGCCCTCGGGCGACTTGACCAGCTTCGCGACGTACTCGGCCACCTTCTTCTGCACGTCCGCGTTCTCCAGCGTGAGCTGCAAACTGCTGTCCGACTTGTCCGAGCGCACGTCCTTGCCGACGCTGCCGCTGAGCTTGTCCTGCGCGCGGGCGACTTCCTTCCACACCTCGCCCTGGTCGCCTTTGCCCCTGGCGGCCAGTTTCAGTTCCCTCGTCGCCAGCATCTTCTCGGAGGAACCGAACTTCGCCGAGTCCTCGCTGCCGCGCTGGCTCCACCGCCCGTGCTCCACGCAGAAGCTCTGGATCGGCACCTTGCCGCTCTTGACCGGCAGGATCATGTCCCATTGCAGCGTGCGGTCCTGCCGCCCGCCCTTGACGATCTCGCCCGACTGGATGTAGATCGTCTTCTCGCCGGTGTTCTCCACGGCCAGTTCGCCCACCTCCCCGGTCTCATGCACGATGATCACCTTGCCGTCCATCGCTTCCTTCAGCGTGAGGAACTCGCCCTTGATCTTGTCCGGCGAGTAGACCATGTACACCGCCAGGTTCTCGTGCGTGATCGCCTCCGAAATCGCGTACTCCTCCGCGGCCGGGCGCGGCGGCGGCGCCGCCGACTGCGCCGGCTCGTCGGACCGGCCGCGAGCGGCCCGACCGTCCTCGCCCATGACCCACACCGCCGCCCCGATCGCCAACACCGCCGTCGCCGCCAGGATCACTTGTGCGCGCGTGCCCATGACAGGTCTCCTTTCGCGAATTGGCCGGCGGACGACGCATCCGCCGGTTCCATGCCCTTAGACGAACGCCGCACGGCGTTGTTGCCGGATTCCTGGCAGCGACGCGCGCCGTCGCGCGGGCGATCGCGAGCGATCGGCCACGACGAAGCATGGCCCTCCGGAACCGAATCCCCTTCTCGCAGTCGCCCCGCTCTGCAATAATCACCCGTGGCAAGCGTCCCAAGGAGCGACGATGTTCCGCGAATTCTGGAAGAAGGCCGCCAAGGTCGTCCTCGCCGCCAGCATCGTTCTCTGCTTCCTGCTGGCCGTGGAGTTGATTCGCGCCTACCAGACCCTGCGCGAGATGAATCCCTACGTCGGCTACGCTTATCTCGTCGTGCTGGCCGTGCTGGCCGTCTGGCTCGCCGTGCGGTTGCTGGGCGGCTGGCGGTATCGCCCCGGCACGCTGCGCCCGCCGCACATCGAGGACTTCGCCGCCGCCCGCCCGCGCGAGCTGCGTCGCTACGCCCGCTACCTGGTCCGCTACCTCCGCCGCCTGGCGACCAACGAATCGCTGGCCGAGCCGCAGCGCCTCGCCGCCGACGCCGCCGCAGACCGGCTTGCGCACGTTCGTGGCCCCGCCGTAAGGCGGAATCCCGGCGCCGCCGCACCCGGAAACAGCCCGCCTTACGGCGGCACTACAAACGTACTTGCAGTGGGCGACAACGCCCTCCTCGCCGCCTGCCGCGCCGCCGAGGCCGACGCCGTCGAGCCCCTCCTGGCCGAGCTGGACAAGCTTGCCCGCGCCGAAGTCAGCGGATCCGTCCGCGACGTGATGGTCGGCGTGGCGGCCAGCCCCTGGCCGCTGGCCGACGCGTTCATCGTCATCTACTGCAACGGGCGGATGGTGTCGCGCGTGACGCACATCTACAACAGCCGCCCGCCGCTGCGCGAGCAACTCGGCATCTTCGCCGACACCGCCCGCATCGTCGCCACCATCAAGCTCACCTTCCTCATGCGGAAGCTCCTGGAGTCGTTCGCGCGCTCCATGCCCCTGGTCGGGCGGGTGGCCGAGTCGCTCACCCAGGCCGTCGTCAGCGGCGTGCTGACCTCCGCGGCCGGGCACGCCGCCCGCCACCGCTGCCGGGCCTTCCGCGGCTGGGACCGCCGCGAGGCCGCCGCCGACATGAGGGCCCACCTCGGCCAGTTCCTCCGCGACTGCCGGCAGATCGCTATGGACAACCTCGTGGGCGTGGTGGGCAGGCTCTACCAGAGCTCGACGGAGAAGGTGGGCGAGGCCCTGCGCACGACGTTCGACGCCGCCAGCGACGCCGCCGACACGTTCGTCGTCCGCCCCGTCGCCGCCGGCGGGCGCCACGTCGCCCAAGGCGTCCGCTGGTCCTGGCGCGGCCTGAGCCGGCTGTGGGGGCGGGGCACCCATTCTGAAACTGGCGCGCGTCCATAGTTGCGCCCCGGCAGAGGCGTCGCCTCTGCGCGATGCACAATCCCAACAGAGCCGTGCCGTGCCGGCACGGTTGCCCCCGGATCAGTGACCGGTTCCATCGCTGGCGCCGGCGGAAGCGGTCCCTCACTCGCACCCGACCGTGCCGG
>CAYWTX010000496.1:0-2944 GCA_964461295.1 uncultured Planctomycetaceae bacterium | reverse complement strand
CGCCCTGCCCGACGGAACGTACACAGTGCTGGTTGGCCCGAACATCACCGACACGGCCGGCAACACGATGGACCAGGACGGCGACGGGATCGGCGGGGAGTCCGTTGCCGACCAGTATGCGTTCACGTTCACGGTGGACAGGACGGCGCCGGCGGCACCGACGGGGCTTGCGGTGGCGGACGATACGGGCTCGGCGGGCGACTGGGTGACGACGGACACGGAAGTGGTCTTCACGTGGACGGCGCCGGCAGACGTGGCCGGCATCACGGGCTATGAGTGGCGGTGGGACGGCGGAGAATGGGGGGCCACGACGGCCACGACGGTGAATGTCACGACGGGCGAAGGGGCTCACCTGTTCGAGGTGCGGGCGATCGACGTGCTGGCTCGTCCCGGCTCGATCGCGACCATGGCGGTGACGGTGGATCTGGTCGCCCCGGAGGCGCCCACGGGATTGAGGATGGCCGGGCCTGAGGTCCTCTGGACGGCCGCCACCGATGCCAACGGCATCTGGAAGCATCAGGTCAGCGTGGACGCCGGGCAGTTTGCCGACGTCTACGGCGCGGCGTTGGCGGTGGAATGGGTGAACGGCAGCACGCATTCGGTCGCGGTGCGGGCGGTGGACAAGGCCGGCAACGTCGGTCCCGAGGCCACGGCCAACCTGGTTATGCCCTACAGGCCGCGTGTGGTCGGCTGGGGCTATGACGCGCAGTCCAACTCGATCCGGGCGCAGTTCAGCGAGGACGTTGCGTTCTCCGACACGGCCGTCGAGGTGCTCGTGCGCGACGAGACCGACGGCCGGAACGTGGCGCGCCCGGCCATCGTGCGCGAGTACGACGCGGGCACGCGCACGGCCAGGTTCATCCTGCCGGGCCTGGCCGGCGGCGGCGTGGACTACGGCCATGTCGGCAGCATCCGCGTGTACGGGGCGGCGGTGGTCAGCGCGGCCGGCATGGCGCTGGACGGCGCGGGCAGCGGAGTGACAAGCGACTTCAGCGCGGGTTTCCGCGCGGCCATGGCCGGCGACGCCGACGCCAACCGCCGCGTCGACTGTGCGGACTACTTGACGGTGCGAACGAACTTCGGCCGCGTCGGCGTCGGCTGGGCCGGCGGCGACTTCGACGGCAGCGGCACGGTGGACGCAGCCGACTACATGGCCCTCTGGGCTGCCTACGGGCAGTCGGTGGTCCCCGCCGGCACGATTTCCGGCGCCAAGTGGCGCGATACCGATGCCGACGGCGTGCATGACCCCGGTGAGACAGCCCCGGCCGGGAACCAGGTCTTCCTGGACGCTGACGCCAACGGCAGGCTCGGCGCGGGCGAACCGGTCGTCGCGGCCAGCGCCGATGGCGGCTATGAGTTCGCCGCCCTCGGGCCCGGCGCATACAGGGCGACGGACCTCCGTCCCATGCAGGCAGTCGAGGAGATGGGCTACACCATCTACGACGGGGTCACCGGCTTCTACATGCCGCTGGCCGAAGGTCCCCTGACGGCCAAGCTCAGCCAGAGCCAGTACGAGGCGAATACGCCCAGCGAATCGATAAAGGGCCGCGTCTTCCCCGCCTATGCCGACGACGGCTCCGGCATCGTGTGGTACTGCTTTGAGGACCTCCGCACGAACGCCGAAGGCACGGCCGGCGGGGGCGACCGCGACTACGACGACATCCAGGTACGCTGCCGCCAGGTGGGCGCGAGTATCGAGTTTGCCTTCGTCAAAGGCGTTGCGAGCCACTACTTCGCCTTCTGCTCGTCGGATCAGGCCGTCGTCGCCGGCTATGAGAACCTCGTCAACGGCCTCGCGCCGTACTTGGTGAATTCCGCCCCCGCCGTCCAGTACACCACTGCCCAGGGCTCGGTGTGGACCGTCATCCTCCGCGGCCCCGGCGACACCGCCGCCGGCTGCGACTTCGGGTACTATGTGCCGCCGCCCCCGGTGCCGACGAGTCGGCCGGGCGTGGCGTCGCCGACAGGGATCGCCGGCGACCCCGGGATCGCGCCGGCGGTCGGAGATCCCGCTGCCGATGTCGTCGGCGATGACCAACCCATCGCAACGGTCGCTCTCACCGCCGCTCCGCAGCCCGAACCCGAACCGACGTTGTTCGCGGCCGCGCTGAGGACCGTCGTCGATTCGGCGACGCCGGCGGCACCACAGCCCGCCGCCCCGGCCGGCGGAGAATCGCTCTCAAGCCTGCTGTCTGTCGACGTGCTCGGGCTCGCGGCGCCGGCCGAGACCGTGCCAACCGCCGTGCCCAGCGCCGGGTCTTCCGCCTTCACGGCCGCGGCCGATAGCGGCGCCGAATGGGGCGGCGTGGCGTCGGATGGCGATGGCGACAGGTCGCTGGACGTGCTCGCCTGCGATGCCCTGTACCCTCTGCCGGGGTAGCGCCCGTCATCGGCCGCACAAGGCGCGCTGGCGCCAAGTGCGGCCGCGGGCGGAATGCCGGCTCCTGCCGGTCCGATTGATGCAGTGCGCGAGGCTGCGCTCACCGGGCGCGTGGGCCAGGGCTTGCGCTTGTCCAGTTCGTCGAGCACGGCCTCGTGCCGCTCGCCGAACTGCGAGGTCTTCCCCAGGAGCCCGGGCGATGGCTTGGCCGCAATCCTGCCGGCCAGGATCGCTTCGGACGGGGCGGGGGTGCTAGGGTCGCCATCGGAGGCGATCGTGTGGCTGCGCCCCCTCGGCAGCGGTTCTAGACCGGTTGGCCGGGGGAGCGGAGAGCGGGGCGCGGCCTCAGGACGACTGAGAGGCTGTAAAGGAATCGCGGAAGCGGCCTTCCTCCCTCTTAGCCCCGAAGGGGCGTCGAGGACTTAGCCCGAAGTTCCCGGCCCGATAATGAGGGAACCCCTTCTTTTGGAAGGGGTTCCGTTTGATTTCAGGTTGCACGTACTGACTACGTTCTCCGGCATCGGCCCGGACGCCGCCTACAGCTCGACTTTCAGCAGGGCCAGC
>CAYWTX010000495.1:0-8212 GCA_964461295.1 uncultured Planctomycetaceae bacterium | reverse complement strand
CAAAACGATGGCCGCCACCTCGCCGGCATTGCCGACGATCTGCCTGAGCGGCTCGGCCAGGGCATGGCGGACAATCGCCACGCCCGTCGCCTCGTCGCCGCTGACCTTCAGGCCGTCCAGTGCCTTGCGGGCCCGAACCAGCGCCACGCCGCCGCCGGGAAGCACGCCTTCGGCAATGGCCGCCCGGGTCGCGTGCAAGGCGTCCTCGATGCGGGCCTTCTTCTCCTTCATCTCGCTTTCCGTGGCCGCCCCGACGCTGACCTGCGCCACGCCGCCGGCCAACTTCGCCAGCCGCTCCTGCAACTTCTCGCGGTCGTAGTCGCTCGTCGTCGTCTCGATCTCCTTGCGAATCTGCTCGATCCGGCCCTGTATCGCCTTCGTGTCGCCCGCGCCCTCGATGATCGTCGTGTTGTCGTTGTCCACGTGCACCACCTTGGCCGTGCCCAGGTCGGCGATCGACACGCTTTCCAGATCGATGCCCAGGTCCTTCGTGAACACCTTCGCGCCGGTGAGGATGCCGATGTCCTGCAACATGGCCTTGCGGCGGTCGCCGTACCCGGGCGCCTTCACCGCGCAGACGTTCACGATCCCGCGCAGCTTGTTCACCACCAGCGTCGCCAACGCCTCGCCTTCCACGTCCTCGGCGATCATCAGCAACGTGCGCTTCGACTTGGCGATCTTCTCCAACAGCGGAACCATCTTCGTCACGCTGGATACCTTGTCCTCGTTGATGAACACCAGCGGCTTCTCCAGCCGGGCTTCCATCGCGTCCTGATCCGTCACGAAGTGCGGCGAAAGATACCCGCGGTCGAACTGCATGCCCTCGACCACCTCCACCGTCGTCTCGATTCCCTTGCCCTCTTCCACCGTGATCACGCCGTCGCGCCCGACCTTCTTCATCGCCTCCGACAGCATCTTGCCGACCTCGGCGTCGTTGTTCGCGCTGATCGACGCGATGTTCCGAATGTCCTCGTCGCCCTTGATCGGCGCAGCCATCTTCTTGATCTGTGCCACCACCGCCTTGACCGCCAGGCGGATGCCCCGCGCCAGCGCCATCGAGTCGGCCCCGGCCACCAGGTTGCGGTACGCTTCCTTGAAGATCGCCTCGGCCAGAACCGTGGCGGTCGTCGTCCCGTCGCCGGCGGCGCTGGAGGTCTTGCTGGCCGCTTCCTTCACGAGCTGGGCGCCCATGTTCTCGGTCTTGTCCTTCAGCTCGATCTCCTCGGCCACGCTCACCCCGTCCTTGGTGACGGTGGGAGCGCCCCAGCCCTTGTCGAGGATGGCATTGCGCCCGCGGGGGCCCAGAGTGCTCTTCACCGCCCGCGCCATCTTCTCCACGCCGCGAAGCAGGGATCCACGAGCATCCACCTCAAACGAAATCGCTTTTGCCGCCATTTGCAGCTTCTCCTTTCGGAAATCCGACAACCTTGAGTACGTTCCACGCCGGTAGCGACGAAGCTTGCTCCGCGTCTCCGCCGTCCCGAAGCGCAGTTCCTGACAAGGGGCAAATCAAGCAATGGGTGTGCCGTAGCAACTAACCTGTTGCCGACAAACGAATTACTGGCTGCGGCACCCCTCGCCGCCTCCTCGCCCGCCTGCCAACTCCTGCCCCCCGCGGCACCGGCGGGGCACGTTTTGACAGCACCCGCCCCGTGTGGAGGCCCCTCCGACGCCTTCAGGGCGCGAGGAACAGCCCTGCCAGAACCCCTTCGCGTTGCGCCACCTCTCTCCGACCAGTCAGAGGCCCCTGACCCGCGAAATCGATCCAGCTCGCGGTTCAGCCGATTCCACATCGGCAAAGCCGCTCCACGCCCACCTGGCCTGGCGGATCCATCGCACCTCGGTTGAGCCCCTCCCGGATTCGCCAATGGAAAAATCCCGGCCACCTGTCATAATGCTCCGCCAACGGAGAATGCCAAGTGCGACTGCTGAACAACGTCCAAAGGATTCCCGGAGGCCTGATGGTCGTCCCGCTGATGCTCGGGGCGCTGCTGAACACCATCGACCAGGCCCACTTCACGCCCGTCGAGTCGGCCATGAAGTGGCTCGGCGCCACGCCCGTCAAGGTCGAACGTAAGGCGCCCCTCGATGGCCGCGATTCGTCGCGGCCGCTCTTGGGCCCCCAAGGCGCGGGGCCCTCCGCCGACGGCGCCAAGCCCCCCGTCAAGACCGTCGTGGAGGAACACTACGAGTTCCTGCGGATCGGCAGTTTCACCGAGGCCCTCGGCAAGAACGGGGCACTGTGCCTCATCGGCCTGTTCCTGTTCTGCGCAGGCGCCCAGATGAACCTTCGCGTGGCCGGCAAGGCGCTGAAGAAGGGCGTCCTCACCACCGGCAGCAAGTACGCCGTCGGCGTCGCCGTCGGCTACGCCATGGGCGCCCTGCTGGACCCCATGCACGGCCTGCTGGGCCTGAGCACCATGGCGGTCATCGCGGCCATGACCAACAGCAACGGCGGCATGTACGCCGCCCTGGCCGGCCAGTACGGAAACCGCAGCGACGTGGGCGCCCTGTCGGTGCTCTCGCTGAACGACGGGCCGTTCTTCACGCTCGTGGCCCTGGGCCTTCTGGGCGAGCAGTTCCCCGCTATCGCGTTCCTGGCGGTGCTGGTGCCCATCGCCATCGGCATGGCCCTGGGCAACCTCGACGGCGACGTCCGACGCTTCCTCAAGCCCGGCGAATCCATCCTCATCCCCTTCTTCGCCTTTGCCCTGGGGCTGGGCATGGACTTCCGCACGTTCCTCAACCCCTCGGTGCTGGCCGGCGGGCTGCTGCTGGGGGCGATGACCGTCCTGTTCTCCGCCGCCGCGGGAATCCTCGTGTTCAGGCTGTTCCGCGAACGCAGCCAGATTGCCGTCGTGTCGGAAGCCTCCACCGCCGGCAACGCCGTCGCCACGCCCAAGGCCATCGCCGTCGCGTCGGCGGCCGCGGCCGCCGCCGCGGCCGAGGCCGCCGCCAACGACCCCGCCCTGGCCGACAAGGCCGCCGCGCTCGCCCACCGAGCGGCCCAGTACGCCTCGCTGGTGGACGCCGCCACCGCACAGGTGTCCATCTCGACGCTGACCACGGCCATCCTGTGCCCCCTGCTGGTCATCTTCTGGTCGAAGTACCAGAGGTCCCGCGGCATCGACGCGCGAGCGGAGGACTACGGCGCCTCTGAGAGCGACCCGTAGTCCCTGCCGGACGAAGCGATACCACCACACGGGACGCAACGAACGCGAAGGCCGGACTCTCGGAAGAAGAACGCCTTTTCCGCGACCTTCGCGATCCCTGCGGTTAAACTCTCCTGAACGCCATGGAACCCGGAAAGCTAACCGACTTCGCGATCACGCTGAGCGAGCGCGACAACGTCGCGACGGCCTTGCGCGACATTCCCGCGGGCGCCTACGCCTGCGCCGCCGCCGCCGCGGTCGCGGTCCCGCGAACCATCCGTGCCGGCTTCAAACTCGCCCTGCGCCCCATTGCCTCCGGCGAGAAGATCCTGAAGTACGGCCACGTGATCGGCCTGGCCACGCACGCGATCGCCCCCGGCGACCTGGTCCACGTGCACAACATGCGGTCGTCGGTCCAATAGAGAGAAGTAGCTGGGATGAAAGGGATAAAAGGGATGATGAGTTCAGCAAGTAAGAAGCGCAGCCCAGCAAGAACTGGGAACGCTACTTCCTCCCCTTCCTCGACCTCCCTCCTATCCCTTTCATCCCCTTCATCCCAGCTAACTCTCCTCGCGTACCCGCGCGGGTCTTCCTTCGGCGTGCGCAACCACGTCATCGCGCTGGCCGCGGTGTCCTGCGCCAACTCCATCGTCGAGGCCATCGCCGACGCCGACGCCGACGTCATCCCCATCACGCACCAGCATGGCTGCACGCACCTCGGCGACGACCGCCGCCAGGTCCTGCGGACCCTCGCCGGCACGTGCGCCAACCCCAACGTGGCCGCAGCGCTCATCGTCGGCCTGGGCTGCGAAAGCACCCCGCCCGACCAGATCGCCGCCCTGGTGCCCGCCGCCGGCCGCGTCGTCCGCACGCTGCTCATCCAGGACGTGGGCGACCCCTCGGCCCTGCTGGCGCGGGGCCTGGCCCACATCGCCGAGATGAAGTCCTTCGCCGCCGGGCTTCGCCGCCAACCCTTCGACGTCGCCGGCCTCGTCCTCGGCGTGGAGTGCGGCGGGTCCGATCCCTTCAGCGGCCTGACCGCCAACCCCGCCGTCGGCCTGGTCTCCGACCGCGTCGTGGCCGCGGGCGGAACCGTCATCCTCTCCGAAATCACCGAGATGATCGGCGCCGAGGAGGCCCTTCGCCCGCGCATCCCCGACCCGGCCGTGCGCGACCGCCTGTTCCAACGCATCAACTCGTACGTGGACCTGGCGCGCGGGCAGGACTGCGATCTGCGCGGCGTGAACCCCACGCCGGGCAACATCGCCGCCGGGCTGAGCACCATCGAGGAAAAATCCCTCGGCTGCATCTGCAAAGGCGGCCACAGCGACATCGTCGAGTTCATCACCTACGCCGAGCGCCCCACCCGCCGCGGGCTGGTCGTCATGGACACGCCGGGCAACGACCCCGAGAGCCTCACCGGCATGGCCGCCGGAGGCGCTCACGTGATGCTCTTCACCACGGGCGTCGGCACGCCCCTGGGCAACCCCGTCGCCCCCGTCGTCAAGATCGCCTCCAATACCGCCATGTACAACCGCATGAAGCCGTTCATCGACCTCAACGCCGGCGCGGCCATCGACGGCCTGCCGTTGGAGTCCGTGGCCGACGACCTCATGGCCCTGGTCCTCCGCGTGTGCAATGGCGAACTGGCCGCCGCCGAACGCAACCGCTGCCGCGAATTCGCCATCAACCGCATCGGCCCGACCTATTGATCCGCGGCAAGGGCCCGTTATCCGCTTTGCCGTCCCCTCCCTCGTTACGGATCGTCCCTCTCCAGCGATTCCATGTCGCCGTGGACCTGCTCGTACTCCTCCCACAGCTCGTGCTTCTTCTGGTTGGCCAGGCCGTGCTCCTCGCCCAGTTTGCCGACCAGGTCCAGGTCGCCGGCCTCGCCGGCCGCACCGGCCGCGTCGAGCAGCCCCGCCAGCTTCGCCTCGACGGCCTCGATCTGGGCCTCGAGTTCCTCCATGCGCTTCTGGAGCTTCTGGCGCTGCTTGCCCTGCTGGCGGGCGGCGAGGTTCGCCTCGCGACGCGTTGCCCGCTGCCGCCGCTCGGTGGACGCCCCCTGCGCCGTGCCGGTCCGCATGGCGGTGCGCCACTCGACGTACTTCTCCCAGCCCCCGACCAACTCGTGCACCACGCCGTTCTCGATGGCCCAGACGTGCGTGGCCAGGGCCTGCACGAGGTAGCGGTCGTGGCTGACGAACAGCAGCGTGCCCTCGAAATCGCTCAGCAGCGACTGCACGATCTCGCGGCTGGGCAGGTCCAGGTGGTTGGTCGGCTCGTCGAGCACCAGCACGTTGGGCCCGGTCAGGGCCAGTTGCGCCAGCAGCACCCGCGTGCGCTGCCCGCCGGAAAGCTGATCGATCCGCTTGAACGCGTCGTCGCCGCTGAGCCCCATGCCGCCCAGGAGGTTGCGCCCCTGCTCGTCCTTCAACAGCGGGTCCTGCTGGCGCAGGGCCTGCAAGGCGGTCCATTCCGGGCGCAGCCGCGCGTGCGATTGCGGCAGGTACCCCAGCCGCACGTTCGCGCCCCATTGCACCGTGCCCGCCAGCGCCGGCAGATCGCCCATCAGCGTCCGAAGCAGCGTCGTCTTGCCCGCCCCGTTGGGACCCACCAACGCGATCCGCCGCCCGCGACGCACCTCCAATCCCTCCGCCGACGCCACCGGGCGCGAGGCATCGTACCCCGCCCGCAGCCCGGCCGAACGAAGCACCAGATCGCCCGTGGCCTTCAGCGGCGTGATGCGCAGGTGGATGGTCTTGTGCTCGCGCGGCTTCTCCAACGCGTGCGTGGCGAGATACCGCTCCAGCCGCGTCTGACGCCCGTGGGCCTGCTGCGGACGCTTGGCCGCGCCGTAGCGGCGGACATAGTCCTCCGTGTCCAGAATGTACTTCCGCTGCGCTTCGTAGGCGCGGCGACGCTCCTTCAGGCGGTCGGCCCGCTTGGACAGGTGCTGCGTGTAGTTGCCCCGGTACTCCTCCAGGGCCGCGAACGCGATCTCCCAGATGTGCGTCGCTACCTTATCCAGGAAGTACCGGTCGTGCGAGACGACGACCACCGACCCGCGCCGGGCCTCCGCCAGGAAGTGCTCCAGCCACTCCACGGACTCCAGGTCGAGGTGGTTGGTCGGCTCGTCCAGCAACAGCAGGTCGCTGTCGTCCAGCAGCAGCCGGGCCAGCAGCGCCCGCGTCCGCTGCCCGCCGCTGAACTGCCCCAGCGGGCTTTCGTAGCGGTCGGGCGGGAAGCTCAACCCGGTGAGCACTTCCTTGATCCTCTGCTCGTAGCTGTAGCCCCCGCACGCCTCGTACTCGTGCTGGAGCTGCCCGTAGCGGGCCAACAACGCCCCGTCGGGGTCGTCCCCCAGCCTGCCGGCCAGGTCCGCCAACTCCGCCTCGACGCGGCGCAACGCCCCGAACACCTCGAGCATCGAGTCCCAGAGCGTCATCTCGGCCATGTGTGTCGGCGGGTCCTGCGGCAGGTACCCCACCTTCAGGTTGCCGCGTCGCTGCAGCCGGCCGGTGGTGGGCTCGTCGAAACCGCCGAGGATGCGCATCAGCGTGGTCTTGCCTTCGCCGTTGGGGCCGACCAGCCCGATCCGGTCGCCTTCCGAAACGTGAAAGCTCATCTCCTCCAGCACGTACTCCGCGCCGTAGGCCTTGCCGACATCTTGTCCGACAATCAGCGACATCCGGTCTCCGCTGGCTGAAACAAGCCCGCCAGTATACACCCAGCCGCCCGCGAAGGAAGCGGCCGACGGCGAACACGCCCTCGCGATCTGTCGTCCCTCCCGCTGCTCCAGGCCCCGGCCTGGCGGGGCCGGGGCATCCCGGTTGCCTCGCTTCCCGCTCTTCGCCCGCGCCTTGCACTCGCGCCCCCTCCCGGACGACAATCGCCCCATGCGAACTTTCTTTGACCACCCCGCGCTGGCCCCCATTCGCCCGCTCATGCTGGACCCCGACATCACCGAAATCGTGATCAACGGCCCCGCCCGCACCTTCGTCGAACGCCGCGGCGTGTTCCAACTCCTCCCGCCCCTGTTCGCCTCCGACGACCAGCTCATGCAGGCCATCCAGGTGTTGCTGCAACCCACCGGCCGCGATGTCTCCGCCGCCGCGCCCTACGTCGACTTCCGCCTGCCCGACGGCTCGCGAGGCAACGTCGTCATCCCGCCCGTGTCCGTCAACGGTCCGGCCGTCACCATCCGCAAGTTCACCCGCACGCTACGCAGCCTGGACGACCTGCTCCGCTGCGGCACGCTGAGCCGGCGCATGGCCCTGCTGCTCGCGGCGGCCGTCAAGGGCCGCGCCAACATCCTCTTCGCCGGCGCCACCGGCACGGGCAAGACCACCACGCTCAACATCCTCAGCCAGTACATCGCCGAGACCGAGCGGATCATCACCATCGAGGACACCGCCGAACTCCAACTCCAGCAGAAGCACGTCGTGCGTCTGGAGTGCCGCCGGCCCAACCTGGAAGGCAAGGGCGCCGTCACCATGGCCGACCTGGTCCGCAACAGCCTGCGCATGCGCCCCACGCGGATCATCGTCGGCGAGGTGCGCGGCGACGAGGCCGTGGACATGATCCAGGCCATCTCCAGCGGGCACCAGGGCTGCCTCGCCGTCCTGCACGCCAGCAGCCCCGCCGAAGCGGTGAGCCGGCTGGAAATGATGCTCCTGTCACGCGGGCTGCTGCTGCCGCTGTGGGCGATTCACCGCCAGATCGCCGGCGCGATCGACCTGATCGTGCAGCAGGACATGCTGGCCGACGGGACGCGGAAAATCACGCGCGTGACCGAAGTCGCCGGCGTCGAGGGCGACCGCGTCGCCCTGCACGATCTGTTCGCCTACGAACGCCGCGGCGCCGACGCCGCCGGAGGCGAGCTCGGCCAGTGGACCTGCGGCGCCGGCGAGCCGCGATTCCTCGCTCGCTGCCGGCGCATGGGGCTCGCCCTGCCGGCCGACGTATACGCCCCCGGACCCGACACCGGCGAGTGAGCGGCGCCGGGATCATCGAGCGTATCACCGACGTGGACGCGTTCGGCTTCGTCGCCGCCGACG
>CAYWTX010000494.1:0-11834 GCA_964461295.1 uncultured Planctomycetaceae bacterium | reverse complement strand
TGAAACGGCGGCGGCGAAGGACGGGCCGAAAGCCAGTCGCAGGAAGGCTTGAGGCCGTCCAAAACCCAGGAATCCGAGGACAATCACCCCCGAAAAGCCAGGCAGGACACTACGCCGCGATTATCTTGGACAGCAGTGGTCTCTCAACTCGCGCCTCGGCCTTGCCGTCGCGATGGGTCCACAGATGGCCGCGCCGTTTGCGGCCGCCCAAAGTTGTTTCAATCCTCGCGGCCAGGACAGGTTGCTCCACTTCCGTGAAGTCGTGGTGGTGTCCCATACCGGTGGCCACGCAGTCGCCGGGAGACACCGCGTAACGTCTGCCTTCGGTCACGACGGCCCCGCTGCCCTCGACGATCACCCAGTACTCGTCACAGTCGTGGTAGTGGTTGTCGAAGGAGGTGTTCTTGACGAACCCCAGCGCCAGGCCGGGGTCCTCGCGTTTGTCGGCCGCCACGACGCTGAACAGCCCGCTGCCGCCGATCTCCTCGCCCCATCGCCCGGCCAGGCGAACCAACTTCGCGGGCTCCGCCACGTCCAGCACCTCCAACTGCCCCTCGGGCGCGAGCAGGTCGAGATTCGCCCCGGCCGCGGCCTCGCCCGCCCGGTCGGCGCAGGCCACGGTGCACCGCCCGCGCGCGACGATGAGCTTCTCCTTGCGCGAGCGGCGCGGGAAGACGTGCCGGCCGCCCTTGGGCAGCGTGACGACCTCGAAGTGCTCCAACTCGCACCAGAGCGGCATAGGTTGTCCGGGCTTGATGACGGGCATCGTCAGCTTTCAGCAAGAGCCCTACCCGCTGAAGCGGGTAGGCCATCAACCACCCGCTTCCATGGCGGGGTGGTCGGCAGGAGGTCCTCGAATTCGCCGATCAGCTTGTCCTCGTACGCTCCGCGGTAGCGCCCGGCCAGGAACAGCCCCATCGCTTCGTCGCGGAACCGCTGCCACGACTGGGCCTCGTGGCCGGGATTGATCGGGTAGAAGCACATGCCGTTGGCGCGTGCGGCGCGCAGATCGCCCATCGCGTCGCCCACCATCAGGCAGTTGTCCGGCGCGTACTTGCCACCGGCCACATGTTGCAGGTGGTCCTTCTTCGTGCCCAGTTCCTGGCCGCAGATCATCTTGGCGTACCGGGCCAGGTCGTGCTCCTGCCACTCGCGGAGGAGGGCTTCGTGCGGCGTGGCCGAGACGATCACCACGTCGGCGGCGTCCTGCAGGGCGGCCAGGGCCTCGCGGACGTGCGGGAAGGGGGGCACGCCGAAGACGATCCGCTCGATGGCGGTGTTGACGTCCCGCGACCAGGCGAGGGCCCGGGCGAGCACGCCGTCGCCCGTGGCGGCCACCTTCGCCTCCAGGGCCGGGTTGCCGAGCTGGCTGTCCTGCCGGATCCACTGCCGCAGCGCGGCCACGTCGGGCGCCTTGTAGCCGCGCTCGATGCACTCCGGCCGCTCGGCCAGCAGGTCCAGCGTCTTGACCAGCGCCGGGAAGCGATTGCTCCCGCGCCAGTGGCTGTGGAGGCTCACCCAGCCTTCGGTCTCGCGGACGAACCGCGACACGGCCTGGAGGCGGTAGTGCAGGATCGTGCAGGGGATGAAGCACTCCTGCTGCTTGATCTCCATGGTGTCCAGCGCGCAGCCATCGCTGTCGACGCCGACGAAGAAGCCCTTCGTCTTGCCGAACGCCTTCAGTTGCGCAATGCCGTCATGCCGCGTCATGCGGTGAACCTTCTGCCGGAATGGCCGCGAAGGCAGGTAGTAGACCGGAGACAGCCGGGCGGAACAAGGGGTTTCCCGATGGCGGGGCATCGCGCATCACGCCACTTCGCCGGGCGACGGGGCGCCGTGGCGGTAGGCGATCACGCGAACTTTCTCCAGCGTGACCAGGCCCTCTTGGATCATCGCGTCGATCTCCGGAAGCAGCATCGCGATCCGCTCGGGCTTGTCCACGATCTCGATCACCACCGGCAGGTCCTCCGACAGGCGCAGGATCTTCGCGGTGTGCACGCGGCTGTTCGCCCCGTACCCCATCACCCCGCGAAGCACCGTCGCCCCGGCCAGGCCCCGCTTCCGCGCGAGTTCGACGATCACCTCGTACAGCGCTCGGCCGCGATGCTTGTCCGTCTCGCCGATGAAGATTCGCAGCAGTTCGGATTCGTGCGGCAGGTGCATAGCGTGCCTCCGGTCGTCAGAGCAAGCGGCCCAGGGCGGCGCCCGCGAAGAACAGGACGATCCCGCCCACGTTGTGCAGCAGGACGTTCGCCAGCGCCATCGCCCACTCGCGGTCGGCCAGCAGTTGTCCGCTCTCGGCCGCTAGAGTCGAGAACGTCGTGAACGCGCCCATGAAACCGATCAGGACGATGGTGCGCATCTCGCCGCTGATGAGCCGCTGGCCGGCGGCGGCCCAGAACACTCCGAACGCCAGGCAGCCCAGAGCATTGACGGCCAGCGTGCCCCATGGGAAAGATGCGCCCAACCCGCGCTGCACCAGCCCGCTCAGCCCATAGCGGGCCAGCGTGCCCAGCGCCCCCGCCGCCGCCAATGCCGCCAGCTTGCCCAGCATGTCAGAAACTCACCATCTTGCGGAACTGCCCCAGCCGCTCGTCGATGTCCGTGCGGGTGGTCCGCAGCAGGCCGTTCAGCGAGAAATCCTCCAGCGTGAACGACGCCACCACCGTCCCATAGGCCATCGCCGGCAGGAGGTCCTCGGTCTTGTGCCGGCCAAGGGCGGCCAGGCAGCCCATCATCGCTCCGGCGAAACTGTCGCCGGCGCCGGTGGGATCGACCACGCGGCGGGCCGGGTAGCTCGGCAGCGGGAAGGCTGCCCCGTCGGCGAACAGGATGCTGCCGTGCTCGCCCTTCTTCACCACCACGAAGGAGTTGACCATCTCCGCGATGGACATGCCGGCCGCGATCAGGTTGGGGTCGCCGCTCAGCAGGCGAGCCTCCGAGTCGTTCAGGACCAGGCCGTCGACGCGTTCGATCAGCCGCGTCAGCGAATCGCGCTGCGTGGTGATCCACAGGTCCATCGTGTCGGCCACGACGAGCGCCGGCCCATCGAGTTGGCCGAGCAACTCCATTTGCAGGTCGGGGTGGGTGTTGGCGAGGAACACGAAGCGGCTGTCGCGGAACTTTTTCGGGATGGCCGGGCCAGCCTCGCCCAGGACGTTCAGTTCGACGCCCACGGTGTCGCGGATGTTGACGTCGTCGTGGTAGCGCCCGTGCCAGCGGAACGTGCGGCTGCCGGCCCGCACCTCCAGCCCCGACATGTCGATGCGGGGGTTGTCGTGGAGGGGCTTGAGGAAGTCGGGTGGCACATCCTCTCCGACGACGCCCACGAAACGCACGGGCGTGAAGTAGCTGGCCGCCCAGGCGAAGTAGACGCTCGAACCGCCCAGCGCTTCAACGGCCCTTCCGCTTGGCGCCTCCACCGTGTCAATCCCGATGCTTCCGGTCACAAGAAGACTCATTGGGCCTCGCTTGGCCTCACCGCAAAACCGTATGCGTTGGCTGCAACGCACAGTTCCTTGTCGGCGGCCCAGAACTCCATTTCTCCCACTGAGACCAAGTCAGCCAGGAAACAGGAATCAACGTAGGCAATCACCGGCGATCCTCAACCAGTTGCTGCGAGCCCGGCTTGCCCTTGGCTGCCACGGGCCTATGGGGATGCCTGGCCCGAGGGAAGGTTCCCGGTCGAATCGTCCCCGCCGCGATCGCAGGAGCGAGCTTCCGCAGTATGGGGTCTTCCTCGCACGGCCCAGGTGAGATCCGGGCGACTGCGTTGCCCCGGTCGGTAATGACGATGGCCTCTCCCCGCTTTACCGCAGCCATGTACCGACTGAAATGGTTCCTGAGTTCTCGGATGCCCACCGTTGTCATCACTTGTGTTCCAATGTGGCCACTTTCGCCGCCATTGTAGCCACATCTGCCGTCACCAACAAGCCCTATTCCCGAGTCGCCAGGCACCGCTCGATCCGCCGCAGCGTCCTATCGCGCCCCAGCAGAAGCAGAGTGTCGTAGATCGCCGGGCTGATCGTCGTGCCCGTCACCGCCACACGCAGCGGCTGGGCCACCTTGCCCATCGCCAGGCCCGTGGCCGTGCAGTAGTCCGTCAGGAACTTCTCCATCGCCTCGGCCGTCCATTCCACGCCCGGCAGCTTCGCCCGCAGGTCGGCGAGCACCGCGTAGCCGGCGCCGTCGCCCTTGGCCAGCACCTTCTCCACGGCCTTGGGGTCGAACGCGAAACTGTCGTCCGCCGCGAACAGCACGCCGCATCGCGTCGGGATGTCCGCGAACGTGCGGAAGCCCTTGTTCACGCGGAGCACCAGCCGCAGCAGGTTGTCGTCGCCGGCGGGAATCGGGCAGCCCGGGTTCAGCGCCAGGAAGTCCCTGAACGCAGCCAGCAGCCGGTCCTCGCTCGCCGCCGCAATCGCGTCGGTGTTGAACGCCAGGAGCTTCTCGCGGTCGAACTTCGCGTTGGAGTTCCCCACGCGGTCGGCGGCGAAGCTCGCGATCAGCTCGGCCGTCGTCATCCGCTCGAGGTTCCCGCCCGGCCGCCAGCCCAGCAGCGCCAGGAAGTTCACCATGGCCTCGGGCAGGTAGCCATGCACGCGGAAGGAATGCACCTCGACGTCGCCGTCGCGCTTGGACAGCTTCCGCCCCTGCATGTCCATGATGAGCGGCAGGTGGCAGTAGCCCGGTTCGGCGAAGCCCAGCGCCTCGCGCAGGAACACGTGTCGCCAGGTCTGGGCCAGGAACTCCTGCCCGCGCATGATGTACGTCACGCCCATCAGCGCGTCGTCCACCACGTTGGCCAGGTGATACGTCGGGTAGCCGTCCGCCTTCAGAATCACGAAGTCGTCCATCTCGCTGTTGGGCCACGTCACGTCGCCGAACGCGTCGTCGTGGATCGTCACGTCCCGCGCCGGGCACAGCAGGCGCACCACGACGGGGCGCCCCTCGGCCGCCGCACGCTCGGCGTCGGCCTTGGTTGGCAGCACGGCCGGCCGCGCGTAGCGGAAACCGCTCTTGGCCGCCTCGCCCTTGGCGCGCATCGCCTCCAGCTCCTGCTCGGTTTCGAAGGCATAGTATGCCCTCCCGGCAGCGAGAAGCTTCTCCGCGTATCCGCGGTACATCTCCAGCCGCTCGCTTTGGCGGTAGGGCGCGTCGGGCCCGCGCGAGACCACGCCGCCGCCCGCGTCGAGGTCGATCCCCTCGTCCCACTCCAGGCCCAGCCAGCGCAGGTCGCTGATGATCTTCGGGATGGCGTCTTCCTGGTGGCGCTGGCGGTCGGTGTCCTCGATGCGCAGCAGGAACGTGCCGTCCTTCTGCCGCGCCAGCAGGTAGCTGAACAATGCCGTCCTGGCCCCGCCGACGTGCAGATGGCCCGTTGGCGACGGAGCGAACCTCGTCTTGATGGTCGTCGTGCTCATGCGGCCACTATACGCCTTTACGCGACCGGCAACCAGACTGCGACGAGAGGAAGAGACCACGAGCGACCCCAACGCGAGCGAATCGCACGAAGAAGGGGGCAAGAGGCGACGTCGAACTCCGAACGTCGGAAGGAAGAACAGGAAGGCCGGATCCGCGTTGCTCGCGGACGATGCCGGTCTCCCGCGGACCTTTGCGCTTTCCTTGCGCCGAACTGGCTGCTCTTTGCGCACAGGGACCCGGGGTCAGCCTTAAGATGTCCCATCGGAAACAAGGGAACCATGCATGGTTCTCCTGGGGTGCCCTGGTTGCGCTGTTTGCGGCCGTGGCATCCGAGACAGAGAACCCAACGCGGAAGGAGGACGGCCATGGACGCGGTATACGTCGGAATCGGCGCGGCGTTCTTTGCGATCACTTGGGGCTTGGTGCGGGCCTTCAGTCACTTGCAGGGAGACAGACAGCCATGACGTGGGCATACATACTGAGCGGCGTACTGGCCGCGGGGCTGATGATCTACCTTCTGGCGGCGCTGCTCAAACCGGAGAAGTTCTGATGCTTCTCAGCGATATCATACAAGTCGTGCTGTTCCTAGCCGTGCTGCTCTCGCTGGTGAAGCCGCTTGGCTGGTACATGGCGCGCGTGTACGAGGGCAAGCCTTGTGGTCTGGACCGAGTGCTGGGGCCGCTGGAGCGGTTGCTGTACCGGCTCTGCGGTGTCAACCCGGCAAGCGAGATGGGTTGGCAACGCTATGCCGTGGCGGTCCTGGCGTTCAGCTTCGCCGGGTTTGTGGCGCTCTACGGGCTGATGCGCATGCAAGGCTGGCTGGGGCTGAGCTCGGAGCACATGGCCGCGGTGCCGCCGGACCTGTCGTTCAACACGGCCGTCAGCTTCATCACCAACACCAACTGGCAAGCGTATGGCGGCGAGACCACGATGAGCTATCTCACGCAGATGCTCGGTCTGGCCGTGCAGAACTTCCTCTCGGCGGCCGCGGGCATGGCGGTGCTGGCGGCGCTCATTCGCGGGTTCGTCCGGCGGAACAGTCAGACCATCGGCAACTTCTGGGTGGACCTGACCCGCACCACGCTTTACATCCTTGTGCCGCTGGCGACCATCGTTGCCCTCCTGCTGGTCTGGCAGGGCGTGGTGCAGACGATCGGCCCCTATCAGAAGGTGGCCCTGGTTGAGCCTCTCAAGGGCGCCGACGGCAAGATCGTGACGGAGCAAACCATCGCCGTCGGGCCGACGGCGTCGCAGGTTGCCATCAAGCACCTGGGCACCAATGGCGGCGGGTTCTTCAACGCCAACTCGGCGCACCCGCTGGAGAACCCCACGCCGCTGTCCAACTTCCTGGAGATGCTGGCCATCCTGCTGATCCCGGCGGGCCTGTGCTACACGTTCGGGAAGATGGTGGGCGACACCCGCCAGGGCTGGGCCGTCCTGGCGGCGATGCTCGTCATCTTCCTGGGGCTGCTCACGCTATGCTACCTGTCCGAGCGGCAGGGAACGCCGCAACTGGCGGCCGCGGGGGCCGACATCTCTCCCTCTGCCAGTCAGTGCGGGGGGAACATGGAGGGCAAGGAAGTCCGCTTCGGCATCGTGAACTCCGCGCTGTTCGCCACGGTCACGACGGGCACGTCATGCGGAGCGGTCAACTCGATGCACGACTCGTACACGCCGCTGGGCGGCATGGTCCCCCTGTGGCTCATGCAACTCGGCGAGGTGGTGTTCGGCGGGGTGGGATCGGGGCTGTACGGGATGCTCGTCTTCGCCATCGTGGCGGTGTTCATCGCGGGGCTGATGGTCGGGCGAACGCCGGAGTATCTGGGCAAGAAGATCGAGATCTTCGAGATGAAGATGGCCTCGCTGGTGGTGCTGGTGCCGGTGCTGGTGGTGCTGTTCGGCACGGCCGTCGCGGTCGCGACGATAGCGGGCAAGGCGGGCGCGGCCAACCCCGGCCCGCACGGATTCAGCGAGATCCTTTACGCCTATTCCTCGACCGCCAACAACAACGGCAGCGCGTTCGCGGGCCTCAGTGCCGACACGACCTTCTACAACGTCTCGACCGGCTTTGCGATGTTGTGCGGGCGGTTCCTCCTCAAGATTCCCGTGCTGGCCGTCGCGGGGGCCCTGGCGGCCAAGAGGGCCATCCCCGTTTCGGCCGGCACGCTGGCTACTCATGGGCCGCTGTTCGTTGTCCTGTTGATCTCCGTGGTGCTGATCGTCGGAGCGCTGAGCTTCATACCGGCGCTGGCCCTGGGGCCGATCGTCGAACACCTGATGATGATCGGCAAGTGAGGAGAAGCATGACCGCCAAGGCAGAGCAAGCGAAGTTGCTGGATTGGGCAATCATCCTGCCCGCCATCGGGAACTCGTTTCTTAAGCTGGATCCGCGCCGGCAATGGAAGAACCCGGTGATGTTCGTGGTCCTGGTCGGCAGCGCGCTGACCAGTGTGCTGTTCGCCCAGGCGCTGGTGGGCGCCGGCGAGGCCAATCCATGGTTCATCCTGGGCATCTCGCTGTGGCTGTGGTTCACGGTGCTGTTCGCCAACTTCGCCGAGGCGATGGCCGAAGGGCGAGGCAAGGCCCAGGCATACGCCTTGCGCCGCGGACGGTCGGAGGTGACGGCCCGCCGCGTCATCTGGCCCGACGGCATCCCTCGCGATACCGTGCCGGCATCGCAACTGTGCTGGGGGGACGTGGTCCGCGTCGAGGCCGGGCAGATCATCCCCGCCGACGGCGAGGTGGTCAGCGGGATCGCCTCGGTGGACGAGAGCGCCATCACCGGCGAAAGCGCCCCGGTCATCCGCGAGTCCGGCGGCGACCGTTCCGCCGTCACCGGCAGCACCAAGGTGCTGTCCGACTGGCTCATCGTCCGCGTGACGTCCGAGCCGGGCGACTCCTTCCTCGACCGCATGATCGCCATGGTTGAGGGCGCCAAGCGCCAGAAGACCCCCAACGAGATCGCCCTGAACATCCTGCTGGCGGCGCTGACCATCATCTTCCTGGTGGTCTGCGCGACGCTGTTGCCCTACTCGCTATACGGCGTGGAGCAGGCCCGCCAAGGCATCCCCATCACGATCACGGTGTTGGTGGCGCTGCTTGTGTGCCTGGCCCCCACGACCATCGGGGCGCTGTTGTCGGCCATTGGAATCGCCGGCATGGGCCGGCTGAGCCAGGCGAACGTGGTCGCCATGTCCGGGCGGGCGGTGGAAGCCGCCGGCGACGTGGACGTGCTCCTGCTGGACAAGACCGGCACGATCACCCTCGGCAACCGCCAGGCGACACAGTTCATCGCTGCCGAGGGCGTCCGGGAAGAGGACCTCGCCGACGCCGCCCAACTCGCATCTCTGGCGGACGAAACGCCCGAAGGCCGCAGCGTGGTCGTCCTGGCCAAGAGACAACACAACATTCGCGGACGCGACATCGAGAAACTGGAGGCGAAGTTCACCCCGTTCTCTGCCCGCTCCCGCATGAGCGGCGTGGACTTGGACGGCCGGGTTATTCGGAAAGGCGCGGCGGACGCGATTGAGGCGTTTGTCGGCGCCCGTGGCGGCTCTGTGCCGCGGAAGCTCAAGGACGTGGTGCAGGCGATCGCCCGGGAAGGCGGCACGCCGTTGGTCGTGGCGGAAGGCGGCAGAGCCTTGGGGGTGATCTGTCTCAAGGACGTCGTCAAAGGCGGGATCAGGGAGCGATTCGCCGACCTGCGGCGGATGGGCATCAAGACGGTGATGATTACCGGTGATAACCCCATGACGGCCGCCGCCATCGCCGCCGAGGCCGGCGTGGACGATTTCCTGGCCGAGGCGACGCCCGAGGCCAAGCTGAAGCTGATCCGCGACTACCAGGCTCGCGGGCACCTGGTGGCCATGACGGGCGACGGCACCAACGACGCCCCCGCCCTCGCCCAGGCCGACGTCGCCGTGGCCATGAACTCCGGCACCCAGGCCGCCAAGGAGGCCGGGAACATGGTCGACCTCGACTCCAACCCGACCAAGCTGCTGGACATCGTGCAGATCGGCAAGCAGACGCTGATGACGCGCGGAGCGCTGACCACGTTCAGCATTGCCAACGACGTGGCCAAGTATTTCGCGATCATCCCGGCGGCATTCGCATCAACGCATCCGGCCTTGCTGGCCTTGAACGTCATGGGCCTGGACCCCAGAAGCGCGATCCTCTCGGCCGTTATCTTCAACGCGGTCATCATCGTGTTCCTGATTCCCCTGGCCCTGAAAGGCGTGAAGTACCGTCCCATGCCCGCCACCGAACTGCTGCGGAAGAACCTGTGGGTTTACGGCGTGGGCGGTCTGATCGTGCCGTTCGTCGGCATGAAGCTGATCGACATGCTGCTGGCGGCGCTGCACCTGGTATGAAAGGACAACCCATGTTCCGGCTGATGCGACAAACCGTGGTGTTGCTGGTCGTGCTCAGCGCGATCACGGGGTTGATCTATCCGCTGGCCGTTACGGGCGTCGCTCAACTGGCGTTTCACCGCCAGGCAAACGGCAGCGTGATCGTCCGCAACGGCAAGGCGGTCGGATCGGAGTGGGTCGGCCAGTCGTTCAGCGACCCCAACCACTTCTGGTCTCGGCCGTCGGCGACAAATTCGACGGAGGACAGCAACATGCCTCAGCCGTACAACGCGGCCAATTCGAGCGGGTCGAACCTGGGGCCCCTCAACCCCGCTCTGGCCGAAAGGATCGGTAAGCAGACTCGGGTCCTGCAAGGGGCCGATCCGGCCAGCCGTCCGACGATCCCCGTGGACCTGCTGACCTCCAGCGCCAGCGGGCTGGACCCGCACATCAGCGTGGCCGCCGCTCTGTACCAGGTTCCGCGTGTGGCCCGCGTTCGCGGCCTAAACGCGGCGAAGGTTCGCGACCTGGTGTTGCGGCACGTCGAGGGGCGCCAGTTCGGCGTGCTGGGCGAGAGCCGCGTGAACGTGCTGGCCCTGAACCTTGCTCTTGACGGCGATGGGAGGTAGCCTGAAGCGATACGGGGCTCGGATTTCCCGTTGCCGTTCAAGGAACCGCGAGGGCCAGCTCATGCACATACTGAAGCGTGTTGACCTGAAAGGCTATAAGTCAATCAAGGACGCCAGCCTGGAACTGGGTGCTCTGAATGTTCTCATCGGCGCCAATGGCTCGGGCAAATCCAATCTCGTTTCGTTCTTCAAACTTCTGAATCACATGATGACGGAGAATCTTCAGGGATTCGTCGCCACATCCGGCGGCGCCAACTCCCTCTTGCACTATGGGGCAAGAGTGACTCCACAGATCGAAGCGGCGCTGCAATTCGAATCGCACGATTCGGATAATGAGTACCGAATGCGTTTAGGGCATGCAGCCGAAGATACTCTTATCTTTCTGGAAGAGCGAATATCTTTCCAGAAAGAAGGATACCCGAAGCCCTGGGCAAGAAACCTACGCACGGGGCACAAAGAAACCGCACTAGTTGTTCGGTACGACGGAATCCCAGCGCGACCCCAAATCGTCATCAACTCCCCCGGCCAGCTGCCGCGCATTGTGAAACCATGTAAGGCAGAGCCGGTACGACCACCTAATGTCGAAGAGACGATCGACGTGACCACAGGCGTGTTTCGTGGGATTCTGGATCGCTGCCGTGTCTTTCAGTTCCATGACACATCCTCCACGGCGAACATTCGCCAGAAGGGCGACATCAACCAGGATCGCTTCCTGATGAGTGACGGCGGGAACCTGGCTGCCCTCCTTTACAGGATCCAGCGGACCCAGCCGGACTGCTATCAGCGGATCGTCGGCACGATACGCCAGATCGCGCCCTTCTTCGGCGATTTCAACCTGGCGCCTTCGGAACTGAACCCCGAAGTGATCCAGCTTCGGTGGAAGGAACTGGACCGGGATTACGATTTCGGCCCTCATCTGCTGTCCGACGGCACGCTCCGCGCGATGGCGATGGTGACACTGCTGCTGCAGCCGACCAAGGACCTGCCGTCGGTCATCATCATCGATGAGCCGGAGATCGGCCTGCATCCGTATGCGATCGCCACGCTGGCGGGTTTGCTGCGAAGCGCGTCGGTGCATTCGCAGGTCATCGTGGCCACCGAATCCGCAACGCTCCTGGACCATTTTGAACCTCAAGACGTCGTGGTCACGGAACGATGCATGGGCGAAACCGTCTTCAAACGGCTCGATCCAAAAGAACTGAGTGAATGGCGCGAGGATTACTGCCTCAGCGAGTTGTGGGACAAGAACGTCATCGGCGGAAGGCCATCGCGATGATCCGCCTGAAGATGATCGTCGAAGGGCAGACCGAAGAGACATTCGTCAGGGACGTCCTGGCGGTGCACCTGCTGGCTTTCCAAGTCTATGCCAGCGTTCGACGGATCGAGACGGGCAGAAGGCGAATCGCGGGCGCCAGGAAGGGCGGCCAACTGG
>CAYWTX010000493.1:0-10211 GCA_964461295.1 uncultured Planctomycetaceae bacterium | reverse complement strand
CGGACAGATAGCGGATCGGCCCGTCCGAGCTGCGCAGTCGGACGTGCGAAGCCAGCATCCGAAGAGCCGGATGCGGGAATCCTGCAAGTCCGGATCCGTGGGGAGCCTGGGCGGGCAACCGCCCAGGCTTACCCGACAACTCCCCGCCACCAACGGTTTCTTTCGCCCTTTCAGGGCTGAGCCGTTGTGTGTATCGGCACCCAGGGCGTTGCCCTGGGCTGTCGTCTCTCAGCCCTTCAGGCTGAAGATGCCGGTAACCGTGCTACAGTGTCCGATTGTGCGGGTTGTTCTCGACGAAGGCCTTGAGCGAATCCAGCGAGTTCAGCGGCGATCCGCCGTGATTCCCGATGGCCAGGTTCCCCCGCGGCCGAAGCCGGTCGATCCGAACCGCGCGCATGCCTGCCTCTCTCACTTCGCGCGGAGATCGTACACCAGGACCTTCGACTGGTCGCGGAGGAACAGCCGGCCTTCGGCCACCACCGGCGGCGTGAACAGTTGTGCGCCGGCCCCGGCCCCGTAAGCCGGCAACGGCAGCTTGAACGACGACACTTCGCGCAAGGCGTCCTTGGTCACCGCGATCAACACCATCGCAGGCCGGTTGTCCTGGAGGTATAGCATGCCATCGGCCCACGCCAGCGCGCCCTTGGCGGCGCAGCCCAGGCTGCCCAACTCCGCGCCCGTCTCGGCGTCGAGCAGCCTGATCTTGCCTGGCGCCGTGGGGTTGTTAGTTCCAGCCGGGGTGAAGGCGATCAGCCGGCCATCCTTGATGATGGTGTGGGAGTAGGAGATGTTGTACTCGGCAATCCTGAACGTGGCTTCCCACAACGGCGTGATCTTGCCGTCCTGGGCAATCCTCGCCATCACGGTGCCGTGGAGGAAGATGTAGCCCTCGTTGGCCACGACCTGGGCCTTCGCGCGGTTGTTCACCTTCACCGTGGAGTCCACCCAGCACTTCTCGCCCGTATTGGCCCAGACGGCGCCGGCGCCGCGGAAGAAGTTGCAGAGGACGGCATCGCGGCCGCCGAGTCGCACGGGGATGGGCGAGGCTTCAGCCGCCGACCAGCCCTTGCCCGCCTCCGGGGTGGGGGCCAGGTTGCCCTTCCAGGCCAGCTTGCCGGTTGCCCGCTCGAAGGCGGCGAAGCTCGGCACCTCATCGCCGTCGCTGCGTATCACGACGACCACCAGGTTCCCGATCACGAGGGGCGACGCGGACCTGGCGCCCGCCATCCTCTCGGCAATGCTGATGGGGGTGAGGTTGTAGGACCACACCGTCTTGCCCGTCTTGGCATCCAGCGCATAGAGGGTGTTGACCATCGACTTGTAGAAGAGCAGGCCGCCGGCCGCCACCGGCGTGCTGTTTGGGGCGATATCGGGGCCGTAGGTCGCCTCCCATGCCAGCCGACCGTCCAGGTCGAAGGCCCTGGCCACGCCGTCCTTGTCTTTCAGGCCGAAGAAGTAGACCAGCCCATCGGCCACGCAAGCCCCGGAGTACCCGCCGCCCACCTGCGCTTCCCAGAGCAGTTTCGGGCCGCCCTCCGGCCACTGCTTGAGCAGGCCCTTGGCCGGGAAGATGCCGTTGCGCTGTGGGCCGCGGAACCCGCCGGAGTTTTCGGCGGCCTCGCCGACGTTCGGGGCGGTAGCGAGAATCAGGACGAGACTCAAGTTGGAGAACGAACCCATAACGCCCTTCCCTACTTCGGCGGCGGTTCCCATCTCGCCTTGGTCTTGATGCCGGTCAGCTCCTCCGCCGCACGATACACCCGCGCCACATAGCCGGGCCAGTCCAGATTGAGTTCGGTCTGCGACAGGTATGCCTCCCCTGCCCGGTACCGGCGCAGGAGGTCGTCCAGCAGCGCTCGATAGGCGGTCTGCTGCTGGGCCGGCAGCTTCGCCAGCGACTCCAGGATGGCCATTCGGGCCTCGAAGTCCTGCGCCCCCTCCCGCATCATCTGCAGGCGCACCGAAGGCACCGGACCGTCGGGTCCGCGCCGCGCCAATTGGGTGGGGTACACACCCCAGATCAGGCCCGCCCCGGCCCCCGACCAGAAGTCCAGACCGAACCGCGCGATGCGGCCGTTGTGGCAAGGGATCGTCCGGAACACCATCGGCCCCGCGCGTTCATTGTAAACACAGCGGTGGATGGGCAGGTGGAGAAAGTCGAACTTCTCCTGCCAGTACTTCTCCAGGGATGATGCGTCGAGGATGCCGCCGTGCGGCGATTCCTTCATCCCGACCTCGAGGTCGCCGATGGCGATCATCTTGCCGGGCGCCGACCCTGGGAGGGCCGGGTCGTTCTTGTGGAAGTGACTGCCGGCGCCGCCGACCTGCGGATCGCCCGAGAAGTGCGAGTAGATGTCCCAGCGAGCGTACGGCGCCCATTTCCGGAACGCCTCGCCGGTCTTCCGCGACGGACGGATGTCTCCGCCGCACCCGAGCATGATGGCGCGTTCCGGCCACCCACGCTTCCGCACGATCGCGTGGACGCCGTCCAACATCGGCTTCCAGAACGCCTCCGCGCCCTCATCCAGGAAGTCCGGCGCAACGACGTCCGCCGTTTCTCCCGTCCGCGAATCCCACCGCGTCACTTGCAGGGGCCGTATCGGCGTATACGTGCGGGTGGGAATAGCACGACCCTCGTAGGCGTCCGCCACCTCCGTCGAGGTCTCCGGGCTCCAGACGTAAAGGTCGATCGCCTTGGGCGGCGAGCAGTACCGCAGGTACAGGTCCAGGTACTTCTCGAAGGCCGTGAAGTCCGGTTGCAGGCCCTTGTCGGTCTTCGCCCAGCGGATCAGGCCCGACCGGTGGCCCATGTGCGTCCCGATGATGATCGGCACGTACAGGATGTCGTTGCCCAACTGCCCCGCCATCTCCAGCGACTTGGCCAGCAGCGCGAAGTGCGCATCCGACCACGGCTGCACGCGGTAGGCGTCCGCCACCGAATCCGGCGAGTGCATCACCCCGATCAACGAGCGGAAATCCCGGGAGTCCGGCACGGTGAAGCCGGTTACGAATACCTGTACCGGCACCGCAAACGTCTTGTCATTGGCGGTCAGCGACAGCGCGCCCACGTACCAGCCGGGCGGCTGGTCCTTCGGCGCGCGCGCCTCCAGCCACACCGGGATCGTCGTCGCGCCCTCGAACGGTTTGTCCATCAGCGCATCGCACCAATGGCAATCCTCGCCCTGCGCCGCGAACCGCACCCGCACGACGCCGGCCGGGAGTAGCGCTCCGCCCGGACCGCGGAGGTCGGATATGCTCGCGCGCACCCCGCGCAGCCCGTCAGGGTCGGAGAGCACCGTCTGAGCGTTCCCGACGCCGTTGCGCGGCGTCAGGATTCGCACAGGCAGAAGCGGCTCGAACGGGTTGCCCGCCGCGATGCCCTTCAGCGGCATGCCGCGAGTGCCGACATCATGGAAGAAATTCCGGGCGCTCAACGACCTCGGGGACGGCCGCTCCGTGACCTGCTCCTGCGCCTGCGCGCTCCAGACCCGCGTGCCACGGACTGCTTCCGGATACGGAATCACGCCCGTTCCGCGGACGCTGGTCACTTTCACATGGCGAATTCCGACGTGGCTCCAGGCATTGCGGCCCGCGTCCGGCCCGCACACGGGGGCGGCATGCAGTTCCACTGCCAGCACGTTCCCGCCCTTCACCAGTAGTCGCGCCGGCACGGTCACGGCCATCGTACGCACCCGCGCCTGATACCTCGGCAGCCACTTCGCCGCAGGTTCGGCGGCGTAGGTCACCGGGGGCAAGGGCGTCGTGCCGTCCTCCACCGTGTACGCCTCGATCGGGTACTCAGTCGCCGGCGTGTGCGGCTCCAGTTTGCCCGCCGGCAAGTGACTGCGGCCCACTTCGACCCCGTTGACGTGGACCACGGCGCCCCCCAGGTACTCCACCGCGACCGTCACGTCCGTCGCCATCGCCGGGTCCGACACGCCGAACCGGGTGCGAAGGCACAACAGGGACGGATGCCGCGCGGGGCCGCCGCCATCGTCAACAGAGCATCCGTAGCCGCCGATGAAGTCGGCCAGATCGTCGCCGTACCGTCCCCACTGCCCGTCGTCGCAGTCGCGCCCGGGCCAGTTCGCGGGCGGCAGCTCCGACAACTGGGCGGTCTCCGCGCTGAGAGGCGCGGGGACCCATGCGTTGCGGCCGCCACGTTGCAGCACCTTCGCCGCGCCGTCTTCGCCACGCACCACCTTCATGCCCGTCGCCAACCACACCCGCCAGGGCGCCTGCGTGGACAGGATGGGGGCGACAAGTTCGCGCATCCGCGCCGCGGTCGCCGGTTTCACGGCGACCTGCCCCTGGCGCTGCTTCTCGATGCCAAACACGGCCGCGTAGTCGCCGGCCTTGTCCTTGCCGTCCAGCGAGGCCCTCAGCCGGATCGACCCTTCCGAGAGCCGCCCGTGAGCAGGCGACCATTCGCCGGCAAGGACGCCGACATAGACGCCGTAGAAATCTCTCCCGCGCCGGCATGGCACCACGGTGATGCCGACCTCGCCCTCCAGGTTCGTGCCGTCGAAAGTCAGCTTGGCGATGTCCACCCGATGCTGGCCATTGTTGTACCCGGGGGAGACGGCCGGCAGGGCCGTCAGCGTCTTGGCCTTGCGGTCCACGTTAAACGCCAGCCCCAGGCGCGACTCCGGCCCGAAGGCCTGCTCCAACCACACCACCCATTTCGTGCCCGCCGCGTCCTTGGGCGCCTCGATGGTCACGTTCCCTTCGACGCCGCGGGGCGGTTCGGGACACCCATAGGCGACCTGGTACGTGCCGCCCGCGCCCAACCCCACGTCCAGCGTGATCTTCTCGGTGTGCGGGCCGACCTGGACGTGCAGCGGACCGCTCAACCGGTTCGCCTCCAGCTTCAGGTGCTCCTCCCTCAACCGGCACATCGTGCCGGGCTGGCCGGCGACCTCCAATCCGCATTGGCGGACCTGTCCGTCCTCCACGCCCAGCACGAGGACCAGGTCCTTGCCGCCCTGCAAGACCTGCTGGAGGGTGCAACCATAATACGCCCGCTCGCCGGCCGAACTCCGCGGGGCCCATAGCAGGATCGTCAGCCCCAGGAACAACAGCAGGCCCCAGGTTCTCAACCGGGACGCCTTGGGCAGGTGGGGTCTACCCCTAGACGACGCCTGCCTGCTATCCGAATGCCCCCTTTCAGCAACCCCGCGGCGAGGGCTCCGGCGGTCCGCTGAAAGGAGACTGGGTGCGGCCGCGGAACGAGGGCGGACCCAGGCGACGGGGCGGGGGAACAGCGAACCGTCGTGCCGGCCACCGGTTCTGCGTCCATCGTTTCTCATCGTCCTTATAACCCCGGAAGAGGCGCAAGTGTCGGAGGCAGAACAGGTGTGACAGTCCATCGACTTTCGGCCCCCACATTTCCCGCGGAAATGCAGGGATGCTGACGGCATGGGGCCACACGGCAAACCGCGGCCTCAACGAAGGTGACGAGGCTGGGGCCCGCCCTGTCCAACCAGGCTTTGCCGAGCATCCTGCTGCCTTCCGGGTGGGCCCGGAACGTCAAGTCAGGCATTCTGCTCGCCATGTGCGCCAACAGGCACGAACGGTTGTTGAACCCAGTATGAGCGCCACAAACCTGATAGCACGCGTAATGGCTGTCGCCGTCTGGCTTGCCCCCGCACTTGCTGCCGGAGCGACGCCGCCGGCCCAGCCGGGAACGATGGAACTGCTCAACGACCGGTCGCCTTGGCGGTTCCACGTCTCATGGCGGAGGCCGGACGCGGTCAAGGACGGCAAGGTCGAGTTCGGCGGGGGATACGCGATACCAAATCCCGGCACGAGGTGGATTCTCAACAGTTTCACCGAGCCGACGGCGCCCCCGCCGGGCGACTGGATGGCCGCCGACTTCGACGACCGCTCCTGGCCGCGGCACGTCGGCCCGCCGCTCAGCGCCAAGGGCATGCAGTTCGCCTCCGAGGTCTACCTGCTCTGCGGGCGGCTGAGGTTCGGCGTGACGGATCCCGCTCGCGCCGGGCCGCTGGCGCTCAGCCTGTCCTACGCCGGCGGCGTGGTGGTGTATCTCAATGGTGCGGAGGCCGCCCGCGCGAACATGCCGCCCGGCAAGGTCGAGCCGCTGACCCTGGCGTCGGGCGAGGACAAGGGCGCGGCCGGCGCCGGCAAACTCGCCCTGAACCTGCCGGCTAACCTGCTGCGGAAGGGAACCAACGTTCTGGCGGTGGAGATTCATCGCGCGGCGCCCGCGGCGTCGGGCGCGGCGGCGGCTTGCGGCGTGACCGGCCTGACGCTTGCCGCGCCGGCGGGGGCGGGCGTGACGGCCAACGTCGGAGCCGTCCCGCCCGTGCTGATCTGGAACTGTGACGGCCTGACACGCCCGGGGGCGGATGTGAAGTGCGGCGACGCGTTTGAGCCGCTGCGGCCGATCCGCCTGGATGCCCCGCGTAACGGCATCTCCTCCGAACAGGTCGTCGTCAGTTCCGCGACGGACATCAAGGGCGTGTCGGCCACGATGGGCGACCTGAAGGCCGACGCCGGCCCCGCCCTTCCGGCCGGGTGCATCGAGGTCCGCTACGCCACGGCCGACGACCGCGTTCCGCGGCTGCTGGACAAGCCGGTCGCCTCAGCCCAGACCGTGCCGATCTGGCTGACTGCCCGCGTCCCGAAGGACGCCGCGCCGGGCGTCTATCGCGGCACGCTGACGATCTCCGGCCTGGCCAAGCCCGCTGCCGTGCCGGTCGAGCTGACCGTGTTCGCCTGCGCGCTGCCGGACCTGCGCGACTACGCCACGTCCATCACGCTGCTGCACTGTCCCGAGTCCGTCGCCAAGCACTACAAGGTGCCGCTGTGGTCCGACGAGCACTTCCGGCTGCTGGGCAGGTCGATGGCCCTGATGGGCTACGCCGGCAACGGGCTGCTGAGCGTCGCGGCCATCGGCGAGGACTGGTTCGGCGACCAGCCGGTGATCGTGTTCCGCAAGGAGGGCGGCAAGCTCGTGCCGGACTTCCGGTTCCTGCGGCGGTATCTGGAGCTTCACGATCGGCAGGCCGGGCCGCCGCGGATGCTCTCCGTGCAGGTGTGGAACTACTCCGTCTCATGGCGCGGGTTCGGGCGCGACGGGGGCACGAGCAAGTGGCAGTGCAAGACCATCAAGGTCCGCCATCTCGACGGCGACAAGCTCCTGCCCATCGAGGTCCCCGTCTACACCGAGCCGGGGACCGAGGAGACCTGGTCGGCGGTGGCCGCCGGCGTGAAGCAGGCCGTCAAGGACCTCGGCTGGACGAAGACGCGGCTGCTTTGGGGCACGGGCGGCGACAATCTGCCCAACGAGGAGATCGTCGCGTTCTTCAAGAAGATCGCGCCGGACATGTACTGGCGCGTCGTGACGCACGGCGGCAGCGTGTCCAAGTGGGGCAGCACGCCGGAGGCGCGCACCCAGGGCGGCGGAGGGCTGATCCTCGGCTACGCCAACCTCGTGCGGCGGAACGTCACCCGCCGCCCGCTGTTCGACGACTGCCCGTTCGACGTGCTCAAGCGCGATGGCGTCTCGTCGGCCCCCATGGACTACCTGACCTTGGCCCCCCTGGGGCGCATCGCCGCCGGGTACAGCGGCAGCGGGTTCCTGGCGTTCGACTCGTGGGCCTTCCCGGGCGACGGCGACAAGCAGCGAGGGCCGCTGGGCGCCTACGTGCCGTTCGGCAACATCCACCCCAGCGGCGGGCCGTTCGTCGCTCCCGGCCCCGACGGCGCCGACCCCAGCCCCCAACTGGAGGCCCTCCGCCAGGGGCTGCAAATCACCGAGGCCGTCCTGCAGCTCCGCGCGGCCCTGGCCGACCCGCGGCGCAGCGCCGGCATCAAACCCGACACTGCCGCCCAGGCCAAGGAGGCCATCCAGTCGCTCGTCGACGTCCTGGAGAGCAATCGCCGGGTCTTCCCCACCGGCGCCGCCGACGTCTGGCCGACCGTTCGGCGCATCTACCAGCTCCTGGCCGAGATCCCGCCGGCGAGAGGGGCGTGAGCGTCACCCAGCGGGCTTTGGCTGCTTCGGCCCCGGTTGGTTGTCCAGACGGTCGAGGGACCCCACGCCGTCTGGGCCGCCATCGCAAGAACGGGTCGCGTCGGATACCGGCGTGCCCACGCAACCGGTGCACAGCGCGTGGCCGAATTGTGGGCCTGCGGCCTATGCCGGAAGCAGCGCTAGTTGCTCGACATCGCCTCGGCCGCCTCCCTGGCGGCGGCCCTGGCCTTCTCGGAGGCGTCCGCTGTGGCGCCTGAGGCGCTGAGGTCGAACACCCGCAACTGGTCCAGGACGCGGACCCACATCAGGCCCCGCGAAACCTGCGGCCTGGCATAGAAGCCGCCCCATCGGCCCTGAACCGGCTGGTTCTCCGGTTTGAGGATTTCGGCGAACGGCAGCAGGAGTTGGCCGTGGACGGTCAGCTTGGGAGAGGGCTCGACCAGGTAGATCGCCTCCGGAAGGCCGGAGACCGCAACGTACAGGCGACCGTCGGCATAGGTGATCAGTTGCTGGTTGTGGCCGCCCAGCTTTCCGATGCCGCTGGCGCCTCGCACCACGCCCGTCTTGAGGTCCTGGCAGACCAGCGTTGTTCCCGGGCTCACCGCCTGCACGTTCAGGACCGCATCGACCGGCGGCCTCTTTGCGAGCATTCGAGCGACCGCATCGGGCGGCAGTTCGCCGACCGACTTGCCGCCCAGCAGGATGGCGCGATCCCGGTCAAGATCGCCAGCCCAGACACGGCCGCTGCCGAAGAGCAGGCCGTTGACGGTCACCACGTTCTCCTGGTTCGGGGCGATCCTCCGGACGTTCCAGGCGCGTTCGAGCTTGGCGCCGCCTTCCGTCAAACGGAAGGTTGTCCATTCGACGGCCTTGTATCCGGCATGCACGAAGAGAAGACCGTCGGAATACGCCGGAGGACAGGCCCATGTGTATATGTATCCGTTGCTCGACCGTTCGGGGGGATAGCAGCGTTCCTCCCAGAGAACCTTGCCGTCGGCTGGATCGACCCCCAGCAGGTCCCCGGTGCATGGCACGAGGATCACGTTGCGGTTTCCGCACCGCACAACCGACACGGAGGACCAGCCGCGGCCGATCGCCTGTTTCTCACCCTTGCTGATCCACCTTAGTTTGCCGGTTCCGGCATCCAGCGCGATGGCCGCCGCCCCGGGCTGTCCGAGGGCGACTACCACGATCCCGTCAAACGCGAGGGGCGACTGTACGTCTCCCGTTGCGTAATAGGGCTCCGGCACCTTCGTGACGGTTACGCCGCCGTCCTTCAGGACGGCGCGGAGGTCCGCGCTCCAAAGGAGTTCGCCGGTCTTCGCGTCGTGACAGATCAGGTTACGCGCGTAGACGTACAGGCGGTCCTTCATCCAGGCCGGAGTGGAAGATCCCTCATTGGCCGTTGAAACCCGCCAGCGGATTCTTCCCGTCAGGCGGTCGAGGCACTGCAATTGGCCGCCCGCCTTCGTGCTGCCGTGAGTGTAGACGCTCTCTCCGACCACGAGCACCTCGCCATGTCCGTATCCCAGGCCGGTGGTCCGCCAGAGCAACGGCGGCCCATTGGCGGGCCACGTCTGAAGGAGCCCCTTCTCGTCGGAACGCGCGGTCCGCTCCGGTCCGCCAAGGAACCCGGTCCAGTCGCCTGCATGGGACGCACTCCCACATGCCAGGGCAAGCAACACGGCAACAGCCTGCCGCGGGCCACGGCCCTTCGCATCGTGCTCGCGGGCGATGGGGCGCCGGCGCCGCCGCGGAAACGCCCGCGGGGAGAAGAGGTCGGGGATGCCGCGCAGAATGTCCCTGCCCGGTTTCACCGCGGTCTTGGCCGGGCAACGCTCCCGGCAGTCGCCTGCGATGACGGGCCTCGGGCCGGGCCTGTCCCGCGGGATGCGGCGGTCCTCTCGCAGGTACGTGGCGACTTCGTGCCGCGGGCGGTTCGTCCACCCGGCGATGCCCGTCGTGGCGAAGGTCCATGGCGTGAAGGTCATGGCCGGCAGGATAGCCGAGACTGGTCCGGCGGGCAACCCGGTCGGGATGGGATCGGCAGCCTCGCGGGGTTCTTTTCTGGACATCGTGCCAAAGGCCATTATCATTGAGCCTGTGCTCAGGAGACCGGCATGTACACCAAGCAGATCGCCATCTTTCTCGAGAACAAGAAGGGCCGCCTGGCGGAGATCACGAAGTTCCTGGCCGACGAGGGCATCAA
>CAYWTX010000492.1:0-1775 GCA_964461295.1 uncultured Planctomycetaceae bacterium | reverse complement strand
TCCGCCCGATTTCGAAATCGAGGTGGACGCATCGGACCAACTGAAATCCGCTGTGACCGCCTTCATCGAAAGCGAAAGCGATTCGCGCTGGCCGCAAGTTGAGGCGTTTCTCGAAGACATCCGATCATTCCAGGGCTTGCGCCAGTGGCGTCTGGACATGACCATGGCCGATTCCATCATCCAGCTGTTTAACCTGGCACTGCGCCAGCAAGAACCGATCATCCCTGAGGACGGAGCCGCCGCCAGGATCAAACTGGAAGAGCAGTATCGACGTCTGATCGCGGACCTGGAGCGGCTGTTGATGATACTGGACGAGGAGCCGCGTGAAAAGGGGAAGAACGTTCATGTCAGCGGAACGTTTGTCCGAGCCCCGCTCATGGAGAACCTGAAGCAACTCGTCGGACGCAGCGGAGGGAATCGGGTCGTCGACACCCTCACGTCCAGCGCATTTTTCGCCAAAGAAAACCCCGGCGAACTGCTCCGCCGGACGTGCCCACCCGATTACCGGCGGCGATTCGTCTCGATCTACGCTCAGAGCCAGTCATCGCTCTCCGGATACCTCCATCTTCTCAGCTCGTACCGAACCGTCCATTTTCGGAATTTCTTCGCCCGCTTCTTCGAATTCTGGAAGAAAGACAGGAGGGTCCTGTTCGTCGAGGAATTCAGCAAAACACTCTATTCACGCCTGTCCGACTGGAAGGAGGAAGCCTATCCCTATCTCTACCTGAAGCTCTCCGACCGCTACCGGCACTTCCTTTTCGACGAATTTCAGGACACATCTGAACTTCAGTTCAAAGCCTTGTCGCCGATCATCGACGAGATCCTCTCGTCCGAGAAGCATGCGACCCTTTTTCTCGTCGGTGACCGCAAGCAGGCCATATACCGCTGGCGCGGAGGAAACGCCGATCTGATGGACGAGGAGCTCCTCGCGCGGGAGATTCCGGCGGTCGGTCATGTTTCGCAATCGGGTTTTTCGACGACTCTCGCTGAAAACTGGCGCAGCGGGCGTGAAATCGTCGATTTCAACAACCGCTTCTGGCTGCCGGACAACATCCGGCAGACGGTCGAACCCGATTACCTCGAGGACGCGGTCGCCCTCAACTTCGCCGCCGCCCGGCAACAGGTACCTGAGGAGCGCCGAACCGAAAAGGGATACGTCTCGATTTCGATCCGGACCGCCGACAGGAATCGGGAGGAAAACGACGAAGAGGAGCCCGACGGCGAAGAGGAAGAACTGATTCGTCTGTTGGGAACCATCGAAACGGTCCGCGACGCGGGCTATCGATACCAGGACATCGCCATTTTGACCCGCGAAAACAAGCAGAGCCGGCGGATCATCCAGTTCCTCAACTCCCGGAACATTCACAGCCTCTCCGACGAGTCGCTGTTCCTTTCATCCAGCCCGGAGGTCAACGAAATTATCGCATTCCTCCGGTTTCTCGACTTTCCCCCCGACGACCTGAATTTTTACGCCTTCATCCGCGGGGAGATTTTCGGTCGGGAGTTCAAGCGGAGGTTCCCCGATGAAGCGAACGGTTTCACCGACGACCGATTGATCGACCGCTCAGCCGGCACTCCCGTATACAAGGTCTTCCGGGAAACCTGCCCATGTAGCTGGGAAGGTCTGATCGAGCCTTTTTTTCGTGCCGTAGGCTTTCTTCCCCCCTACGACCTCGTAGCGGACTTCACCCAGACATTCCGCCTGTACGAAAATTTTCAGGGGAGTTCCCAATTCATCCTGACGCTCACCGAGATGCTCCACCAATTGGAGAAGG
>CAYWTX010000491.1:0-21931 GCA_964461295.1 uncultured Planctomycetaceae bacterium | reverse complement strand
GCAGGCCCGGCAGTACTCGGTGAAGCTGTCCAGGGACACCATCCGAGGGCAGATCAGCAACATCACGGAGCGGCACTGCGCCCCAGGCGGGGCGCCGCCCTACGGCTACGACAAGCAGCACATCGCGGCGAACGGGCAGGTGCTTCGGACCTTCCGGTATCTGTCGGACGGGCGGAAGGAGGAGTACGACTCGGCCGGCCGGCTCGTCCGGGTGCTTCCTCGGGGCGAGATGGTCAAGAAGGCCAAGAGCGATATCGTGCGGTACGTCGTCAGCACGGCCGACCGCATGGCCGTGGTGAAGCGTGTGTTCGAGTTGGCGATAGAGGGGTACGGCGGGCGGCACATCGCCGGCCGGTTGAACGATGATGGGATACCCTCCCCCGATGGCCGATACTGGAACGGCAACCAGGCCCGCAAGATGCTGGCGAGCCCGGCGTATCGGGGAGCGCTGGTGTGGAACAAGCGGCATCAGGGGAAGATCAACGGCGTAGACAGGCAGGGCAAGCTCAAGCCCCGGCGCGGGACCTACAGCCAGAAGCTCAATCCGATGGAGGACTGGTACATCGTCGAGAACGTCCACGAGCCGCTGGTGTCGAAGGAGGACTACGACCGGGCGCACGCGGCGCTCGACAGCCGACGGCTCAAGGGCGGTCTCGCCAGGACGACGAACCGGTCGCTCCTCTCGGGGCTGATCGTCTGCAAGCGGTGCGGCTGGCGGTTCGGGCAGGCCCACACCAAGTGGGTATCCAAGCGGGGCGTGACCCGCTTCCGGTACTACATCGACCGTGGGTATCACACGGGCGGGAAGTCCGTCTGCAAGTCTACGCACATCCCGGCGGACGCCCTGGACCAGTTCATCTTCGGCTTGGTCCACAAGGCACTTCTGGGAGACCACCAGACCGTCAAGCAGGCGGTGGAGAGCTTCGTCAAGAAGGTGCTGGCTACCCAGAAACTCCCGGCTGACACGTCTGGCATGGCCAAGGAACTGGACGGGCTGACCCGGCGCATCAAGGACACGGTGTCCATGCTGACGGACCCGGCCTTCGAGGACTTGGACGAACTCAAGACCGCCCTGGCCACCCTCAAGGGCAAGCGGGACAGGCTCCAGGAGGCCCTGGAGACCGCCAAACCCTCGCGAACGACCATCGACCCGCCCGTACTGCGAACGTGGGCCATGGAACGTCTGGAGGCGATGGAGAAGGCCATCACGGGGAAGGCCACCACGATGGAGGCCCGGAAGCTGGTTCACTCGGTGGTTGAGAAGATCGAAATCGACCCCCGGCACGGCCGCGGCACGGTGTACCTGCCGCAGGACGTGTACGGGGTCTTCATGCGCGAGACTTCCACTCGGGGGACTCTCAGGGACCAGAAGGGGCGCATTCGCTGCGGGAGCAAGTCGTTGACTAACTTCGCCACCGATCCGTGGATTCGCTGCATCATCGTCTTGAGACGCTGCCACTCGGTGCAGTACCCGATCACGTGATAGTGCGTCGTCATCAGGGACACGGCCCAAGGCGCGAACCCCGCCTCTTGCGTGTAGTGCAGGAAGCGGTCCCAGAACGCCCCTTTCGCCGCCTCCGAGGTGAACGCGGGGTACTTGTCGCGACACCGGGCGGTAATGAAGTACACCTGGTTGTCGACGTACCAGTGTTCGAACCGATGCTCTCCCTCGTGGATCTTCTTCTTTCCGTGGGAGAACTTGTCGATCGGTTTGAGCAAAGGCGAGTCTCTCCTGCGCGAGGGTTCTCCGGGACCTACCCGCTGAAGCGGGCAGGCCGGGGATAGAAGGGGGAGTTCTCGCTCATTCCTTCCCTCTACCGCGCATCTGGAGCCCGAACAACCGGATGAAACCCGTCGCATCGGAGGGCGTGTACTCGCTGCCCATCGTGAAGCTCGCCAGCTTGCCTGAGTACAGGCTGTTGGGGCTGGTCGTTCCCGCCACCGTCGCCCGGCCCTTCAACAGCTTCATCCGCACCGAACCGGTGACGTTCTTCTGCGTCTCGGCGACGAAGGCGTCCAGGGCCTTGCGCAGCGGGCAGAACCACTGGCCGTAGTACACCATCTCGGCGTACTTCTGGGCGACGAGCTGCTTGAAGTGCAGCGTGTCGCGGTCGAGCGTCAGCGCCTCCAGGGCCCGGTGGGCTTCGTACAGGATCGTGCCGCCCGGCGTCTCGTAGGCGCCGCGACTCTTGATGCCAACCAGCCGGTTCTCCACCAGGTCCACCTGCCCCACGGCGTGCTTGCCCCCCAGCGCGTTGAGCTTGGCGATCAGGTCGTGTCCGGCCAGGCGAACGCCGTCGATGGCGACGGGCGTGCCGGCCTTGAAGTCGATCTGCACGTACGCGGGCTTGGCGGGGGCCTTGCTCACAGGGACCGACATCACCCACAGGTCGTCCTTGGGCTCGCCGGCGGGGTCCTCCAGGTCGGCGCCCTCGTGCGAGATGTGCCACAGGTTGCGGTCGCGCGAGTATATCTTCTTCTTGCTCTGCTGGATCGGAATGCCCCGCGCCTTGGCGTACTCGATGGCCGCCTCGCGGCTGGTCAACTCGAAGCTCGGGTCCTTCCACGGCGCAATGATCGTGAGCTGCGGCGCCAACGCCATGTACGTCAACTCGAACCGCACCTGGTCGTTGCCCTTGCCCGTCGCGCCGTGGCTCACCGCGTCGGCCTTCTCCTTCAGGGCGCACTGGACCTGCGCCTTGGCGATCAGCGGCCGAGCAATCGACGTGCCCAGCAGGTAGACGCCTTCGTAGATCGCGCCGGCCTGGAGCATGCGAAAGCAGTACTGCTCGGCGAACTCTTTCCGCAGGTCGGCCACGATGCACTTGCTGGCGCCGCTGGCGAGGGCCTTTGCCTCGATGCCGTCCAGTTCGCCCTCGCCCTGGCCCAGGTCGGCCGCGAACGCGACGACCTCGCAACCTTCGTACTTCTCCTTCAGCCAAGGGAGGATGACGGACGTGTCCAGCCCGCCGGAGTAGGCGAGCACGATCTTCTTCACGGGGGCGTTGGTCGTTGACATTGATCTCGCTCCTCTGTCGGACCGGAAACTTGGGCATTCTGTGGGAATGAAACATGCGGAGCAAGCTCCGCCGCCAAGGCGATTCGGGCTTCCCGGCTCCCGGTTCCGGGTTCCCCGTGCTACTCCCGCCTGCCCAGGCTCTTGTCGAGGAAGCCTTCCAGCTTCCTCGCCCGCACCGGGTGCTGGAGCTTGCGGATGGCCTTCGCCTCGACCTGGCGGACGCGCTCGCGCGTCACCTTGAAGATCCGCCCGACTTCCTCGAGGGTGTACGTGTAGCCGTCGCCGATGCCGTACCGCAGCTTGATGATCTCACGCTCGCGGTACGTCAGCGTCTTGAGCACCTCCTCGATGCGGTCCTTCAGCATCTCCGTCCCGGCCGACACGACCGGGTTCTCGGCCGTCTCGTCCTCGATGAAGTCGCCGAAGTAGCTGTCCTCGCTCTCGCCGACGGGCCGGTCGAGGCTGATGGGATGCCGCGAGATCTTCAGAACGCGCCTCGCCTCCGACACGCTCATGGCGGCCTGCTCGGCGATCTCCTCGATGGTCGGCTCGCGCCCCAGCTCCTGCACCAGCCGCTTGGAGATGTTGCGCAGCTTGCTCATCGTCTCGATCATGTGCACCGGGATGCGGATCGTCCGGGCATGGTCGGCGATTGCCCGCGTGATGGCCTGGCGAATCCACCACGTCGCGTACGTGCTGAACTTGTACCCGCGGCGGTACTCGTACTTGTCCACCGCGCGCATCAAGCCCGTGTTGCCTTCCTGAATGATGTCCAGGAACGACAGCCCGCGGTTGCGATACTTCTTGGCGATGGAGACCACCAGCCGCAGGTTGCCGGCCGACAACTCGCGCTTGGCTTGCTCGTAGTCCTGGAAGACCTTCTGCACGGCCTTGACGCGCTTGCGAAGCAGGTCGGGTTCCTCGTAGACCAGGTCGATGAGCCCGTTCAGCTCGTCCTTCATGGCGTCGAGGTCTTCCGGCGGCAGGTCATTGTCCTTGGGCGAAGCCAGCATCCGCTCCAGTTCGTCCATTTTCTGGGAGATGTGCTGGAGCTTCTTCATCAACGGCTGGACCTTGCTGGTTCGCAGGGGCATCTCTTCCAGCAAGCGTGCGGCGCGGCGGCGGCGACGCCACAGGTCGCGCCGGGCGGCCCGGCGGGCCGAGTCGTTCGCCTTGGCGCTGCGCACCACCGTCCAGTTGGCATGGTCGGCCTGGATCACCTTCCGAAGCGTGGCCAGGTTGATCGGCAGCCGGTCGATGATCGTCTCCTTGGAGAGGTTCTCCGCGGTGGACACCTTCATCGTCCGGTCGAACGGCAGGTCGCCGCGCTGAATCTGGTCGAGCGTCTCGCCGGCCTGGTGGATGCAGTAGTCGCTTTCCAGGACGCGCCGGCGGAAGTGCATCCGCGTCATCTCGATCTTCTTGGCGAGCGAAATCTCCTGGTCGCGAGTGAGCAGAGGGATGTCGCCCATCTGGGTCAGGTACATGCGGACCGGGTCGTCGATCCGCTTGCTGGCGGCCTCGAACTCCTCCTCGGCCCCGCCCTTGAAGCGATCATCCTCTTCGTCGGCCTCGGCGGCCTCGCTGGCGGTGGCGAAGGTGGCTCCGACGGCCTCGCGGCGTTCGGCGTCGGCCTCGTCGACCAACTCGATGCCCATCTCGTCCAACGTCATCAACAGGGTATCGAGCTTATCGGGAGACACGCCCTCTTCGGGGAGGTCTTCGTTCATCTCCTCGTAGGTGAGGTAGCCACGCTCCTTGCCCTTGGAGATCAGCTTTCTTACTGTCGCGCCAAACTCGTCCATGGGTGCTCACGCTCCGTGCCGGTTGCGCAGAGTATAATCGGAACAGAATCATACTAGTATAGCGACTGACCGCTTCCGCGGTCAACCGCCTCCCGCCTGCGTCCTCGGAAAAAGGCGCGCCCTCCGGATCGGCAATTCGCTACGTGATCCTCGGCGTCCGCCTCATGTCCTCGCCCAGGCCCCGGCGGCTCAGCCGCCGCAGCGCGTCCTCGTCCATCCCCGCCCGCTCCGCGAGCCCGCCGCCGTGTTTCTCTCGCACGTACAGCAGGTGCGACACCGCGCCGTGCAGCGTCGCCTCGTAATTGCCTCGCCGCTCGCCCGCGTCGGCCAGGTCCGTGATCAGCCCGCCCAGCCCGCTCATCGCCTCCTGGGCCAGAACGGCATCGAGCGTCAGGTGCCCCGCCTGCCCCAGTTCCCACACCCACCGGGCCACCTCGCGCAAGGGCGCGTCGGTCAACTCATGCCAGTCGACCCGCTCGGAGGCGTGATCAAACAGCTCGGGCTTGTTCAGCAGCACCTCGATCATCTCGCGCTCGGCCTGACGCACCTGGGCGGCGGCGTCCGAAGTCGCCTCCCTCGCCGCCGGCGCGCTGTCGCCGTTCGCCGCCGCGGCGTCCGGCGCCGCCCCGGCTGCACGGCGAACCCCCCGCCCCAGGCGGCGCATCTGCTGCTGCAACTCGGCCGACGGCAGGTTCAGCATGTGCCCGATGTGCTGGGCGAGCTGCCCGCGCCGCATGTCGTCGATCGCCCCGTATGCGGCCGACGTCGCCACCAGCCGCAGGAAATCCTCCACCGCCCGCCCCCGGTCGGCAAGGTTCCCCCCGGCGGCCCTCAGGGCCGCCTGGCGCCGCCGCCAGGCGTACTCCAGCGCGTCCGGCGCCGCGGCCAGCAGCGCCCGGAAAGCGTCCGCCCCCTCGGCCAGCACGCAATCGCACGGGTCCTTGCCCGTCGGGATCGCCGCCACCCGCACCGACACCCGCTGGGCCAGGAACATCTCCAGGCCCCGGTCGGCCGCCGCCTGACCGGCCGTGTCGGCGTCGAACACCAGCACCACCTCGCGGGCGTAGCGGCTGAGCATGTGCACGTGGCGGTCGGTCAGCGACGTGCCCAGCGTCGCCACGACGTTGTTCACGCCGGCCTGGAGCGGAATGAGGGCGTCCATGTACCCCTCGACGACGACGGCCTGACCGCTCTGCACGATCCCCTCACGCGACCAGTTCAGCGCGTACAGGTGCGACGACTTGTCGAACAGCACCCCCTCCGGGCTGTTGAGGTACTTGGCCCGTTCCTCGGCCGCCAGGGCCCGCCCGCCGAACGCGATCACCCGCCCGGCCGCGTCGAGGATCGGGAACATCAGCCGGTTGCGGAAGCGGTCGTAGCAGCCCGAGCCGTCGTCGCGACGGATCACCAGCCCGGCCGCCAGCAGGGCCGCCTCGCCGTGCCCGGCCGCTCGGGCGGCCTTGACGATCGCGTCCCACGATTCCGGCGCGTAGCCCAGGCTGAACCGATGGAGCGATTCCTCCGTCAGGCCACGGCGGCGGGCATAGTCGAGTGCGGCCGCGCCGGCCGCGGTGCGCAGGCTGCGGCGGAAGAACTCCGTCGCGAACTGGGTCACCTTGGCGAGGTCGGTCTTGGACTGCTCGCCGGGGCCGCTGGGCTGCCCCGCCTCGCGCGGCAGCGGGACGTTCGCCCGTTCGGCGAGTTGCCGCACGGCCTCGGGGAACGGGATCTTCTCGTACAGCACGAGGAACTGGAACACCCCGCCGCCGGCCCCGCACGCGAAGCACTTGAAGATCTGCTTGGCGGGCGAGACGTACATCGACGGCGCGTGGTCCTGATGGAACGGGCAAAGGGCGATGAACTCGCGCCCGCGCTTCTTCAACGCGACGTACTGCCCGACGAGGTCGACGATGTCCGTCGCCTGCGCCACCTGCTGCACGAAGTATTCCGGGTACATCGCCATCGGAAGGAAAGTCCACCTCAGTGCGAGTTGCCGATCGCCGATGGGTCGCCCGAGGCCGGCGCCCGAATCGCGAGATCGCCGCGGGCGGCTCACTTCAGTGACCGGCGCCTATAGGAACATCTGTACGTACCACACCTTCAGCCCGTGCCTGCGGTAGAAGTTCATCGCCCGTTCGGTGTCGCGGATGGCGGAGTAAACCAGGACGCGTTCGGCGCCTTGCTTCCGCGCCGCCGCCATAATCGCTTCCACCAGCGCCGAACCGATCCCCTTCCCGCGGCGGCCGGAGGCGACGTACAATTCCTCCAACTCCAGGTACTTCGCCCCGTCCGGGAATACGCACATCTCGCCGGGCTTCGCGTCGCGAACGTGACCGAACGCGTGGCCCACAATCTCCTCGCCGTGCGCCGCAACCAGGAAGAGCCCCGCCAGACGCTTCGCCAGTTCCCCCTCGCTCGTCCCCCGCATGCCCCAGCAGATGTCCTCAGCCGCGAACTGCCGGCTAAGCTCCGCCACGGCCGGGATGTCCGAGTCGCTTGCCGAACGCACCTCGACGGGAGCCTTGGCGCGGCCGAGCAGCGATGCCTTCGCTCGCCCCGTCCTGGTCGCCGAGGGCGGTTGGACCTCCCCGACGCTCGTCGTCGCCATCGGCCCGGCCGCGTCTTCCACGTTCCGTCTGGCGTCCATCGCCTTGTTCGCCAACTCGTCGGCTCGCTTGTTCAGTTCGCGGCGGACGTGGCGGTACGAACACTCCTTGAACTGCCGCGCCAGACGCCTGGCCTCCTCGAACAGCGGCAGCAGCCCCTCGTTGCGGACCTTGTACTGCCCGTTCATCTGCCGCACCAGCAATTCCGAATCGCTCACGACGCACAGTTCCGTCGCGCCCAACCGATTCGCCGCCCTCAGGGCCTCCAGCAGCCCGCGATACTCCGCCACGTTGTTGGTCGCCCGCCCCAGAAAGAAACCGCCCTCAAAAAGCGGTGTGCCGTCGTCGGCCGTGAGGATCACGCCCGACCCGGCCGGGCCGGGATTGCCCCGCGACCCGCCATCCACGTGGGCCATGATGCAAAGAGGTGACGCCATCGCTCCTCCCCTATCCCTGGTTCGACGCGGTCGCGTCCATGTACAGGATGCGCCCGCAGTTGTCGCAGGTGCGGACCTCGTCGCGGACCTTCAGGGCGTTGGCGTGTTCGGCATTGAGGGTCATGTAGCACCCGCCGCAGACGTACTCGTGCGGCGGCCTCTTGCCATGCACCTCCACCACCGCCATCGCCTCGCCGTCGTACTTGTCGGCCACGCGCTCGAAGACGCCCAGCGCCTCCTGCTGAATGCCCTTGACCGCCTCCGCCCGCCGACCGGCCAGGTCGTCCACCATCGCCTTCAGCTTGGCGATCTCCGCCGAGTTGGTCTGCTCGATCTCGCCCAGACGCTTCTTCTCCAACTCGATCTGCTCGTGGACCTTCGCGCCTTCGAGCTTGACGGCGTCCACTTCCTGGATGATCTTCAGGGCGGCGTCTTCGTGCTTGCTGCTGTCGGCCTTGAGGGTGTTGATCTGCGTGAGGATCGCGGCGTAATCCTTGTTCGTCTTGGCGGTGTTGAGGGCCGTGCGGTACTTGCTGACCTGCTCTTCGCTGTGCCGCAACTCCAACTCGAAGCGGTCGGCGTCCTTGCGGCGGGCGACGGCCTTCTCGTGCAGCGCGTCCCAATTCTCCTGGAGCTGGTCGATTCGTTTCTGCTGTACGGCCACTGCGTTCTGCCGGGCCTTCAACCGTCGCCGCACCTGCGAGAAATCGCGTTCGATGGACTGAAGACGCAGCAAGCCTTCAAGAAGCTTTCCCATTCCGATTGCCCTCTTCACTTGTGAACCGTTGGACCCAGTTGGGTCTTCGTTCCACCTTTCTAGCGGCCAGACCAGTCAACTTCAAGGAAAGATTCGTCGCCGGCCAGGAGAGAAACAACCGACGACGAGGACGAGGACGAAGCTGACGCTCACGCGACGGGTGGCGAAGAAACGACCGATCACGAGTCACGATCACGATCACGAACGGAAGCTGACGCTCGCATCCCGGTCCCATCGTGATCGCGATTCGTGATCGTGATCGGTTGTTCCCCGGTCTTTCGCCCAGCGGTACAATCGCCACCCATGACCACAACCAAACTCCAGGTTGCCCTCGACTTCCTCGATCTGCCGCGGGCGCTCGCCGTCGCCCAGGCCGCCGCCGGCGCCGGCGCCGACTACCTCGAGGCCGGCACGCCCCTCATCAAGGCCGAGGGGCTCGACGCCGTCCGCCAGCTGCGCCGCCTCTTGCCCGGCAAGACCATCGTCGCCGACATGAAGACCCTGGACGCCGGCAAGATCGAGACCGAGGCCGCCGCCAAGGCCGGCGCCGGCGTCGTCACCGTCAGCGGCGCCGCGTCGCTCGCCACTATCGGCGAATGCGTGCAGACCGGCCGCCAGTACGGCGTCGAAGTCGCCGTGGACCTTCTCGGCGTGGGCGACCCGCTGGCAATGGTCCGCACGTGCGAGGAACTCGGCGCGGCGTGGCTCGGCGTGCACTGCCCCATCGACGCCCAGATGCACGGGGCCGACCCCCTGGCCGACCTGCGCCGCCTCCGCGGCGCCACGTCCCTCACCCTCGCCGTCGCCGGCGGGCTCAACAGCGAAACCGCCGCCCTCGCCGCCGCCGCCGGCGCCGACGTCGTCATCATCGGCGGGGCCATCACCAAGGCCGCCGACCCCGCCAAGGCTACCGCCGAAATCCGCCACGCCATCGACACCCGCCAGGCCGTCGCCAGCGAACTGTTCCATCGCGTCTCGGCCGCGGACGTCCGCCAGGCCCTCGCCCGCGTGCGAACCAGCAACATCTCCGACGGCGCGCATCGCCTGCCCTGCCTGAGCGGCCTGCGCGGCCTCGCCCGCGGCCAGTTCGCGTGCGGACCGGCCGTCACCGTCCAGACCGCCCCCGGCGACTGGGCCAAGCCCGTCGAGGCCATCGACGTCGCCGCCGCCGGCGACGTCATCGTGATCGACGCCTGCGGACAACCCCCCGCCGTCTGGGGCGAACTGGCTTCCGAATCCGCCCGCAACAAGGGCCTGGCCGGCCTGGCGGTGCACGGCGCGGTTCGCGACACGGCCGACATCCGCCGCCTGGGCCTGCCGGTGTGGAGCACGCACGTGTGCAGCCACGCCGGCGACCCCAACGGCGTCGGGGCGATCAACGTCCCCATCACGATCGGCGGCCAGCGGATCTGTCCGGGCGACTGGATCGTGGCCGACGACGACGGCGTGATGGTGATCCCCAAGGCCCGCGCGGTGGAGATGGCCAACCGCGCCGCCGACGTGCTGGAGGCGGAAAACCGCATCCGCCAGGAAATCCGCGACGGCAAGAGCACCCTGGCGAAGGTCCTCAACCTGCTCAAGTGGGAGAAGAAGGGGATCGGGTAAAGGAAAGGGCGGAGAATGAGCGACATGGATGCAGTGAAAGTGGATGAAGTTGGTTACTGGTCGGAAATCAAGTTAGACATAGTTCGGAAGTACGCCAGCGCCTACTCCACAGTGATGTCGACGCAGTCGTCGATTCGGAAACATCTCTACGTCGACGGGTTCGCGGGTGCCGGTAGCCATGTGTCCAAGGCGACCGGCGAGTTCATACCGGGGAGTCCCTTGAACGCTCTGAACGTGGTTCCGCCCTTCAAGGAGTTCCATTTTGTGGATTTGAACGGTGGGAGGGCGCGGCGGCTGCAAGAACTCGCGGGTGACCGCCCCGAAGTCTTTGTCCATGGGGGTGACTGCAACAAGGTACTGGTGAGTCAGGTTTTCCCTCGCGCTTTGTACGAAGACTACCACCGCGCGCTTTGCCTTCTGGATCCCTACGGTCTCCACCTGGATTGGGAGGTCATGCGATTCGCTGGGCAGAGCAGAAGCATCGAGATCTTCCTGAACTTCCCTGTCATGGACATGCACATGAATGTCCTTTGGCGGGAATCCGGTCGCGTCAAGGCTGAGCAAGCGAGCAGAATGGACAAGTTCTGGGGGGACCGTTCATGGATGGAAGCTGCCTACACCAAGAATCCCGGGCTCTTTGGAGACATGGAGGAGAAGACGAACATCAGCCGTGTAGCCACTGCCTTTCAGGAGCGGCTGCGCGAAGCCGCGGGATTCAAGTTCGTTCCCGACCCGATGCCTATGCGCAACACTCGTGGCGGGATCGTCTACTACCTATTCTTTGCGTCCCCTAACGCTACAGGGGCCAAGATCGTGGAAGACATCTTCCGCAAGTACAGGAACCGTGGAGCAGTCTAGATGGGCGCTCAATCCGCGATCGAGTGGACCGAAGCCTCTTGGAACCCCGTCACCGGGTGCAGCAAGATCAGCCCGGGGTGCGCCAACTGCTACGCCGAGCGGATGGCACGACGGCTGAAGGCGATGGGACAGCCGTCCTATGCCAACGGCTTCCGTGTGACGATGCACAAGCACCTGCTCGACCTGCCGCTGACATGGCGGCGGCCGCGGCGAGTCTTCGTCAACTCCATGAGCGACCTGTTCCACGAGGACATTCCCACCGCATTCATCCAGAGCGTATTCGATGTCATGGGACAGGCCAACTGGCATCAGTACCAGATCCTCACCAAGCGCTCGGATCGGTTGGCGGAGCTAAGCCCGCTCCTTGATTGGCGGCCGAACATCTGGATGGGCGTTACCGTCGAAAGCGCCGAGTACGCCTACCGCCTCGACCACCTCCGTTCGTGCGGTGCCGCCGTCAAGTTTGTATCTATCGAGCCGCTTCTGGGGCCCATTCCCGACCTTGACCTGCGCGAAGTCGACTGGGTCATCGTCGGCGGCGAATCCGGACCGAAGGCGAGGCCGATGCAGTCTGAATGGGTTGTTGAGATCAGGAACCAGTGCCGGCAAGCGCGCGTGCCGTTCTTCTTCAAGCAGTGGGGCGGCGTGCGAAAGAAGCTGCGGGGACGTATGCTGGAAGGGCGCACGTGGGACGAAATGCCGCCCCTTGGCGTACACGCGTAAAGGAGCCAGGTAGAGACAATGCCCGACAGACAAGCACTGGAATCAGCCGGGGCCGGACTGCTCGAACGGATCGGCAAGACCATGGCCACCGTGGACTGGGACAGTTTCATGGAGCTCAGCCGCGTGCTGCCCACCGCGCGGCGGACGTTCGTCGTGGGGGCTGGCCGCAGCGGGCTGGTCGCCCGCAGCTTCGCCATGCGGCTCATGCACGCCGGGCTCACCGCCTACATCCCCGGCGAGACGATCACTCCCGCGGCCGAGGCCGGCGACCTGCTGGTGGCCATCTCCTGCACCGGCGAAACCGGCTACACCGACTACATCGCCCGCCGGGCCAAGCAACTCGGCGCCAAGGTTGCCGTCATCACGGCCGCCCCGGACTCGGTTCTCGCCAAGGAGGCCGACACGCTGGTGTGCATCCCCTGCCAGGCCGAGGACATCGTCATCCGCGCCGCGGTGTTCGAGCACTCCGTCAGCCTCTGCCTGGACGCGGTGTTCAACGTCCTGGCCGAGAAGCTGAAGTTCGACCTGGAAGCCTACCGCAAGCGGCACGCGAACCTGGAGTAGCCGCGATCTACGGCTCGGCGACCTTCGCCGGCCAGACGCGGCGGGCGCGGTTCGCGCACGGCAGTTCGACCCGCCGCCCGGTGCGGATGCTTTCCACGGCGGCGAAGCCGATCTCGCTGACGGCCAGGGCGGCGCGCCCGCTGCAAGGCGGCGTCGGGCCGCCGTCCAGCCACGCCGCGATGTCCTCGTACGCCTCGGCGAAGGCGTTCCGGTCGGCCGGCATGCCCGCCGCCGCAAGGTCGATCGGTTTGCCCTTGGCGTCCCACGCGCCCGGGGCGATCTCCGCGCCCGTCCGGGCACACCCCGCCGTGCCGTGGATGTCCACGTGGAACCCCGGCCACCAGCGCCCCGCGGCCCCGACCTGCACGCCCGTCGTTCCGCCGGCGAACTCCACCACCATCGCCGCCAGCACCGGGTCGTCCTCGTAGCCCGCGGGCACGGGCGGGCCGGGCCGCCCCGTCGCGTACACCCCCCTCGGCTCGTAGCCCAGGAACTGGCAGAGCATGTCGGTGACGTGCCCGTGGAAGTACAGCGTCCCGCCGCGAACGTACCCCACCACCCGCTCCACGCGCCCGATCAGCCCCCGCTGGATCAGCCGCTCCATGCCGCGCATCCTCGGCCGCCAGTGGCGCGTGTACGACACCGTGACGTTCGCCCCGCGCCGGTCGGCCTCGGCGAGCAACTCGTCCAACTCCGCCAGCGAACTGGTGGGAGGCTTCTCCAGAAAGACAGCCCTGCACCCGGAGGCCAGGACACGCATGGCCAGTTCGAAATGGGTCGCCCCGGGCGTGCAGATCGAGACGATGTCCGGCACGCCGGCGGCGAGCAGTTCCTCGGCCGAGGCGTACGCGGTCGCGTCGGGCAGGTACGGACCCCACTCGCGGGCGAAGCGATCCCGGCGCGCGGGGTCGGTGTCAGCGACGGCCGCCAGACGCACGCGCCCGCCGCTGGCCGCGATGCCGCCGGCGTGGTTGAACGCCAGCGGATCGCCCGGCTCGCCCCACTTGAACGCCGCGATGTTCCCCAGCCCGACCAGGCCCACGCTGTATTGCTTCATCGGTCGCTCGACTCCACTTGCCGAATACTCACTCCGCTCGTTCGTACGTCACCAGTTCGCTCGTGTTGGCTGGATCCGTCGCGATCAGTACGTTACCGCCACGGCCGCCTTGCCAGTCAAACCGGTCAAGCGCACCAGTTCGCGGGCGGGGTCGAAGTCCTTCCATTCCTTGCCGTTCACCGTCACGGACTTGATCGGCGCGGCCTTGGGATGCCGCAGGCGCAGCAGGATTTCCTTCGGCGCGTTGCGGGCCGGCACATCCACCGAAGCGATGATCTTCCCGTTGTCCGCGTCGGAGACGATCTCGTACGCCAGCGTGCCGAAGTGCGTCGGGGCGTTTTTCACGCTGATCCGCTTGCCCTGCTCCAGCCACACCCGCGGCGTGCCGCGCGCGACCCACAGCGATTGGCCCTGCTCCATCACCAGCATGTTCCGGAATCGCTCCAGGAATGCCGCCTCCTCGAAGATCTTGTCCGGTGGCCCGCCGGTGGCGTGCTCGCGGAAGATGTAGCCCTGTGCGGGAAGAATGTCGATGGCATAGCAGTTCAGGAACGATCGCAGGAAGGATGGGATGTCGTCGGCCGCCAGATGAACGTTGGGCGTTCGCTCCAGTCCGCCCTGGTACTGCCAGCCGGCCGCGAACCAGTCGCGGCCGACGACATTGGCATTCTCCAGCAACAGCCGGTCTTCCAGCACGTCGAGGTATCCCTGCACGCGCGGGTCGTCCGCGGCCAGCAGTTCGGCCGGGCTGATCAGCGGCGCCGCCGACTGAACCGTCTCCCAGTACATCGGGCCAACGTGCTTGCCCGACCCGTCGCGCTTCCAGCCCCAGGCGCCCGTGGACAGGCCGCGGCAGTAGCAGGCGAACGGAATGACCGAATGGAAGGTCCCATCCCGCACCTGCACCACCGGCGAGAGCGCGATCGACCGCTCCACTGCCGCGAGCAGGTCCTTGCCGAACGCCTCAGCTTCGGCCCGCAGTCGGGCGCCCTCGGCGGGGTCGATCTCCGCCAGGGCATCGGCGAAGTGCGCTGCCGCGACCCAGTAGTACGCCTGGCACTCGTAGAACTGCATCCACAGACCGCCGCTGTCGGGCGTGACCTGGAGGGCGGGCTCAATGCCTTTGCACCACAGCTTTTCGCCGCCGGGGATCATGTTCTGGACCACTCGTCGCTGGCGCAACATCCACTCGACGTTGGCCTTGATGCGCGGGGCCGAGGCCCTGAACCACTCCTTGTCGCCAGTCAGCCGGTAGTGCTCGACCAGCGCCCAGCCGATCGAGCCGGGCCCGAAGGCGTGCACGCCGTCCATGTGCCCGCCGGCGCCCGGCGGGCCAACCGCGTGAGTCATGCAACCGGCGCCTTCGGAGAACAGCCCGTTGGGATAGTCCGGAAGCGCCCAGTTGTGATGGCCTTTGGAATTGGGGTTCATCGGCAGCGACACCCACTGATCCAACCCGTCCTCGGCCGCCTTGTGTGAACCCATCAGGTCCAGGGCCGCCAGGACCATGTAGGTTTCGGCGGCGAGGATTCCATACGGGTGGTCGTTGAACCACAGCCGGCCGGTGGTGGGGTGCTTCTTGCAGTGTCGGACCATGTGCCAGTCGCCCAAGGCCCACTGGGCCGTCAGACGCGGGCAGGGCACCAGCACCTGCATCTTGTTTTCCGAGCCGGCGGGGGGCGCGGGGATCGGCGGCATGTTGTCGCCCTTGATTGCCTTGACGGCGCCTTCCCACGTCTGCTCGGGGCGCTCGCGAATCTGCCGGCGGATCGTGCTGAGCTTCCGTCCCTGGAGCTCCTTGATGAACTCCCGGGCGCTGGCCGCCTTCGACTCCAGCCCAAACGGCGGCTCGGATGGCGCCGGTGGCGTGCGGGTTGCCTTCGGATCGCCAGTCGGCTTTGTCGCCGGCGCGGACAGGGCGGTGGTACGTCGCACGAAGAACCCGTACTCCGGCGCCAGGATCGGCCCGTTCTCCAGGTCGCCGGCCAGGAAAGAGAAGCTTCCCGACTTTGTGTACACCGTGACAATGGTTCTTGCCACGTCATCGGCCTGGCTGGTGAACGGGATGATCCTTCGCCACTTCGACGTGCCCATGTACAGCAGCGACGCCCTTACCCCGCGCCGACCGTCGCCCTTGCCCGCCGAACGCCACGCGCTGGCCGACATCGCCGCCGTTGTCTTGTCGCCATCAAGCGGCGCCAGGTTGCCGATCACCCCGTCATAGGCTTCTGCCCGTCCGCTGTAGTCCCTGTCGGCGGCGGCCTGGTCGTATCCCCACTCGATCTCGATGTCCATCTTCTTCCAGGCGTCGGCGACCAGGACTTGCACGGCCGGCGCGGCGAACGCGGCCGCGGCCTTGCCGCTGCCCACGCCGATCACGATCCCGCACGTGTCGGCCGCCAGGTCGTATACGAGGATCCTGCCGTCGCGGGACGCGGTCGGCTTGACGGGCCTTGCGACTGCCTTCAGGTTGTTCCACCACGAACTGGCCGAACCTTGGTTGTCCAGCGTCGTGAGGGTCAGTTCCTCGCTCGTCGGGCGATTCCGGGCTTCCGCCGGCCACGTCAACTCCACTTGCCGGATCGGCCGGATTTCCTCCCACAGCAACGCGCACAAGACCTGTTTGACGGCTGGCGCGTTCGCGTCAACCGGCTTATTGAGCGGCTGACCGGCAAATCGCATCACGGCCAACCAACTTTCCGGCGCATTCTCGTCGGGTCTGCGATCCGCCCGGTAGAGATACGCGCTGGCGGCGATGTCGGCCGGCTGGCCCTCGCGCGGCGCATCGCCCGCGGCCGGCGCGGACATGGCAAACGAGCCGACAACCAACACGGCAACCAGCAATGCGGCAAAATGCCCCAGTTCCATGTGCGATCTCCTTGCGAAAGCCACTTGCTGTTCCAGGAACCCGTGCGGCGCTGGCTTGGGCCGCGGAAACTCCGGCAGCGTCTTGCACTGCCGTCGCCGCCGCGGTCAGATATCATGCCGTCAAACGAAGGATCCTCACAAGGGAGCACTTCATGAATCGCCGAGACTTCCTGAAGGCGTCGCTGGCGGGGGCGGGCGCAGCGGCCGGCGTGGTCGCCGGCAGCGCCGCCGACGCGGACGCCAGACCTGCAACGGAGGCAAAGGCCGTGCTGAAACTGTCCAGTCAGGAAAACAAGGTCCCGGGCAAGGACTTGGGCGAGAAGGTCCGCAAGCTCCAGGACTGGGGCGGCGTCGGCGTCGAGTTGTTCAAGCAGCACATGAAGGACCCCAAGGCCGTGCTGGCGGCCATCAAGGGCACCAGCGTGAAGGTGTCGGCCATCTGCGCGGGGTACTTCGGGCTGATCGATCCCGACCCGGCCGTGCGCGAGAAGGGCGCCGCCGAGCTGAAGGAGATCGTCGCCGCCGCGGGCGAGGTGGGCTCGACGGGCGTGATCCTGGTGCCGGCGTTCAACCAGCACAAGCAGCTTCACCCCAAGGATGCCCGCCAGGTGCTGCTGGAGACGCTGCCGGCGATGGGCGAGCATGCCGCCAAGGCCGGCACGCGAATCCTCCTCGAGCCGCTCAACCGCAAGGAGGCGTTCTTCCTCCGCATGCTGGCCGACGCGGCCAGCATCTGCCGCGACGTGAACAGCCCCGGCATCGGCATGATGGGCGACTTCTACCACATGTCCATCGAGGAGACGTCCGACCTGGGCGCGTTTCTCTCGGCCGGGCGGTACCTCCACCACGTTCACCTGGCGACGGGCAAGAGCCGCATCGCCCCCGGGCAGGAGGGGCACGAGTACGTGCAGGGCTTCGGCGGGCTGAAGAGGATCGGCTACCAGGACTATTGCAGCCTGGAGTGCACGGTGAGGGGCAAGCCGGAGGAAGAAATCCCCAAGTGCTTCCGTTTCCTCGAGAAGCAATGGGAAGAAGCGAAGGCGTAGGGGGAGAAGAAACAACCGAGGACGAGGACGACGACGAGGAGGAGGACGAGGACGAGGAGGAGGAGGACGAGGAGGAGGACGACGATCGGGAACGGGAGGCCGACCCGCTTCAGCGGCGTCGGTCTGGTAGTAAAGCCAACTTCTCTTCGTATTCGTGATCGGTCATGTCCCCTCCCGGTCCTCCTCGTCCTCCTCCTCGTCCTCGTCGTCCTCCTCGTCCTCGGGTGTTTCTCGTTCCCCCCTACCGCGGCGCGTCGGCGCACACGCGGAAGCCGACCATGTTCATCTTTGCCGCCGGCGGCTCGGGGCGCCTCGCGGCCGAGCGGCAGTCCTGCGGCCCGCCCTGCCAGCTTCCGCCGCGCACGGCCTTGTACGAACCGCTGCTGGGCCCCGCCGGGTCGTAACGCACCTGCCTCCACTGGTGGCTGTATTCGAATCCCTGGTCGAACCAGTCGCTCGTCCACTCCCACACGTTGCCCAGCATGTCGTACAGCCCGTTCTCGTTGGGCTTGAACCTGCCCACGGGCGAGGTGAACGCATACCCGTCATTCCATGCGAACAGGGGCCTGCCCGCTTCAGCGGGGCAGGTCTTCCCCATCTCCCTGCGCGAAGCATCCGCCCCGTTGCACCACCCCTCGCCGCCGTTGGGATCGTTGCCCCACAGGTAGACGCTCGTGGTCCTCCCGCGGCAGGCCAACTCCCACTGCGCCTCCGTCGGCACCCGCACGGCCCGTCCGCTACGGCGGGCCAACCACTTGCAGAACTCCGTCGCGTCGGCGTAGGTGACGCACACGGCCGGGTGATTGCCATCCTGCTCGAAACCGGGCTTCTCCCAGCACGCGCCGTCGGTCTTCGTCCACCGCCCGCCGGTCCAGGTGTACGCCCATCCCTCCCGCTGGGCCTCGCTCGTGTAGCCGCTGTCCTTCACAAAGGCCGCGAACTGCGCCCGCGTCACCGGGCAGACGCCCATGTAGAACGGGCGCGTGATCGTCACGACGCGCAGGCGCGTGTCGTCGCCGTAGCGGCGCCCTTCGCCATAGGGCCCCATGCGGAAGTCGGCCGCAGGCACCAGCGCCAGTTCCATCGCGAGCCTGCCGCCCAGTTCGAGCGACAGCGTCTTGGGCAGAGCGTCGGCCGGGGCGGTGGTGACGTCCCCCGGCGGCGGCGGGGGCAGCGACGCGGGCGCCACGGGCGGGGGCCTGGCAGCCTGCTGGGCCGATTCGCCCAGCAGCACCGGGCAGCCCCAGCGGAAGATCGCCCCCTGGGTGTCCAGCACTACCGTGCGCGGCAGGTGGTAGACGTCCAGCTCGCGGGCGAGGGGATCGTCGTGCCCCTTGCCGCTGAACACCTGCACCCACTTCACCGACGCGTCGTCCCCGACAGCGAAACGCTCCGCATCCGCTCGCGCGGTATCCAGGTTCACCGCGACGGAGATCACGTCCGCGTCGGCCACCAACTCGCCGGGCCGCTTGCGGTTGCCGCAGATCGTCGCCATGGACAGCGGCGGGTGGGCGGCCGACCAGAACTGGATCACGACCGCCTTGCCGCGCGTGTCCTCGCCGAGTCGTAGCGTGCCGCCCCGCAGCAGCGGCAGGACGGTTCGCGGCACGAACGGATCGGTCGCCGGCGGCTCGCCGCCCGCGGCCATCAGGCCGATCGGCCAATACTGAAAATACGACGAGCGGGCGTCCACGTGCGCGTTGCAGTAGTCGCGCAGGAAGCCTCGCACCTTCGGCTGCGCCGCGGCGTGCTCGTACAGATCGCGCACCACCGCGATCCGCGTCTCCTCCTCGCCGCATTCGATCGCCAGCATCGCGCCCAGGATGTCCGCCGCCCATTCCACCGCGCCGCCGGCGTACGCGCGGCGCAACGCGCCGATCCGCTCCGCCGCCTTCGCGGCTTCCCCCGCGGCCGCAAGGTCGGCCGAGAGGCGCACGTATTCGGCCAGCAGCCGGTCGCGCCCAGCGGCGCCGGAAGCGACGATCGCGTCGGCAATCTTCTTCGCCTCGGCCGCACACGCCGCGTCGCCCGTCTCGTGCGCCAGCCACTTCGCGGCCACCATCGCCCAGTTCCGCGCCAGCGCGAGGTTCGCGGCCGCGGGATGCTCCCGCTCGGCCGCTCGGGCAGCCTGCAACGCTTGCCGCAGCAGGCCGGCCTTCTCCTTGGGCCACAGGCCCAGCGACGGCGGCAGGAAGAGCTTCTCACGAATCGCGGCGAGCTCCTCAGCCGGGATGTCGCCCGCCGCGGGCGCCGTCTGCGGAAACACCTCCGGCACGTCGAGCAGGAACTCGCCGCTGCGGTAGTACGGCGCGCGAGCGATCGCTTCCTGCATCTGGCTGAGCACGTTCTCGACGTGGCCGGCGAACCCGCCGCCCCACGCGGTCCATTCCAGGCTGTGGTCGCCTTGCGTGTAGGAATTGGAGATCGCCCGCCCGTCCGGGCCGATCACCCACCACGCCGGCAGCACCGGCACGCGGTAGCGGCGGAACACCGGATCGTTCGCCCCCAGGCCGCTGCACGACTGCGGCCAGGACATACCCTCCGCCTCGACAAACCGCCGGACCTTCGCCACGTCGGTATCGAGATTGACGCCCACGAACTCCACGCCCAGGCTGCGCAGTTTCTCGTAACTCAGCTTCATCGCCCCGGCCGGGCCGCGCCGCGCGGCCAGCCCCGACCGCTCCATCGACCAGAAATGCAGCACCGTCACCTTGCCCATCGTGTCGCGAGGCAGCGACATCGTGCTGCCGTCCAGCTTCGTCAGCCGAGCGGGCATCAGGCGGCCATGGTGGGGGTTCAGCCCCGCGGCTTCGAGATACTCCGCCACGCCCGGCTCGGAGAAGTGCCGCCCCAACTGTCGCAGACACCGCTGGGTGATGTACTTCGCCCCCGTCGCCTTGGACAACTCCACCGCGCCCATCAGCGATCTCGCCGCCGCCGGCGTCCTCGCGTAGCGCTCGAGGAACAGCTCGATCTCCTCGGCCGTCTCGGCCGGCGAATCGCCGAACTGGTCCAGGCGCACGCGCCACAGCATCAGGTCCGCCGGCAGACGGGCCTCCGCGGGTGCCGCCGCGTCCGCCGCCTGACGCTCGATGATCTCCATCAGCTGCCGGCGCGCCTCGGCCGTGCCCTCCAGCGTGGCCAGACCCTTCGCGGCCGCGAGCATCCACTCGCGGACGCGGTAGAGATCGGCGGCCCGGGGATACTGTTTCTCGGCCCAGGCGCCCTCGCGAAGCATGGCCTCGTAGCGGCGGATCTTGTCGGCTTCGGAGACGCCGGGCGTCCGGTCGTCCTCGGAAAGGTACTGGGAGCGCAGGCGGGACAGGACTACGTCGGGCACGCCCGGCGCCGACGGCGCCGTGGCCGTCGCGGGCGCGCTGGTCTGCGCAAGTGAACCGGCACTCAGCGCGAGCAGCGCCGCCAGGCAAGCCGCGGGAAAGGTCTTCATGAAACCACCGGTCCTGCTTCGGTCATTCGACGCTCGCACCCGACACCCGTCACTTGATCTCGATCTCCTGTCCATGCACGACATGATACCTCAACCACGCCTCGGCCATCGCCTTGCTCAGCCGACCAGGTCGAAGTCCATCTCGTGCCGCCAGAGCCGGCCGGGCTGCGTCCCCGGCTGCTCGTCCCCGGCGACGCCCAGGCAAGTGACGCCAAGCACCGCCGACGCGACCAGCGCGGTGAAGCAAGAGACCGCCATTCCTTGACTCCAGTCCGCGTTGAGGCGCCTGCCATGTGTAACACGGCTGCGGCCCATCGGTTGGCGGCATTCGCTGAACCCGGCGCAAGAAGACGGAATCAGCGACCGCGTGATCGCGCCCATGCCCGCCTGCCCCGCAGCCGTGCGGGCAAAGGCCCTGCTGGCACGCCTGGGCGGGAAGTAAGCGCCCCCGACGGGCGGGTCGCCATCGCCATGGCGGCCAAGGCCAGGAACGACACAGCCGCGAGAATAGGTGTGAAGCTCGCGCATTCCCCCGCTTTCCCCGGCAAATGCCCACAATCCGCCGCAAACGCATTTCGCGCGAAGTGCCACTGTAGTTACAGTTTTGGACGACGACGTCTTCAGCCCCCCACCCACCCCCTCAGTTGAGAAAACACTCATCTGAGGGTTCAGCACATCCCAATCGCAATGCACGCCGCCCAGGCCGGGATTCGGGGCTGCATCCCATGCGTATGCGCGACTGCGTTGTGCGCCAGGCGAGCCGGCAACAGCCGCGAGCCGCGGCTTACAGGGGCAGACGAACCCGGGCCGGCGCCGCGTCCGCTGCCCCCGACTCCCGCCACGAGTTCTTCGTCGCCTTCTCCTGCAAGCAACGCTCCGTCTGCCCCAGTTGCCAACAGAAACGCTCCATCCTCCTCGCCCTCCACGTCGCCGAGGGTGAGGGCGTGGCATGGGCGTACCGGCCGTGCGTCTCACCGACATCCTGCCCGCGTCTGGACGTGGGCGGGAATGAGGGACCGCTTCCGTTCGCGGGCGGGAATGAGGGACCGCTTCCGTTCGCGGACGCGAATGAGGGACCGGTTGCGTTCGCGGGCGTAACAGAGCCGTGCCGTGCCGGCACGGTCGGACGCGAATGAGG
>CAYWTX010000490.1:0-9632 GCA_964461295.1 uncultured Planctomycetaceae bacterium | reverse complement strand
AGCCTCGCTCGGCGGTTCCCGGACGTGTTCGACGAGGCGTGGCGGAGGGCCTACGACGAGCGATGCAAGGCGATCTGCCCGCCCAACCGCGACAACCGCATGTGCATCGGCTATTACCTCGAAAACGAGACGGGCTTCATGGAGATGCTCGGCCCCGGCCAGCGGATCGTCGCCAACAGCCCCGCCTACCGCCCCGGCGGGCCGCTGCCTGAGGACCGCCTCCTCCTGCCGGCCGAGCCGCAGCTCAACACCCGCGGCCTGGGGCTGCTCCAGTACTGCCTGAGCCTCCAGGAGGATCGGGCGGCGTACAAGAAGGCCTGGGAGTTCGTGCTGGCCCGCCACGACGGCAAGGCAGAGGCCGTCGGCAAGGCGTGGGGCGTCGCCCTGACGACGCGCCAGGACATCCGCAAGCTCACCGCCAACGAGATCGTCCTGTGCTCCGACGCCTACGTGAAGGACCACTGGGACTTCGTGCGGCTCTGGCTCGAGGAGTACTTCGCCATCTGCGTGAAGGCGATCCGCAAGTACGACCCCAACCACATGATCCTCGGCATGCGATGGGGCGGCACGCCGCACCCCAACGTGCTGGCCGTCGAGGCCAAGTGGGTCGATATCGCCAGCCGCAACTGCTACCACGCCGAGTTCAACGACACCTACACGGAGTTCCACCGCTATTCCGGCCGGCCCGTGCTCAACGGCGAGTACAGCCTGACGACGGACTCGTACCTGATCGTGCGCGACCCCATCGAGCCGCCCGGCGGGTACACGCCGGCCCAGCGCCAGGCCGTCCGAATCCGCCAGGCGATGGACCGGGCCTTCGCCCATCCGGGCATCGTCGGCCTGACCAAGTACCGCTGGCACGGTGGCGGCGACGGCCTCTGGAGCGGCAAGGGCCCGCAGATGCGCAGCGTGGAGATCGTCCGGCCCGGCAACGTGAGGTCGGCTTACGTGGCCGCCAACGCCGACCGCCCGCCCATCGCCAGGCACGACAAGCCCGTCCACGGGCAGGTCTTCCTGACGCTGTCGGCCGCCGTCGTCAACGAGACCAAGCTGCCGCCCGCCCAGCCCGACGGCAAGGGAAGCCTCCGCCTGGGCAGCAGCCCTATGCGCATCGGCCTGGTCTGCCGCGAAGGCAAGTGGGACGCGCAGGTGTACGGCAACGGCATCCGGGGCGAGGTGCGGGCGGCCGAGGGCGACAACGACAAGGCCCGCCTGACCGTGCGAATCCGCCTGGTCCCCACGCTGCTCACGCGGGAGGCGGGGACCGGCGAGTACGCCATCGAAATGACCCGCGACGGCGACCGCTTCGCCGGCACGATGAAGGGCAAGTGGGAAGACCGGGACACGGCGGGGTTCGTCCAGGGCTACCTGCACCGCCCCGCCACGACCGTGAAGTATTGAGAGCTTGTGAAAGAATTGCGCAAGCAGTTCCACCCCTCTTCGCCCCGAAGGGGCGGTCAGGATTTGGCCGGGGGCGTAAGCCCCCGGTATACAAGCAATTAAGCATAGAGCCCCGAAGGGGCGGAAGAAAGTTCGCGAACTGGCGAAGTGCTGTTCGTAGTCGAACGTCGCGGTTGTGGCGACTTCTGAGGGAGGCGTCATGGAAGGCAAACGGGCTAGCTCGATGCGGCTTTCAGGACGTACAAGGGGGGATTGCAGTGCCAAGTGCTCAATGAAAGATGCTGAATGGTGGAGGGTCGCTTATGGGAGAGAGGCGCGTCGTTCCCCGTTCGTAGTCCCGCCGTCAGGCGGAATCTCGGCGCGCCCACGATGGCAAACAGCCCGCCTCACGGCGGCACTACAGACGAGGAAGGCGTCGCCACGGACTTACTTCTTCGGCTCGCTGTCAAGCCACTTCTGCCAGGCGGCCGCGTCGGGGCCGAAGTCCTTGCCGGTCAGCTTCCGCAGGGCGGCCGCGACGGCCGCGCGGTCCTTCGCCTCGACGCGATCGATCAGGGCGACAAGGTAGGCGGCGTCCTGGAGCATCTTGCCCTCGTGGACGATCTCGCAGACCTTGCGGAGGTCGGGGTTGGTCGCGAGGATCCTTTCCAACCGCTCACGTTTCTCGCTGCCGGCGGCGGCGGTCTTTACGGCGGCCGCAACCTGCCCGTAGCAGTGCACCAGGTCCTCCGTCAGGGCCTTGGTGGCGGCCTCGCGTCTGGCAAAGGTGGGGGCATCGAGGTCGGCGATCTGCGCGTCGAACTGCTTGGCCCGTTCGGGCGCGAGCGGGTCTGCCAGCAGCGAAAGGACGGCCTTGGTCACGGCGGGGCTGAAGCGGTGCTCGCCCAGAACGATGCCCATCTGGCGCAGCAGCGGAAGCAGTTCCTTCTCGACGTAGGCGCCTTCCTTGCCGAACAGGTCCACATAGCTGTCGCCCCGCAGGCGGGTGACCTTGTCGCCGCGGAGGTGAACGATGGAGATGCGCCCGTCGGCGGTCTGCTTCAGAGTCAACATGGCCGGGCGCGACAGATGCACGATGGTAATCTGCAGTTCGCCCTTGCCTGGCTCGGACAGGCGTACGTACTGGCCGGCGTCGCCCTCTTCCGTGATGGACAGGGAGAAGGACTCGCCCGATTGGCTCATCGCCAAGAGCATGCCGTTGCCGCTGGCGGACATCTGCGTGGCGGCGCCGTTGTTACTCGTGGAAAGGTTCATGCACCCGGAGGCCGCCTGAAGGCGATGGAAGAGGACCTGGGCGGGGTCGCCGCCTTCGCCGCCCATCGCGCCGCCGAGGGCGATTGCGCCGCCCACGATGCGCATGCGCGCCAGGCGCTTGCCCACGGCGGGAGCGGGGGCCGGTTCCGTGTCGTTGCCGTCTTTCTTTTCGGCATCGCCCTTAACCGCGGCCGTCCAGTGCTCGCGATCGACGCAAAGGGCCTTGCCGGCGACCTTGAGCCGCAGCAGGTCGGAGATCTCCTTTGCGAGTCCCTGCACCCGGCCCGCGGGGGCCGAGTTGGCGTCGTCGGCCGCCGGCGCGAGCGCCGCAGGACTCAGGCAGAAGCAGGCAGCGAGTAAGAGGCGAATCAGCATCTGTGTCTCCTTGAACATCGACAAGTGCGTCTGTTCCGGGTTCGTAGTCCCGCCGTAAGGCGGAATCCCGGCACGCGTGCGTTAAGAAACGGCCCGCCTTACGGCAGAACTACGAACAAAGACCCGAAACTGGCGATCGTCCGGACCATGGACGCTCCCGCCGGGCGGGCACCGTCCCGGAGTCGGCGTCATTCTTTCAGGCCGTATTCCTTGATCTTCCGGTACAGCGTCCTCTCGCCGATGCCGAGCATCTCGGCCGCCTTCTCGCGGTTGCCCTCGACCATCTTGAGCGTGTTGCGGATGAGTTCCTTCTCGGCCTCTTCGAGGCTGATGCCGGCGAGTTGGTCGAACTGCCCGGCGGACGCCTCGCCGGGTCGGCGGTGGATTTCCGGCGGCAGGTCGTCCACGTCGAGCCTGTCGCCCGCGGCCAGGACGACCATGTTCTCCACGACGTTGCGGAGTTGGCGGACGTTTCCCGGCCAGGGGTAGGCCACCAGGACGCGGCGGGCCGCGGGCGAGAGGCCCTTGACCTTCGTGCCGTGCTGGGCGTTGGTCTGCTGGATGAAATGTTCGATGAGTAGGGGGATGTCCTCGCGGCGCTGCCGCACCGGGGGGATTTCCAGCGTCACGCCCTTGATGCGGAAGTAGAGGTCCTCGCGGAACTTCTTTTCCTGCACGCGGGCGGCCAGGTCCGTGTTGGTCGCGCTGACGATCCGCACGTTCACGCGAAGGGGAGCGTTGGCCCCCACGCGGACCACCTCGCCGTTCTCCAGCACGCGAAGCAGTTTGGCCTGCATCGCCATCGGCATGTCGCCGATCTCGTCGAGGAACAGCGTCCCGCCGTCGGCGTACTCGAATCGCCCCGGCCGATCGGTGGTGGCCCCGGTGTACGCGCCCTTGACGTGCCCGAACAACTCGTCTTCCAGCAGCGTCTCGCTGAGGCCGGCGCAGTTGATGGCGACGAGCTTCTGGGCGCCGCGGCGGCTGTTCTGGTGGATGGCGTTGGCCAGCAACTCCTTGCCCGTGCCGCTCTCGCCGAGGATGAGCACGCTGAGGTCGGTGTGGGCCACGCGGCGGATGGTGTCGAGGATCTTCACCACGTCGGCGGAGTGCCCGACGATGTTCTCGAAGCCGAACTTCTCGTCCACTCGCTGGCGGAGTTCCTGGATCGTCCGCCTCTGGGCGGTCATCTCGGCCGCCCGCGACACGATCAGGCGGAACTCGTCGAGGTCGAGGGGTTTCTCGACGTAATCGAAGGCCCCGTCCTGTAGGGCCTGTCGGCAGGTGCCGACCGACGAGTGGGCGGTGATGAGGATGACCTTGGCGCCGGGGCAGTGCTCCCTGGCGGCCGCGAGGACCTTCAGTCCGCCGTCGGCCTCAGGTTCGAGCACGAGGTCGGTGACGACGACGTCGAACGGCTGGGCGCGGAGCCTGGCGACGGCCGAGGGGACGTTATGCACGACGGTGCAGCGGTGGCCCATGCGCGAGAGGCCTTCCTCGATAGCCTCGGCATGGGCGATCTCGTCCTCGACAATCAGGATATCGGCGGCGGTTGTGTCGGTGGCACTCATGAGACGGATCAGTACTCGCTTAGGTCATTGCTCAGTTGGGTCTGGGGGAACATCCTTCAGCGACTCATACCGCGACGTTGTGTAGTGCGGCCGCGATGCGGCGAAGCCCCAATGTCCCCCAGCAAGAAGCCTCTCCGCAGCATCGAGGCTGTCCCTGGCTCCCATCGGCAGATCCAGTTGACCTCCGGTCATGCAGCGACCCCTTCTCTGTTGACATTGATCGTCAGAGGATCTTCGCACAAGTTCCACTGGTCCTCATCCATGAAGGTGCAACGGACGACACAGTCGCTGTCGTGCGAAAGCGACCACGTAAGTGCGCGGGTTCTCGTGGTTTCCTCACCGACCTCGAACGGCGGCTTGAGGACGACCAGCACGTCGATGCCGGAATCAGGGCCGTTGTCGCCGCGGGCGCGCGAGCCGAAGAGCACGGCGCGGCACAGCCGCTCACCGTGGAGCGACTTCAGCCCGCGCTTAAGCTGGGCGAGAATCTCCCGAATCCTGTCGTCCTGGCTTTCCATGGATGCTTCCCGTGATTCAACTGAATACCATCATCGCCGCCATGCATCAAGAGACAGCGGGCGCCGGCTGGAGGCAGAGGTTGCCCGCGTCGGCGGCGCGGTACAGGCGCGCCGGACAGCGCGGACTCAAGCGAAGGGCTCGCATCGGGCGGGACGGACGGCCCCAGGATCCCGATCCCGGGGCCCAGGGACATGCGTCCCGGGGAATCCTGCTCGGCGCGAGTCATCTCTTCGCGTCCTGGGGCGCCTCCGGGTCGGCGGGAGGCATGCCGCGGCCCCCGCGGTCCAGGGGAAGCGATATGACGAACAGGGTGCCCCGGCCGGGCTCGGATTCCACGCGGAGCGTTCCATTGTGCTCGCGGACGATTCGCCGCGCGGTGGGCAGCCCCAGGCCGGTGCCGCCTCTCTTTGTCGAGTAGTAGACCTGGAAGATCTTCTCGGCATCGGCGAGCGCGACGCCCGGCCCGGTGTCGATCACCTCGATGACGGCGTTGGCTCGCCGCGCCGAGACGCGGAGGATCAGCTCGCCGCCGCCTTCCATGGCCTGCACGGAGTTGATCATCAGGTTGAGCAGGGCTTGCTTGATGAGATTGGCGTCCACGAGGCAGCGGATCGGCGTTTCCGGCATCGACGCGCGCATCACCACCCGCGCCGCGTCGGCCTGCGGCGCGAAGAAATCCACCACATCGCCCACCACCTGCCGCAGATCCTCGGGCTTCAGCGACAGCTCGTATCGACCGGCGTACCGCAGGAAGTCGTCGAGGATCGCCTTCAGGCGGTTGGCCTCTCCCTGCACGCTGTGCAGGCGCCGCAGCCAGCGTCGGTGCTCGTCATCGTCGTAGTGGGAGAGGTCCTCGCTGAGCAGGCGCAGATTCAGGCTGATCGTCGAAAGGGGGTTCTTGATCTCGTGGGCCAGGCCGCCCGCCAGATGCCCCAGCTCCACCAGGTGGTCGTGCCCCTTGGCGCGGGCGGCCAGGCGCCGGGCGTTGTGCCATGCCCGCCTGGTAAGCCAGAGGGTGGCCAGGATCCAGACGGGAGCGCCGACCACAGCCCCGAACAGCATCCACCGCGTCATGGCCCAGCCCTTTCCAGGCCCGGACGGACAGACCCCCATTTCCGCCGGCCGGCGAAGCAGACAGCGCAGAGAACTGCCAGAGGCGGCGCGACGACAAGCCGGGAGGGCACCTTAGGAAGCGGGGCCTTGCTGGAGCAACGGGGGCGACTCGGGTCGCAGGACGTTGCGGGCCTGGTAACCTTTGTCGCCTTGCACCACGTCGTAGTTGACGGTCTCGCCGTCCTTGAGGGCACGAAACCCGTCGCCCACGATCGAGGTGTAGTGGACGAAGACATCCTGGCCCTTGTCGCCGAAGATGAACCCGTAGCCTTTCTTCGGGTCAAACCACTTGACCTTGCCAATGGGCATCTCGAAACCTCCTCGTGCCCGGGCCACTGGCCGGCGAGCGAGGCCGCCGGCATACCGCGACGCTGTATGGCCCATCCGCTGGCCCCAAAACGCATTGGCTTCACGGAGGTTCTCGTGCCTATCGAGTTCTGATTGTAGGGACGACTAACCGTCCCTGCGTTGGCCGCCATCGCGGCCGCCGCCGCGGCGCCTGCCGCCACCGCCGCCGCCGCCGCCACCGTACGGGCGGCCTCCTTGTTGACCTTGTCCGGCATCGCCGCCGGGGGCGATTGCGCCGCCTTCCGCGGGGGCCATCAGGACCTTGCGGGACAGCGCGATCTTGCCGCTGCTCTGGTCGATGCGGATGACCTTGACCTCGATCTCCTCGCCAAGCTTGACGACGTCTTCGGGCCTCTTGACAAACCCGGTGCTCAGTTCGCTGACATGGCAAAGGCCGTCCTGGCCGGGCATGATCTCGACAAACGCGCCGAAATCCGTCAGGGAGACGACTTTGCCTTTGTATATCCTCCCCAACTCGACCTCAGCCGTCAATCCCTCAACTTCGGCCTTTGCCGCCTCGGCGCCGGCGGCGTCGGCACAGGCGACGAACACGCGGCCGTCGTCCTCGATGTCGATCTTGGCGCCGGTTTCGTTCTGGATGCGGTTGATGGTCTTGCCGCCGGGGCCGATCACCTTGCCGATCTTCTCCGGGTCGATGTGGATCAGGAACATGCGCGGGGCGTGGCGGCTCAGTTCGGCTCGCGGGGCGGGCAGGGCCTTGGCCATCTCGGCGAGGATGTGCAGCCGGGCCGTCTTCGCCTTCCGCAGGGCCCCGACGACCTCGTCCTGCGGAATGCAGCGGGCCTTCATGTCCAGTTGGATGCCGGTGATCCCATCGGCCGTGCCGGCGACTTTGAAGTCCATGTCGCCGTGGAAATCCTCCTCGCCCAGGATGTCGGTGAGCAGGATGCTGCGGCCGTTCTCGGCCACGCGGCCGATCGAAATACCCGCCACGGGGGCCTTGATGGGCACGCCGGCGTCCAGGAGGGCGAGCGTGCCGCCGCACACGGTGGCCATCGACGTGGAGCCGTTGGACTCCATGACATCGGCCACGAGGCGGATGGTGTAGGCGAAGTCGTCCTCGTCGGGGATGATGGCCTCGAGGCTCTTCTCGGCCAGGGCGCCGTGCCCGATCTCACGCCGCCCGGGGCCGCGGATGGGCTTCATCTCGCCGGTGGAGAACGGCGGGAAGTTGTAGTGCAGCATGAAGCGTTTCTTGTACTCGTCCATCAGGCCGTCGATGATCTGCTGGTCGCGCGGCGTGCCCAGCGTGATCGTCGCCAGGGCCTGCGTCTCGCCGCGGCTGAAGATGGCCGAGCCGTGCGCCCGAGGCAGCACGCCCACCTCAATGCCCAGGGGGCGCACGTCGTCGATCCCGCGGCCGTCGGGGCGCTTGCCGTCCAGGATGAGCTGGCGCTGGATCTTGCCTTCGAGGCGATAGAAGGCTTCCTTGACCTGTGCCTTGGTGTACGCGGGCTTCTCCACGTCCTTGGGGCAGTGCTCAGCCAGCGCTTCGTCGCGCAGGGCGCTCATCGCCTCGCCGCGCTCCTGCTTGGCGACGATCTGCTTGGCCTGGAGCATCCGCTGGCCGTACTTCGCCTTGATCGCGTCCGTCAGTTCCTGGGGGACCTCGAAGCGAGCGTACTGGATGGGCTTGGGCTTGGCCTGCGCCACCAGCTCGTTGATCATCTCGATCACTTCGCGACAGCAGGCGAAGCCGCGGGCGACGCCCTCGGCCGCGGTCTCTTCGCTGACCTCCAGGCCGCCCATTTCGATCATGTTGACGCCATCGGCCGGGCCGCACACCAGCAGGTCTATCGTGCTCTGGGCAAGCTGGTCCTGGGTGGGGTTGAGGACGAACTGGCCGTCGACGCAGCCGATCTTGGCGGCGCCGATGGGGCCGTCGAAGGGTGCGCCGCTGAGGGCGCAGCAGGCCGAGGCGCCGATGATCGCCAGCAGGTCGGGGTCGTTCTGGTTGTCGGAGCTGAGAACCATGCACTGGATCTGCAGCTCGTTGAGGAAGTCCTTGGGGAACAGCGGGCGCAGGGGGCGGTCGATCATCCGGCAGGTGAGGATTTCCTTGGTCGAGGGGCGGCCCTCGCGCTTGAAGAACCCGCCGGGGATCTTGCCCGCGGCGTACTGGTTCTCGCGGTAGTCGACGTACAGCGGGAAGAAGTCGATCTCGCGCTGCGGCGGGCTGGTCAGGGCTGTGGCCAGCACGACCGTGTCGGCGTACTGCACCCAGACGGCGCCGTTGGCCTGCTTGGCGATGCGCCCGGTCTCCAGGATGAGCTTGCGACCCGCGATTTCACGTTCCACTCGAATTGCCATCATTGCTTCCTTCTTCTCATGTCGGACAGGTTGCCAGGCGCCGCGGAAGTGCCGCGGGCGATGTTCGGAGGGACAATGCCAGACGGCAAACAAGCCGAGAGGCCCGAACGGGTCGTCGTGGACGAACAGACGTGCCGCGGCAACGGGACCCCGAATCCGCCGGATGCCCGCTACTTGCGCAGCCCGAGTCTCTGGATGAGACCGCGGTAGCGATCCGGTGCATTCTGGGACAGGTATTTCAGCAGGCCGTTTCGCTTGCCGACCATCTTCAGAAGGCCACGCCGAGACGAGAAGTCCTTCTTGTGCGACTTCAGATGGCCCGAAAGATGGTTGATCCGGTTCGTGAGGAGCGCAACCTGCACCTCGGACGAGCCGGTATCCCCGTCATGAAGGCGATTCTCTGCTACGATCTTCTGCTTGACTTCCGGTGGGATGGTCATACGTCCTGCATACCTGCCCGCCGCCGGGCTACGTGCCCATCGAACGGCGAGGCATTCCTTTCACCTGTTCCTGTAGTAACTTTTCCTTGTACCTTCGTCCCTTACTCTATTTCGTTGGCAATCTTCTATCGGGCGTCCTCCCAAATAGCAAGAAGAATTTTTGGCTCTCCGCTGTTTGGTATGGGTGGATTTTGGGGGGGCCGCCCCCCAACCCCCCCGGCATTTTGCGCTTTGGGGCCTGCCGGCAGGCTGTCAGAATGAGGCGAGCCAGCTTGGTGGG
>CAYWTX010000489.1:0-1601 GCA_964461295.1 uncultured Planctomycetaceae bacterium | reverse complement strand
GACCAACGAAGTGTGGGACGTGATGCACTCGGTGGTGGGTTACGCCATGGCCCTGGAGCGGCAGCGGATCGACTACACGTTTGTCGAGTCGGCCCACTTGAACGTCCTGAAGGAGATCGACGTTCTGTTCATGCCGTTCTGCCAGGTGCTGCCGGCCGCGACGCGCCAGGCCGTGCTGGCACTGCTGGCCCGCGGCGGGCGCGTGCTGGTCGAGGCCGAGACGGACGCCTACAGCGAGACCGGCTTCTACCGCGAGGCCGACGAGCGCGACTTCGGGCGGGCGATCGGCGTGAGCGATTTGGGCCGGCGCATCCTGCCGCCGGGGGAGGCGATGGAGATCGAGATCGACGGCGCGAAGGTGAGCCTGCCGGTGCAGCATTTCCGGACCGCCCTGCGGGCGGGAGACAGCCCCGAGCCGGGAGAGCCGGAGCCGCCAACCCGGAACTGCGGACCCGGGGGATGTCCTGACGCCGCGTCTGCTCCGGGGGCCGAGCAATTCTTCCTTCGCCAGCCGGTTGGCGAAGGCGTCGTGTGGCACCTCGGCGGCTTCGCGGGCAAGGCGTACTTCGATGCTCGCAATGCGGGTTTGGAGGCGCTGGTCGCGGCCCTGTGCGACGACGCGGGCGTGAAGCCGGCGTTGGACGTGCGGACCGACGAGAGCGGCGAATCGAAGGTTCGCTGGCGCCTGGGCCGCGCCGGGGACAAGCGGGTGCTGTTCCTGCTCAACGGCGACGAGGAGCGCGCCGTTCGCGTGGAACTGCCGGGCGCAGCCGGCGTGCTCGCGCTGGACGCCACCATGGCGGGTGGGGCGATCGCCCTTGCGGCCGGCGACGCGGCGATGGCGACCTTGCGGGACGGGCAAGTGCAGGACTTCGCGCCAAGCGGTCGATGATTCCGCAGGCCCCGCAAGAGCGGTTGCATCTCGCCGCGAGGGCGATGGATGGCGTCGTCAACGCGTTACGGCTCAGTTGACAATAGTGTCAGTGCACAGAAGTACAGAGACACAAGTGTAACTACAGGGCAAAGGCTCCACGAGCTCGTTGTGGGGACATCGTCTCGTCAACTCTTGGCGGAAACGCCAGTTGTGCAGCGGGCGGGGCTCTTGGCACGGCACATGCTCAGGGAGCTGGTATGGAAGCGGCCAGGGCTGTGACCGCTTTCGGGCCAGGCAAGCACAGCCGGAGAACGAGCATGTTGAGTAGGAACCTCCCAATGCGTCTACCCATTCTGGGCGGCTGCGTGGCCGCGGCCAGCTTGGTTGCGCCCGCGATGGCGGACGACGCCGCGGCCGCGGCGCCGAGGATCGACACCGGCGACACGGCGTGGGTGCTGGTCAGCGCGGCGATGGTGATGCTGATGACGCCGGCCCTGGCGTTCTTCTACGGCGGGCTGGTGCGCAAGAAAAACGTGCTGTCCGTCCTGATGCAATGCTTCATGATCCTGTGCATCATTTCGGTGCAGTGGGTGCTGGTGGGCTACAGTCTGGCGTTCGGGCCGGACAAGGGCGGCATCATCGGCGGGCTGGACTGGCTGGGCCTGAAGGGCGTGGGGGCGGTCCCCAACGCCGACTACGCGGGAACGATTCCGCACAGCACGTTCAT
>CAYWTX010000488.1:0-12143 GCA_964461295.1 uncultured Planctomycetaceae bacterium | reverse complement strand
CCTCCCGGCGGCCGTACAGCCACCGGAGGGCTTTTGACGCCCCACTTAAACGACAGGGTCGCCCCTGCCGCCCGGGGCCTGCTACACGGCGCTACGGCGCTTACCGTGGCGGGACTTCCACCCGCTAGCTCGATGCAGCTTTCAGGACGTTCCATGGGGAGAATCCTACCACGGAGGCACGGAGGGCACAGAGAAAAGAGATGCAGGGGCAATGTCAGATGCTGCGCGCGCCATGGACGATGGAAAGTATGTGGACAACTTCCGAGGTGGCCATGTACGTGATGCGGTAGTCGCCGAGAACCTTCTGGCGCACCTCTCCATCAGGACGGCGCTGCAGGAGCCGGCCGCTCTGTGGGAAATCCGCTATGCCTTCCGTGGCCTGCGCAACTCTTCGGGCGAAAATTCGGGCATAGTGCTCCGAATCCCTGCCGATGCAATCGCAGATCGCCGTCAGTTGCGTGGCGGCTCGCTCTGTCCATCTCAGTCGAGCCATTTGGAGAGGCGCCTCTTCACTTCCTCGTGCTCCAGCACCTTGCCCTCGCGCACTTCCTGCAGGCCCAACTCAATCTGCATCTGCACATATACTTCGTGCATGATGTCGTCAAAAGACGCCTCTTCGGGCATCTCTTTAAGCATTTCCATCACGGCTTCTTTTGCGCTCATCTCTTACACTCCGGTCGCTCAGCCATGGCCTCCAAAACGGTTACACGCGGCGTTTCTGGAATCGCTTCTCAACCTTGGCGTGATCGACGCCTTCTCCCCCGCCCAACTGCCTGCTTCCCCGCTCAATCTTCGCGAGAAACACGACCTCGGCCATGATGTCCTCGAATCCGACATCCGCGGGCAGGTCTTTCACGATTTCCATCACCTGTTGTCTTGCAGTCATGGTGTCACCACCCAGATTCTAGCACTTCGCGCTCGCAGAGCCTAGCTCCCCTCCACCCGGAAATCCCTCCTGCTCAACCGCAACTGATTCGTCGCCACGAAGATGTCCTCGTGCTGGAGGCGCACGGTGTAGCCTTCCTCGCGGCCGATCTGCTCCAGGTCGGCCTGGAGCAGCGAGATCTGCCAGCGTGCGGGGATCTCCATCTCGCTGATGAGCACGAGCGTCTCGCCGCGCCGCTCGCCGTAGAAGTCGGTGATGTTGATGTCCTTGCCGGCCAGGTACTGCGTGAAGCGGTGGATGATGCCCGGCTTGTCGGGTCCGAACGCCGTCAGCACGAACCGCTCGATCTCGCTGCCGCCCGCGCCGTCCAGCGTGATGTCCACCTGACGGGCGATCACGTCCAGTTCCCTTCCCCGCCGGCGGATGTCGTCGATCAGCCGCGCTGCCTCGTGCGGCTCGGGCAGGCTGACCAGCATGATCAGCGTGAAATGCCCGCACAGCACGGTCTGGCTGCACGCGTCGATGTTGCCGCCCAGGTCCTCCACGGCCCCGCCCACCGCAGCCACGATGCCCGGATGGTCATCCGCCAGGACGTTCACGACGTACGCGTGAGGGAATCTTGTCTTCATGGCGTCTCTCCAGGTGAACCGAAACAGAGAACACGTCGAACGCCCGACGTCGAACACCGGATTTCGTGATCGGAACCGGAAGGCTGGCTCTCAACGTCCGAAGTTCGACGTTCTCTCCTTCTGTTCTCACGTCCGCAGTTCGGCCTTGAACCGCGTCTTCATCGCCGCGACGATCTGCGCGGTCTGTTCGTCCACTTCCTCGCCGCGAAGCGTCCGGTCGGCGTGGCGGTACGTCAGCGTCATCGTCACGCTCTTGCGGCCATCGGGCACCGGCTTGCCGCGGTACGTCGTCACGTACTGGATTCCATGCCGCAGCGGCTGGGGCACGCCCGCCACCGTGTCGGCGAGTTGCCGCCAGGTGGCGGGCTCGTCCACGATCACCGACAGGTCGCGCCGCACAGCGGGGAATCGCGGCACGGGCGCGTACGTTCGCACAAGCTGCGCCGCGTCGAAGATCGGCCCCGCCGTCACGGCCGCGGCCGCGATAGGCTTCTCCAGCCCGTAATGCTCGCGCACCTTGTCGGCCACCATGCCCATCGTGCCGATGACGGCGCCGCCAAGCAGCACCTCGGCGGCCGCGTCGGCGTTCAGGTGCGCCGCCGGCGAGGCCGCCGGCCGCACGTCGATCGCCGCGCCCGGCGCGACGCGCTCCACAGCCGCCTCCAACGCCCCGCGCAGCGAAGGCAGATCGTCCGTGCTGACCAGCGCCAGTTCGACATGCTCCTCCGGCAGAGGCCCCGCCCCGGCCGGGAAACACGCCGCCAGCTCGAACAGATGCACGTCGGTGTTTCCCACGTTCTGGTTCACCTTGCACGAACGCAGCAGGCTGGGCAGCAGCGCCGGGCGCAGCACGTTGTTGGTCTTGCGGGTCTGCTTGTCCACCGAGACCGTGCGATCGTGGCCCAGCAACTTCGCCTCCTCGTCGTCGATGAAGCCGAACGTGACGGCCTCGTCAAAACCGCCCGCGTTCAACTCGCGAGCCAGCAGCTTGCGGATGCGCGTCGCCTCGTCCTCCGGGCGGACCGCCATCGTGATGCGGTTCCGCGTGGGAATGGCGTCCAGACCGTTGACGCGGGCGACTTCCTCGATGAGGTCAATCTCTCGCTCCAGGTCGCGCCGCCGCGAGGGGACCTCGCACACGATGCGCCCGCCTTCCAGGCGAGGCGACAGCCCCAGCCGGCGCAGGATGTCCACCTGCCGCTCGACCGGCACGTCGATGCCGAGGACCGCGTTGGTGCGCCCCGGGCGCAGCGCCACGACCTTCGGCGTATGCGGGTTCGCCCACACGTCGACGACGCCCTCGGCCAGCCTGCCGCCGCCCAACTCGACGATGAGCCGGCAGGCCCGCAGCGACGCCTCGTCCAGGCCCACCGGGTCCACGCCGCGCTCGAAACGGTAATTGCTCTCGCTCATCAGCATCAGCTTGCGCGACGTGCGCCGGATGCCCAGCGGCTGGAACTGCGCCGACTCGATCAGCACGTTCGTCGTCTCGGGCCCGACCTCGGTGTTCAGGCCGCCCATCACGCCGGCGATGGCCACCGGGCGGCGCGCGTCGGCGATCACGAGCATCCGCTCGTCCAGCTCGCACTTCGTGCCGTCGATGCTCACCAGCATCTCGCCGGCCTTCGCCCGCCGCACCACGATCCGCCGCTCGTCCAACTTGTCGTAGTCGAAGCTGTGCAGCGGCTGCGAATACTCCATCAGAACGTAGTTGGTCGCGTCCACCACGTTGTTGATGCCGCGCAGGCCCACTGCCTCCAGCCGCTCCACCATCCAGCGCGGACTCGGGCCGACCTTCACCCCGCGGATCACCCGCGCCGTGTAGCGAGGGCAAAGCTCCGCGTCGAGCACCTCGACCTTCGTCAACTCCTCGGCTCGCCCATCCGTCGCCACGGCCTTCATCGCCGGGCGGCGAAACTCCAGGCCCATGGCGGCCGCCAACTCGCGCGCAATGCCCAGGTGCCCCAGGCAGTCGCCTCGGTTGCTCGTGACCTCCACGTCCAGCACGATGTCCGATTCGGTCTCGATCACCTCCTCCACCGGCAGGCCGATCTGCTTCAGCACGGCCGCGAGCTTGCCCGCCGGCATGGAGGCCACGTCCACGTAGTCCGTCAACCAGTTCAGGGAGACTTTCATCGCACGCCTCTGCGAAAGAGAATCCAACCATGCTACCCGCGGACGGGGGGAGTGGGAAGTGTCAAGCCAACGGCTCCTTCGGAGGGTCGGGCGCCGAGTGTCGGGCGTCGGATCCCTCCGCGTGCGGTTGGCGGAAATCTTCGATTGCCGGCACGATGGGAGGAACCGGCATCGCGGTGGGGCGTTTCAGTACCATGGCTCGTTCGCGGGCGAGGTGCCCGCGCTACGCGAGGCTCAAGGAGACATCGCTATGGTCAAATGTATCGTGTCGGCCGCGGCGGCGTTGGCGTTCGTCGGCGGGGCGTGCCTGGCGATGGCGCCCGCCGAGGCGCCGAAGGAAAAACCCAAGGACGCGCCCAAGGCCAAGCCCGCCGCCAAGGGCGACGGCTTCGAGCCAGGAAAGAAATTCGCCGACGGCTCGCCCGACGCCGAGAAGCTGGGCTGGCGACTGGGCATGCAGAGCTACACCTTTCGGGGCGTGTCGTTCCTGGAGTGCCTGGACCGCATGGCTGCGCTGGGCATCAAGTACGTCGAGGCCTTCCCGGGGCACAGGCTGGGCGGCGACCTGAAGGGCAGCATCGGCTCGATGGACGCCGACGCGCAGGCCAAGGTCCTCGCCCGCTGCAAAGAGCTGAATATCCAGATCGTCTGCGTCGGCGTGATCGGCATCCCCAACACCGAACCCGCCGCCCGCGAGTTCTTCAAGAAGTGGAAGGCGATGGGAGTCGAGACCATCGTCACCGAATCCAACCTTCCGTTTCTTGACAAGATCTGCGACGACTTGCAGATGAACGTGGCCTTCCATAATCACCCAGGTTCCTGGCCCCCCGACCAGGTGCTTGAAGCCACCAAGGGCCGCAGCAAGCGAATCGGCGCCTGCGCCGACAATGGGCACTGGCTGCGAAGCAAGCTGAACCTCGTCCCGCTGGAGTGCATCAAGAAGCTCGAAGGCCGCATCATCAGCATGCACTTCAAGGACCTCAACGCCGGCAAGGCCGACGTGCCCTGGGGCACGGGCATTGGCGACGTCCGCAAGCAGCTCGAATTGCTGCACGCCCAGGGCTTCAAGGGCGTGATGTCCATCGAGTACGAAAGCAGTCTCACGATGGATGCCCTCGCCCAGTGCGTCAAGTTCCTGAATGACTCAGCCAGGGATATCGCGGCCGGGAAGAGCGCCCCGAAGGTCGCCAGCGCAGCGGGTGCCGCGGGCGCTGTCGGTTGCGGGACTTGTGGCCAGTAAGCCTTTAAATGTAAAGTAGTTATATCTCTCAGGCGGGCGTCCTTCGGGACGCCCGCTCTGCTGCGCCAACGTTTGTAGTTAACAACACAGACAATGTCTGTAAACATTGTGTGCTATCGGTTGCGCGGGGGTATTGTGTGTATCACACTAATAATCAAAGAGTTATGCACCATGGGCGATGGCCATGCCTACGGATGATTATTTTCTCGCCAAATTGCCTTGACAGATAACAACCTTGTGGTACAATCAATGCAGAATCAGGAGCCTGCGTGGCCAGGCCCTGATGCGGAACGCACGACGGAGCAGTGGGGCGGCCGGGCGGGCCGCAACGACGGTGAAACGGTAGCCAGCAATCGGTCGAGGCCGCCTCGCTTCAGCGGCGTCGGTACCGGGTTCCGGACACCGGAACCCGGCATCCGAACTCGTCAACCGGCTCCTGGCCGCCAGTCACCGTTCCCGAGTGGCGGCCTGGAAGGCAGGCCAACATGGCATCTGACCCGACCGCCGGTAGGCGGTTCCGCGTATCGGGCCTGGACGATCCGGTTGTATGTCGCCGTTGCGGGCACCAGACCCGCCTCCGCCGGCTGAGCGGCGCGCGGTACTCGCGGCTGTCGCTTCGCGGACTCCGGCACGTGGCGATGGGCGACTGCGAGCCGGACGAGTACGTGACGAGTTGTCCCGATTGCGGGGCGGATGAGTCGTTCGGGGAACCGGAGACCGCAGACCGGGGACCGACACGGCCTGCCCGCTTCAGCGGGTAGGTCCCCCCCGCAATCGGCAATACGCAATCGGCAAATACGTAATAGGGTCGCTGCCAGCGACGCCCTTGGGCGGCGCTGCCCTTGGGGAATCCCGGCAATCAGCACGCATGCGAATGGTCCCGCTCCGCGCGCCGCGCGGGGGGGTATCGACCACAGAGGCACAGAGGACACAGAGTGATGAAGCGGCAGTGCTGATCGCAGATGGCTGGAGGTGTTGAGTCAGTTTCTCCCATCCTTTTCATCTGTGTTCATCATTGTCGCGCTCCCGATTCTGCCGGCTCTGGGTCTTACGTGCCTCTCTGGTCCACGACACTGAAAGGAGAACGAACCATGATCGCCGAGACGGATCGACCTGTCGCACACGACGCTATCCCGCTCGTCATCGACTTCGGGAACGCTGCGCCCGACGACGACCCGCCGCCCGCGGGCGCCGCGGCGGAGGCGGACGGCGCGCCCGACGATGGCGATCTGTCGCCCGGCTCCTTCCGCTGCCCGCAGTGCCGCCTCACCTACGGCGACGGGCTCTATCACGGCCCCGCCGGCCACGCGCCGCGGACGCTCTGCCTTGACTGCTGGGCGAGCGCCTGGGGCGAATACGAGCTGCGGATCCGCCTGGGGCGTTCGTGGCGCCAGCTCGACGCCGCCCTGTTCCTGCTCTGCCAGGGGTTCACCCACGCCGAGGCGGGACGAATCCTGGGGCTGCGCCGCGCCACGGTTAGCGACTGGGTGCTCGAACTGCGACGCTTCCCCTGGCGAGCGCCGCGGTGGCTCGACATGCTTCGCGATCGCCGTTGCGGTCGCCGCGATTGGCCTCCCCGTGCACACGCCGCCTGAGAACGCGGCGCGTTGTGGATCCCTTTCCGGGCGCCACGGCTCCGCTGTCTGCGGCCGGGCCCGCCTCGTCGGGGTTCGGGTTCGAAGCCGCAAGACACGGCCGTCAACAGGGTAGCGGCGGCGCCCACGCCCAAGAGTGTGAAACCAAAGGAGAAACCATGATGACACGAACTGCGCCCCTTCCCTGCCCTCCCGGCCTCTCGGCCGGCACGCTGGCCCGAATCCCGCGCGACATGCGCGACGACGCCCTCCAGGAGGCCTGGGTGGCCCACCTGGAGGGGAGGGAGCCGAACTCATTTGTCCGGGCCTTCCTCAGACGCCAGGAGCGAAGGGCGGCACGAGAGAGGCCCTTCTCTCAGCTTCCTCCTGGCGTGCAGGCGGCGATCCACAACGCCGCGCCGGCGTAAAAGACGAAAGGGCCGAGCGTCATGGACCGGCACGGACTCGCGCCGACGGGAGCAGGAAAGCCGACAACGTCGCGAGCATCGGTCGCAGCCCGCTTGCGTCCGCGTCCGTCCCTGTTTCCGTGCGGGCTCTACTTCGCCGGCCTGTCGGTGATCACCATCTTCCCGCTGTCGCTGATGGCCTCGACGAAGGGCGTGTACATCGCCTCGCCCTTGCTGGGCAGGATGCGGAACGTGCCCGGCTGTTCGCACACGAGCTTGTAGCTCAGGTTGTGCTTGCCGCGCCCGAGCCAGTCGGCGAAGAACACCACCTTGGTGTCTCGCAGTTCCATGTTGGCATAGGTGCCGCCGCCGTAGGCGGCCCCGCTGACGAGCTGGTACGGTTCGCACCCGGCCGGCTTGGGGTCTTCGAACACGAGGTACTCGAAGTTGTTGTCCGCGTCGATGGTCAGCTCGACCTCGACCTGCTGGCCGCTGGCGATCTCGGCGCCGAAGTCCAGCGGCTCCTTCTTGTAGCGGATGTCGGGGAACTTCTCCTCGACGTACTTCCGGCCGTTCCAGACGTTGCGGGTGTTCTGGAACTGCTCGGGCACGAGGCGGAAGTACTTCCGCGCGACGGCGATCTGGTTGCCGCCCGCCTTGATCTGCTCGGCCATGCTGAAGTACCGCAGGTGGGCCGCCCAGTACAGGCTGCCCGTGCCCTTGCGGCGGATGGTGACCTTGTGTTTGCCGGCGGGGAGTTGGTCGGCCGCGATCACCAGCCGGTCGTCGAAGGAGAACAGATTCTCCCTGGTGACTTTCACGGTTTGCGTGACGCCGCCGGCGACGATCTCGAACGTCTGGTCGCAGTCCAGTTCGCCGGCCTGTTTGGCGTAGCGGGCGAGGGCCATCACGGCCATCGCGGTCGCCTTGGTGTTGCCCCAAACCTCGCCGCGCCGGTTGAGCAGCAGGTATTTCACCGCCATGGGCACGTGCTTGTTGTCCGGGTCGATGGACAGCATCGCCTGGAGCACCCAGGCGGTGGTTTCGTCGGCGCCGTCGTACCAGTACCACCAGCCGTCGCGCTTGCCCCACCCGGCCGTGCCCGCCTTCTCGTCAAGCTGCGCGGTGTTCTGGAAGTTCTCGACAACGGTCCTGGCGTCGTCCTTGCGCTCCGCCGCCTGGAGCGTCAGGGCCAGGTACGCCCGGCCGTAATCGGTCAGCCCGTCGCGGGCCTTCCAGATTCGCTCGATGTGGGCGGCGAGCTTGGGCTCCTTGAGGGCCGAGGGTTTCGCCCGCCCGATCACCGACAGCATGAACACGCGGCTGTTGTCGTTGTCGAGGTGGCGCCACCACCAGTTGTCGTCGGTCACCTTGGGTTTGGCGGCCTGGCCGGTAAGCCAGCCCGTCGCCCGCTCGATGGCGTCGGGGGAGACCTTCACGTCGCAGTCGCGGGCGACCAGCAGCCCGTGCAGCACGTAGGCCGTCATGTACGGATCGCCGTCGCTGTTCTTCCACCAGCCCCACGAGCCGTCGGCGTGCTGCATGTCGGCGAGGCGTTTCAGGCCCGCGCCGATCATGCGATCGACCTCGCCCATGTCATACACCGGGTTGCGGTGCATCCGCTCCAGCAGCAGCTTCCAGCGGGCCGCAAGCTTGGGGTCGCTCGCCGCCTGCTGCTCGACGCGCTTCTTCACGGCCGCCAGGTCGATGCCCAGGTCCTGCGCGGTCTTCCGCATCAACACGGTAGGCAGGAAGCGGCTCATGGTCTGCTCGACGCAGCCATAGGGGTACTCGGCCAGGAACGGCAGGGCTTCCAGCGCGGCCGAGGCAACCGACGGGTTGAGCAGGATGGTCAGCTCCTGGCTGCCGGACTTGATGTCCTTGGGAATCTCGATCTCGAACGTCGAGGCGCTATCGTCGGCCTTGCCCTTGAGCACGTCGGCGCGGCTTTCGAGCTTGCGGGCGCCCCAGGGCAGGATCGGCTTGGTCAGCTCGATGGCGTCGCTCTCGCGCTGCCCGCGAACGCGGGCGGTCATCTTCACCTCGCCCGGGCGCAGGGCGGTCGTCAGGAAGTCCATCCGCTGTTCGCCGCCGGCGGGCACGGCGACTTCGATAGCCGAGGCGGGCTTGTAGTCCTGCCACTTGCCGTTGATCTGCACCTGGCCGAGTTGCAGGCCGTCGGTGACGGCGAGGTCCACCCAGAGCTTCTGCGGCTCGTCGTAGTAGTTGTGGGCGATGACGGTGACCCACGACTTGTCGCCTTCGGTGAAGAATCGCCCGCCTTCCAGGCGCGCGACGATGCGCTTGGTGGTGATCGCCTCGGATTGCACCTGCCCGACGCGCGTGTCCTTGTCGATCGCGATCGCGTGCAGCGCGAACGTGGTGAGCTGGTCGGGCATGGCCACCTCGACCGCGGCTGCGCCGTCGGCGTCGGTGACGACCGATCCGGCCCAGAGCACGGTGTCGCGGAACTCCTTGCGGACGACGGCCTCGGCCGTCGGCGGCGCTTCGGCGGCTTCGGCGCTCTTGGCTGACGGCGTGGGCCTGGCCGCCGCCATGGCCGGCAAGGCCGGGTCTGGGCACTGCTGCATCCTGAACCCGCCGGCTGCCCCGGGCGCCGCGTCGGACAAGGCGCCTTCGGGTCCGCCGTCGCCGCCCTGGCTGTCGAACCACCGGTCGCGACCGCCGCCCCCGTGGCCGCCCACCCCCGGGTTCACCGACGGCGGGCCGTGGTAGCTGTTGCCCGTCGAGACCCGCACCTGCCTCGTCTGGCCGTAGAACGCCTCCTCGATGGCGTCGCGAAACTCCGGCTGGATGTAGTACACGCTGGAGTCAACCATCATCAGCGCGAGCTGGGCCGAGACGGGCTTGCCCGTCCGGCGGTCGGTCGCCTTCACGCGGACCTTGGTCTTCTCGCCCGGCTGGAAGCGGTTGGCGTCGCCGCCGCCCTTGTCGCCCTTGTCGTAGCTTACCTTGACGTCGATGAAGCGGTGCGTCGGAGGCACGACGATGGGCTTTGAGTCCATGAACAGTTTGTCGTCGGCCAGCAGCGTCGCCGTCAGCGTGAAGTTGGGGCACAGCTCGGGCGTGACGGGCAACTCGACCATCTTGCTGTTCTTCTCGACGTGCACCACCTGGGTGAACAGCAGCACGTCGGCTTCGCCGGTCAGCAGCACGCGCCGCCCGGTCCTGTTCGTGGTCACCAGCACCTTCATCGTCTGGCCGATCTCGTACTGGTCGCTCGACGGGATGAGTTTGAGGTCGCTGTAGGCGTAGTGCGACTCGGCGCCCGTCTTGCCGGCGACCCACAGGTTGCACGAGCCTTCCACCGGCGCTCGGCCCTTGTCGCCCGCGGCCTGCTTGACGATGATCTTGAACTCGCCGGTCATGTCCGGCGTGAAGCGCACCGAAGTGCGCCCGGTCGCGGGAATCTCGATCTCCTTGCCGAACGCCTTCTGCGCCAGCTTCTCCTCGAACTCGACGACGTCGTTGCCATCCTCCTTCACCACCTTGCGGATGCGTTCGATGCGCCACGCCTCGGCCGTGAACTTGCCCGCGACGGGCTTGCGGTTGGGGTCTTCGGTCTTGACCTCGACCTCGACGCTGTCGCCGGGGCCGTACACGGCCTGGGCGGGCTTGCACGAGATGAAGAACGGCGCGTGCGTGACCTTCACGTCGCCGCCGCCGCGGATCACCCGCCGCGACGTGTCCGTCACCTCGCACGAGACGACGAACTTCAGGTCGAGCTTCTCGTGGCCTTTGATGGCCTCGGCCTTGACGATCACGAACGCCTCGCCGCCGGAGTCGGTCTTGATCTGTCCCTGACTGACCAACTCGTCGAACCGCGGGTGATGCCACGGCGACCAGTCGCCGTGCCGGGGGCCGCTGTCGCGGATGCCTTGCCAGCGCCACTCCCACGGCCGCGGCCAGTCAATGCTGTGATAGTAGCTCTGCTTGCGAATGGTGTAGTTCACCTCGGCGCCGGCGACGGCCTGGCCGAAGTAGTAGCGGGCGGCGATCTTGATCTTCATGTCGTCGCCGATGCGGTAATCCTGCTGGCCGGGCTCGACGCTCACCTTGAACTCGGGCTTCTTGTACTCCTCGACGCGGAACTGGTTGCCCTGGGCGTAGTAGTAGTGGACCTCCTCTTTGCCGATCCTGACGGTGATCTGGTAGACGCCCAGCGGGGCGTTGTCGCCAACCGCCACCGAGCCGGTCAGCGAGCCGAACTCGTCGGTCACGTGGTCCTTGGCGTAGATCGTCTCGCCCTTGGGGTTGGTGATCTCCACGCGGACCTTCTGGTTGGGCAGGTTGGTGTACTTGCCCTCCTGGTTGCGGCGCACGGTCTCCTTGAAGTGCACCGTACTCTTGGGCCGATACACCGGCCGGTCGGTGAAGCCGTACACCTTGTAGTTGCCGCCGTAGCCCCACCAGTACCAGCTGTAATCGCCGCGTGAGACCAGCGCCTGCTGGTCGTCCCTCTTCACAGCCGCGATCCACGACGCCTCGCGGCGCGGCCTGAACTTCAGTTCCGCCAGGCCGGCGTCGTTCAGCGTGCCGGAGGCGCTATCGCTGACGGGACGGTTCTCGTGCCACTGGCGCCGCACGATGGTGGCCGCGCCCTGCGCCGGCTTGCCGTCCACCAGGTCGTTGGCGAATACGATGGCCTTGTCGCCGTCGAGCTTCGCCACCGCCCCCAGCCGGCTGATCAGCACGATGCAGTGGGCGACCGTCCGCTTGCCCTCGGCGTTGGCGCCCTCGGCCGTCACGAGGTACGCGCCGGGCTTCTTCACCGGCAGGTCAATCGGCAGCGTGGTCTGCTTGGGCGTCTCGCCCTGCTCCTGCCCCTCGGGCGGGAAGTGCACGTGGAAGAAATGCTTGCCCTCGTCGGGCGTCTGGAATTCCCACTCAGCCAACTGCTCGCCCTTGTTGGCCTTTGCCGTGTCGACGAGGTCGCCGGCGGCGAGCTGCCCTTGCTCGATCGCTTTCACCAGGTCCACCGCGTGGGCCGTAAGGTGCAGTTTCTTGACGTTGCGAATCTGCCAGTACAGGGGGACCTTTTCGTCGGGCAGGTACGGCTTGACCGTGGTCACGACGATCTGCGGGTCTTTGATGTACTGGATCTGGTGCCTGGCGTCCTCGGCCAGGTCGTGCTTGGGGTAGTCCTGGATGACCTTGGCGTACTCGTCCATCGCCTCGATGGACTTGCCGAACGCCTCCAGCGTGTTGGCGATGGCGAATTGAGCGTTCGGCGTCGCGGCCGCGGCGGGC
>CAYWTX010000487.1:0-5574 GCA_964461295.1 uncultured Planctomycetaceae bacterium | reverse complement strand
GCTGGACCGACTGGGGCCGTACCTGCGATGCCACCGAAACGGGACCAAGCACGAGGCGATGAAGAGCCTGCGGGATTGCGTGGGCAAACGCGTGGCGATGACGGACTACCCCACGTTCCGCCAGGTGGGCTATGACTGCGGCTCCGGCCCGACCGAATCGCTGTGCGGGACGCTGACGGACCGGCTGAAGGGCCCGGGAATGCGGTGGGACAACGACAACGCCGAATCGATGATGGCCCTGGCCAACCTCCACCAAAGCGGCCTGTGGCAGACGTACTGGCAATCCCAGCGCGCCGCCGCCTGACGCCGCCAGGATTTGCCCTCGCACACCGAATTGCTGTGGCTTCCCAGATTTGCTTGACAAGGCGCGATGGGGGGCATAGCATACAGGTACGAAGCGACCGCGGGGTAGAGCAGTCTGGTAGCTCGTCGGGCTCATAACCCGGAGGTCGTGGGTTCGAATCCCACCCCCGCTAGTGCGTAAGGTTGGCTGACGACGCGAGTTGCGTCGACCGGCGAAAACGCCGGAGCGGCCGTAACCCTTGGAAAAGGGAGTAGATACTCCCCAACCGAAAGGATACGGCCATGACGAAACTCGCGGAGCAGCACGCACGGACGAGAAGGCACACGAAGGATTCCGAAAAGAATTCGCGTGTGCCTTCTTTGCGTTTACACAAGGCCAGCGGACGCGCCTACGTCGTCCTCAGCGGCAAGGCGGTCTATTGCGGGCGCTACGGCGACCCCGAGGCCCAGGCCCAGTACCACCAGGTCATCGCCGAGTGGCTCGCGGCCGGGCAGCAGCTTCCCGCCGACCCGGCGACCATCACGGTCAAGGAGCTCCTGGCCCGCTTCTGGACCTACGCCGAGCAGTACTACCGGACGCTCACCGACGGGCGCGTCAAGGAACTCGAACAGTTCCGGCTGGCACTTCGGCCGCTGAAGGAACTCTACGCCAACACGCCGGCGACCGACTTCGGCCCCCGGGCGCTGAAGACCGTCCAGCAGCGGATGATCGAGATTGGCTGGTGCCGGCCCTACGTCAACAAGCAGGTCAACCGCATCCGGCACATCTTCCGCTGGGCGGTCAGCGACGAGATGATCCCTGGCTCGGTGCTGCACGCCCTCCAGGCCGTCTCCGGCCTGCGGCGCGGCCGTAGCGACGCGCCGGAACCGGTGGCGGTCAAGCCGGTCGCCATCGAGATCGTCAATGCGATCCCGCCGTTCACCTCGCGGCAGGTCTGGGCGATGGTCCAGCTTCAACTCTACACGGCCGCCCGGGCGGGCGAGATCGTCCAGATGCGTCCGTGCGACGTTGACCGGACGGGCGAGATATGGGCATACCGCCTTCAGCAGCACAAGACCGCCCACCACGGCTTCGAGCGGAAGGTCTTCATCGGGCCACGTGGCCAGCAGGTGCTCGCGCCATTCCTCTTCCGCGATCCGCAGGCGTACTGCTTCTCTCCATCCGAGGCCGAGGAAGAACGGCGACAGCGGATGCACGAGGCCCGCGTGACGCCGCTCCAGTACGGCAACAGCCGCGGCACGAACGTCAAGGACGACCCGGAGTGGTCGGCTGGCGACCGCTACACGACATGCAGTTACCGCCGGGCCATCGCTCGCGCCTGCGACCAGGCCTTCCCGCCGCCCGAGCCGCTGGCCAAGCGGGAGGACGAGACCGACGCCCAGTGGCACGAGCGCCTGACCAAAGAGCAGATGGCCGAACTGGATGCTTGGCGGACGTCCCACCGCTGGCACCCCCACCAGCTACGCCACAACGCCGCCACCGAGTTGCGGAAGGAGTTCGGTATCGAGGCCGCCCGAATCATCCTGGGCCACCACAGCGCCGCCGTCACGGAAATCTATGCCGAGAAGGATGAGAGGCATGCGATTGCCGCGATTGGCCAGGTCGGATGATGTGAACAGCGACGCGAATCACCTGGGCTATACGGCTGCCCACCACAGAATGTCCCAGTTGATCCTGTCGTAGTGCCGAGTCGTCGTGCTGGTCGCTCCCCCCGCTGCCGTGGCGAGCGCCTGCAGTAGTTCCGTGGATGGTCCATCCCCAGCATCAACAAGAAGGCAATCGGTAACTCCAGCGGGTTGCCCAACACGAACGCAGTCCGCACCGATCCTGAGTAGAGGCAGGAACATGCGGATGGCCTGTTGAGCACGGTCAATCGTTGTGCTGGATGTGTTCAAAAGGATAGTGGCCATGGTTGTATCCCGGTTCTGCATCACTCAGCGAACGCCGCACACTTGGCGAACCTGTCGTTCGCGGCACCCATGCCGCCGTCGCGACTCCTCCTCCCTGGCCAGCATCGCGATGGTCTGGAAGGCGTCGGCGACCAGCGCGGGATCGGAGACTTCTCGCAGCAGGCTGCGTATAGCGCCTTCTGCCCGCCAGTCCACTTCCCCGGGTCCGCAGTCATCGCCCAGGGCCTCCCGGAGTCTCTGAACCCGCTCAACCACGTTCTCGATGAACCAAGTTGGCTTCATGGCAGGACCTCGCTGTTTCAGGCTGTAAGTACAGTGTAACCGCCATGTTCGTTACATGCAACTACAAACTGTCATCGCCAAGAAATTAGGCTAACACGTTGTGGAGCAATATGTTACGTGCGTCTTGAGGCCACTTTATCCATTTTTGTGCTGGTTTTATGGCGGACTTTCCACCGACTAGCTCGTTACAAAATGAGTCTACTGCGGATTTTTCGTTGAAGTTCTTGACACCAAAGGCCGATAGCGTTACTGTTAGGAACATGGCAGAGAAGGATTCTATCACTAGCACGTCGCTTGCGACGCTTCTCTTCGATGGCCTTCCAGGGCATCAGAACTTGACGCCGCTCTTTGCCACCCAAATCGACTTGGCCAAGGCAATTTGCGAGCTGAAAGAGACTCCATTTACCGGCAGGCCCGAACCCAGTGTGCGTAGTCTCATCAATCAGGTTCTCAACGGCCATAAGCCGATGTCGGACGATCTGCGGGCTGTCATACAGCAGGCGGCAAAGGCGAGGCTCCAACGGGCCAAGGGTGGGGAGGACTTGGCCAGACTCATAGAGGAAGGAGTTCGTCGCTTCAGTTCGAAGTCCGTCAAGCAGAGCGTACCGCTGAGTGCTGAGGAGATATGGCGGGAGCTTCGTCGCGCCGGAGACGAGGCGCTGGTACACTACGTTGTCACCTTTGAGCCAGCCGAGACTAAGACGTCTGAGAAGGCCGAACTCCTACGGAGTGACTTGGTAGACAGCCTGTGTCTGCCAGAGATTCTGGTCCGAATCAGGGAGGACAAGAGTTCGGCAGTCTTGCCTGTATCGAGGCGGCAGTACCGTTTCCATTTGCCCGAGGCAACCGCATTCATGTTTTGGACCTGCCTTCTAGGGTACTTGTGCAAGTCCAAGGGGTGGGACCGGGAGAACGCGATCTCTGTTCTGGAGAGGATGGAGTCGGAAGGGGAAGATGCCCGTCTCCAAGTGTTCTCCGTCCCAGAGTATCTCACAAGCCTGCCATACGTCGTGTTTGACCCCGGATCGCCGTCATGTCGCGGTTTCGTTCTATTCTACCATGGTGAGGATGGGGTAAGCCCGGCCAAGATATCTAGCGAAGCACTGGGACACTGGCGACAGAACGTGTACAGACCCCTAGAGGATCCACGGAACGAATTCAGGAAAATGCGTGTGCTCTTCACCGATGCCTTGGAAGCAATACGAAAAGGAGAGAACCGTGCAACGCCCACCAGGATATCGCCTCCTTGATCTCGTGGCGATGCTCTTTGTCGCCATGCTGATCATCTCGAATACTATCGCCGTCAAGGTGGTCACGCTGTTTGGGATGACGCTGCCTGCGGGCATCATTTGTTTCCCAATTGCCTATGTCATCAACGACGTTCTGACCGAAGTCTACGGCTACAGTAAGGCACGGCGAGTCATCTGGTATGGGTTCCTCTGCTTGGGAATCATGGCGGCTCTCTACACGGTTGCGACGCTTCTTCCTCCTGCGAGTTTCTGGAAGCACCAAGAACCGTTTGCCCTCATCTTCGGGTTCACACCTCGCATCGCCATAGCATCGTTCATTGCGTTTCTGGTCGGTTCATTTCTGAACTCGGCGGTACTGTCCAAGATGAAGCTCTTGACGAAAGGGCGATGGCTCTGGACCAGAACCATCGGGTCAACAATCGTCGGAGAGGGAGCTGATTCGCTCGTGTTCAACCTTGCTGCGTTTCTGTTCGTCTTTGATCTGCCGCAGGTGCTGTTTATTGCGTTCTCTGGGTTCGTCTTGAAGACGGCCTACGAGGTCGTGGCGACGCCATTCACGTATGTGGTGGTGCATGTTCTCAAGAAGGTTGAGGGAGTAGACCAGTTTGACCATGGCGTCTCATACAATCCGTTCCAACTCGAGGACCGTTAATGACCAATCCCCGCGAAGAATGGCCGATGCCTACGTATTTCGAGCGATGGCGCACCTTCCGGTCTGTTTCTGACGAGAACCGTGTGACAGCTAGGCATCTGCTTTCGCGCCCGAGATGGCCGCGAAAGAACAATGCAGTCATCGTGGATGTTGGCTGTGGTGACGGTGAGCTCATCCGACAAGTCATATTGGATAGCAGGCATCCAATCGGAGAAGTCAGGTTAATCGATCCGGACCCAGAACTTCTTAACGAAGCCACGAAGCAGCTGCGCGGCATCGAGGTCTTGGGTGAGGTGAGCTCGTTCTGTGGCAAGGGGGAGGAACTAGCAGAGAACTGCTATATTGAGGCTGATGTTGTGCTCGCGGTGCATGTTGTGTACTTGATGAGTGGGGATGGAGTTGGGTCTCTGTTGGAGCATCTCCCGAGCCAGGTTCCGCTCTACCTGATACTTGACGCACCGGGCTCGGTATTCACCAGGTTGTGGCGTCGCACAGCGCCCCAATACGCACGACGAGCGGAGGTGGCGCACCGTACGGCCACAAGCCTTGACGCGAGCAGATTCTCTGTTGCTGCAACGTCGGTGGTATCCCATGTCGAAAACCCTGCTCACCTTAATCAGCCGGCCAGGGATGCCATGATCTCGCTGCTGGCATATGCTGACGTAAGGACAATGCCCAGCGAGGAGATCGCCTGGGTAAGCGAGACCATTGACGAGCATGTTGTCGGGTCCCAGTTGACCTGCGAATCCACCTGCTACGAGATTATGCGGGCTTAGTCGCGTTCTGTCGCGCACCTCTATCGCGTAAGGAACTAAGCGTCCAGGATCGAAGGCGCGCCCCTGGGGACGCAGGAGCCGTTCTCTCTCAGCGTCTCACCTGTCGCGTAGTGATCTCAGCAGAGCACGTTCTCGGAGCATCCCTGCCGGACAGCACCTCGCCGACCACTGCGTAACCGGTCGGAAAACTGCGTCAACTGGTTCGAGAACTGCGTAAGTGATTCTACGCAGCAGACCGCATGAAATCCTTCGCTTACGTTCGCGTGCATGAGCGATGCAGCGTGTCCTTTCGGCAAGCCTGCCTGACGTGACTTCGCGCCCCCGTTATCGTCAGCCGTGGCCGGCAAGAGTCGCCCGACGCCGGGTCGGGCCGTCGAGACCGGCGAGACCTTCTGCAAGG
>CAYWTX010000486.1:0-2695 GCA_964461295.1 uncultured Planctomycetaceae bacterium | reverse complement strand
CTGGTACGAAAATAGAACGACACCGACAGGCACAATCGCTGTAAGTCGTTGTATTTTCAGACTCTGTGGGTGAGCCCGAAAAGGGCTCATGAGAGACTGTCCCTGAAACCCGAAGATCGCGCGCACGCCAAGGGCGTGCTTCACCGCGCGGGCGCGCACGTGTATCATGCCGGGAACCTGGATCACTGAAGTGACCAGGCCTGAGAAGGGAAGGACACACACGTGGGTGACGAATCCGGTCCATCGAAGCCCGAGTGGCATCCGAACAAATTCATCGTTCGCAGTTCGTCCACCCACCATCGCGTGTACCAGGAGCGGAATCGTTTCGAGCACTGGTACGTGGACAACCAGGTGTACTTCATCACGGCCCGTTGCAGCGACAAGCACCCAGCCTTCGCCAGCGAGGAGGCGAAGGCGGTCTTGTGGGACCGCGCAACGCACTACATGAAGGAGGCGGCCTTCACTCCTTGGGTGGTCTCGCTGCTGAGCAACCACTACCACGTCCTGGGCCATTGCAGGGCGGGGCGCGAACTTGGCCAGATGATGCGGAAGATCCACGGATCGGTCGCGAAGCTGGTGAACGACACGCTTCCGCAGCGCTTCGTGCCCTTCTGGGCGGAGGCGGGGCATCAGGACTACTTCGACGGATGCATCCGCGACGAGATCCAATGCCGCAGGGCGTTCCGGTACGTCCTGACGCAGGCCGTGCGCCACGGGATCTGCTCGGACTGGCGCGATTACCCGCACACCCGCGTCACCGTGGACGTGGATCGCGGCGTCAATCGCTCACTGGAGTTGGGCGCGTTCCTCGACGGCGTGCCCTACAAACGATACATGCACGAGAAACGCAAACGCCCCCGCTGACTCAGGCCTGGTCACTTCAGTGATCCAGGTTCTTCGACGCACAAGAGAGGACTGACAGATGGGACTGAACCGACGCGAGTTCCTCAGGACATCCGCGATTGGCGCGGGGGCGATGCTTGCTCCGCGCCTTGTATCGGGCGCCGACACGCGACCGGGAGTCTCCGGACGCCCCAACGTCATCCTCATCGTCACCGACGACCAGGGCTACGCCGAGATGAGTTGTCACGGCAACCCGATCCTGAAGACGCCCAACCTCGACAAGCTCCACGCCCAGTCCGTCCGCCTGGCGAACTACCACGTCAGCCCGACCTGCTGCCCACGCTGGCCGAACTGTGCGGCGGCAAGCTGCCAGGCGGCGTCAAGCTCGACGGCCGCAGCCTCGTGCCGCTCCTGACCGATCCCAAGGCCGACTGGCCCGACCGCCACCTGTTCCACCACGTCGGGCGATGGGGCCGCGGCCAAGCCGCCAAGGCCAAGTTCGCCAAGTGCGCCGTCCGCAACAGCCGCTACAAGCTCGTCGACAACAAGGAGCTCTACGACCTGGCCGCCGATCCGGGCGAGAAGGCCAACGTCATCGACAAGCACCCCGACGTTCTCGCCGACCTGCGCAGGGCCTACGACCAGTGGTGGTCGGAAGTCCTGCCCTGCCTGGTGAACGAGGACGTGCCGATGGCCCCCGAGCCGGCCTTCCATGTCTATTTCCGCAAGCAGTTCGGGGCGACAGGCGCAACTCGTCCATCCGGAGGGACCTGACAGAGCCGGCCCGTGCCGGGCCGGTTGCACTGAAACAGGACGCCACGTCCAATGGCTTCGCTCGCCCCTCACCGCCCCTGCGCCATCCGCTCGTAGAGCGGTTCCAGCTCGCGGGCAAGCCCACCCACGTCGCAGACCGGCGAGGCCAGCAGACGCTGGCGCTGCGTCATCCGCAGTTCGTCCAGCATCCCGCGCGCCTGCGGCGAGCTCGCCAGTTCGACCGCCTGGCGGACGTGCGATTCCTCGTCGGCGGCGACGAACTGCCCCATCCCGCCGGCCCGCAGGAGCGACTCGCTGGTCCGCGCAACCCAGCGGCCGCCCCGGAACGTCAGCACGGGCACGCCCTGCCAGATACTGATACTGATAGGAAATTTGATCTAACTGATAGGAAATTTGATTTAGCGGGGCGGGACCGGGCGGCCGGGAGGGGGTGGGGGGTTAAGAGATCGAGACCGGGTGGCCAGACTTACGCTCCTGTCCCCGCCCCCTTTCAGAACACAACCCCCATGATGTCCCCGGATAACCGAGGGGCATCCTTGATAAGAATCATCCGCGTGACACACTGCACTTGGGTGTATCAGAACCTACTGCGCCCTGCACTAGCGCAGGATCGTGTGAATCGGGCGAACCCCCTGTCCCCGGGCTGGCAGTACAAAGGGGCTCGAACCTTCTCCGATTGGTGAAGGTTGCCGCGAAGAGTGTCTCCACCTCTTTGATGCGAGTGAATCTGAAACTGCTAAGAATGAATCCGATGGGAATCAGGTAGAGTATGGCAACTCCCAAGGGGACTGCTGCCGTCCACAGCGAGACCCACTCTGTCGCCACTAAGCAGAACCGGGCGAGGGAAACCATAACCATAAGAACGACAGAAGCCTTCAGAGCGTAGAACATCCCGGACATATAGCGGCAAAGGTCCTCTTGCGCGTACATCTCGAAACACTCTTGTCCAAGATGATCCTGGAACCACGTGAGCGGCGGGCAGTTTCGGGGTCTCCTGAACGGGGCAGTGGGGGCTGGAGCCTGTCGAACCTGGCCGCCATGCTGCGGATGAACCTGCTGACGTACAGTGACTTGTGGA
>CAYWTX010000485.1:0-8992 GCA_964461295.1 uncultured Planctomycetaceae bacterium | reverse complement strand
GTCAGGGCGACGTGCAGCAGGTGGGGAGCGAGGGCCTGGCAGGCGGCGCGGACCCTGTCCGGCCGCTCGATGAGGTCGGTGCACAAGCCGACGTAGCCGCGCAGCTTGTCGGCAAGGATGTCCAGCGGCGCCTTGAGGATTCCCGCGATGGCGGACACCGTGCCGCACTCGCTCCGCATGCGGGCGACGTGCGGGCCGTAGGACATGAAATAGGACATCATGGCCATGCCGCCCTTGACCAGCGCGAGGTTGCCGCGGCAGGTGGCGCCCTGCCCCGGCGCGACGACGTCGCGCGAGACCCGCGGAAGCCACACGTCGTAGAGGAATGCCGTCGGGTCGGCGATGAGAGCGTCGTATTCGTCGGCACGCATGAACGCATGGTCTTCCGGCGGCTCGATGTACTGAAAGCCGGTGTTGGGGGGCACCTCGATGCCCGGCGTTCCGTAGTAGCGGAGGTTCAGGGCCTGCGTCAGGCCCGTCCACACCCACACCATGTTCGACACGGCCGCGTCCCAGTCGAACTCCTTGCAGCAACGGATCACCGCGTCGAACGCCTTGGCCGGGTCGTGCGTCACGTCCTGGCACGTGTAGCCGACGTGCTTGCCGCAGAACTCCGCAAGGAACGGGCGCAGGGGCACCATGTCCGGTTTGTCGTTCCGCATGGCCGTCAGGTAGCGGTTCAGGCGCTGCGTGTAGAGGTGTTCCATATCGACGGACATAGCGTTCTCCTCAGCGAGCGCCGCATGGACGCCGTCTGTCTCGTGCCCCGAGCCCGCAACACAGCCGGCTCGCGCCGAGCCGGTCGCCTGCATCCAGGCGCCCCGCCGCCTGGCCCTTAAGATCCGTCACGAAATAACCTGAGCAAGCCAGTCTTGGTGGCACAGCTTTCCAAGCTGTGCAGCACAGGTCGGAGACCTGTGCCACCTGGGAAACGTGAACAAGTTATTTCGTGACGGCGCCTTAAGGCGCCGCGCAGGAACAACTTGTGCAAGTCTCAGTTTGTGGTGCAGGCGTCCCGCCTGCGTTTCTGGGGGCAGGCGGGACGCCCGCACCACAAGAACCATCCAAGTTATTCCTGCGCGGCTCCTTACAGTTCGGCGATTCGCGAGAACTCGCCTTTCAGCGCCGGGTACAGCCTCGTGAATTCGGCGTAATGCCTCTTGTACAGCGCCTTGCTCCTGGCGTCCGGCTTGATCGTCCGCGTGATCGAGATCGCCTTGCGGCACGCCTCGCGGATGTTCCTGAACTCGCCGGTTCCCACGGCCGCCAGCAGCGCCACGCCGTAGGCGGGGCCTTCCTCGCTGTTGATCGTGACGCACGTGGTTCCGTATATATCGGCTTGGAGCTGGCGCCAGAACGCGCTGCGAGCCCCGCCGCCCGAGAGGCGCACCTGCCGGATGGGCAGCTTCCGCTCGTCGCGGAGGATCGTCACCGCGTCGTTCATGGCGAACGTCGCGCCTTCCATCACCGATCGCACCAGCTCGCCGCGCGTCGTGCGCGAGTGGATGCCGATCCAGCACGCCCGCGCCAGCGGGTCGGCGTGCGGGGTCCGCTCGCCCGTCAGGTACGGCAGCCAGAACACGCCTTCGCATCCGGGCGGGGCCTTGGAGGCCGCGGCCGTGAGCAGCTCGTAGGGGTCCACGCCGCGCTTGGCGCCTTGGGCGACCTCGTCGCGTCCCAGCGTGTTGCGGAACCACTGGAAGCTGCCGCCCGCGGCCAGGATGCACCCGAACAGGCAGTACTCGCCGTCCACGCACGAGCAGAACGTATTCGCCCGGCTGGCCGGGTCGGTAACGTACTTGCGGCTATGCACATACAGGACGCCGCTGGTGCCCATCGCCGCGCTGGTCAGGCCGTCGTCCACGACGCCGTTGCCCACGGCGCCGGCCGGCTGGTCGCCCCCGCCGCCCACCACCGGCGTGCCCGCCGCCAGCCCCAGCCTGGCCGCCACGGCGGCCGTCACCTTGCCCGTGATCGCGTGGCTCTCGACCACCGGCGGCAGGATGCGCCGGTCGATCTGAAACGTCGAGATGATGTCGTCGGACCAGGCTCGCTTGCGCTGGTCGAGCATCAGCGTGCCGGACATGTCCGACACCTCGCCGACGTACTCACCCGTCAGGCGCAGCCGCACGTAGTCCTTTGGCAGCAGCATGTGGCGGATGCGGTCGTACGTCCTGGGCTCGTTGTCGCGCACCCACAGCAGCTTGGTCAGCGTGAAGGACGTCATCGCCGCGTTGCCCGCCAGGGCGATGAGCTTCTTCCGCCCGCCCACGGCCGCCTCGATGTGCGCCGCCTGCTTCGCCGTCCGCTGGTCGTTCCAGATCAGGCTTGGGCGCAGCGGCTTGCCCGCGTCATCGGTGATCACCAGGCCGTGCATCTGCCCCGACAGGCCGATGCCCGCGATTCGCTTGCCGTCGATCTTCGCCTTCCGGATGACGGCGACGACGGCAGCGGCGGCGGCCCGCCACCACTGGTCGGGGTCCTGCTCGCTCCAGCCGGGCTTGGGCGCCTGCACGGTGTGCGGCGCGGTGAACGTCGCAAGAACCTTCCCCTTGGCGTCCATCAGGAGCGTCTTGGTTCCCGAAGTGCCAACGTCGATGCCGAGGTAGTACGCCATGAAGTTGCTCCTTTGGGCGGCCGCGCGCCGCCCGCTGAGTTGCCGTACGTTCTACGGTCGCGCGAGCCGAAAGTCCACGGGCAACCGCGTGGAACGCCGATCCCCGGTCCCGCAAGGGATCGCCAGGCGGATTCGGTCTGCGGTATGCAACGGCGGGGCTCTCCCGGCCACGCCGGGCCGGGTCTGGGAGGGAGGGTGTCCGAGCCCCGGGGCCTAGGATCACGGAATTGCCCCAGGGCATTCATGCGGGTCGCTGGGCCGGGTCGGCGACAATGGCGGCCTGGCCGGCAAGGAGCAGGTCTTCGAGGTTGGCGCAGGCGGCGAGCCGAGGCTGGTCGTCGCCGTGGACGACCAGGGCGCCGCGTTCGGCCCGTGCCGGCGGCGACGCGCGGAACACGATCGCCCGCTTGCCTCCGGCCAGGGCGAGCACTTCGCCGAGCGACGCCGGCCCGCCGGGCGCGACCGTCACGTACAGCGGCCTGGCGGGCGGCAGGAGGCCGTCGCGGCGCAGCCAGAAGCCGTCGAAGATCGCCTCGCCGCCCGGCTGAGTCACGCGGGGGTAGACCACCGGCGAGAAGCCGGTTCCTCGCGCGTCGAAGACTACCGCGTCGAACCGCGTGGCCGAGGGGTTGGGGGCCGGCACGTCCCACTGCGGCCAGCCGGAGTAGTAGACCTGTCGGGCGAAGACGGCGCCCCGTGGTCCGTGGATGGGGATTCGCAGCACCGCCGAGGCGGTGGCGCCCGCCGGATCGAAGTGCTCCTCGGCAGGGGGGAAGTCCTTCAGGGCGCTGTCCACGGAGGGCCCGCCGCCGTGGCGGTCCAGGAAGAATCCCGACGGGCCGACTTCCAACTCGTTGAGCAGCGCGACGGCGTTGGCGGCCGCCTTGGCCAGCGCCTGCCCGGCGGCGGCCCTTCGTTCGCCGGAGGCCGAGCCTTCGGCGACGATCTGGCCGGCCGTCCAGTCGATGCGCCCCGCCGGCAGGCGGGCGATCAACGGGGCGAAGGACTTGCCCATCGCCTCAAGCGTCATCGCCGCGAGGCGGGCGCGGTAGTCGCGCCGTCGCCGTCGCCGGCACGGGAAAGGTTGGTCGCCGCCATGTTGGATCCTTACGTTACCCACCGCCGCAGGCGGGGTTCATTGTGGTGAGCGCCCGGGCGGCGGGCTGCTGGATAGGTAAACCCCTCCCGAGTCCGCGCGGGGCGGCGAGACCCATGGCAAAACGCAACGGAACGATCACGCGAAGAAGGCTGCTGCGGGGAGCCGTCGTCGGCGCCGCGGGCGTCGGCGCGTTCCACGTCGTGCCGCGTCACGTGCTGGGCGGCCCCGGGCGACTGGCCCCGAGCGACACGATCACGCGCGCGGTCATCGGGGTGGGCTATCGCGGGTGCGTCGCCCACGTGAAGCCCAACGAGCCGGGCAAGCCGCCGACGACCCTGGCGGTGTGCGACGTCGACGCCGGGCACCTGGCCGGGGCGCTGCGCAAGGCGGGACCGCCGTGCAAGGGCTACTCCGACTTCCGCCGCGTGCTGGAGCGCAAGGACATCGACGCCGTCTACATCGCCACGCCGCCGCACTGGCACGCCCTGATCTGCGTGGCCGCCGCGCAGGCGGGCAAGGACATCTTCTGCGAAAAGCCGATGACCCACCACATCGCCGAGGGGCGCAAGGTCGTCCAGGCCGTCGCGCGGTACGGGTGCGTCTTCCAGATCGGCACGTTCGGGCGGTTCCGCGCCAGCAAGGACCGCCGCATGTGCGAGGTCCGCCGCATCATGGACAGCGGAATGCTGCCCCGCCAGGCCGCCCCCGTCGTGCTGTGGGCCAGCCAGTGGAACGTCCGCCTCTGGTGCGGGCGCAAGCGCCTGTCGCCCCAGCCGGTGCCCAGCGAACTGGATTACGACTTCTGGCTCGGCCCGGCCCCGTACAAGCCGTATCACTGGCACCGCGTGCACAACCCCAACCCCGGCGTGCTGGGCATGAGCAGCTTCCGGGCCTACTGGGACTACGACGGCGGCGGCCTGACCGACATGGGCGAGCACCACCTCGACTCCATCCAGTGGACGCTGGGCAAGGACCGCACCTCGCCGGTGGAGGTCGAGGCGTACGCCCCCTGGCCGGCCGACCCGGAGGCCGTCGGGCCCTGGGGACACGTCATCTTCACCTATGCCGATGGAACGAAGATCGTCATCGACAGCCGCGAATGGGGCGAGCCCTGGAAAGGCAGCGCTCGCTGGCCCAGCGCCGCCGACCTGCCCGCCCAGTGCCGCGCCGCCCTGGCCGCCGTCAACGAACCCCCAACGCCGCTGGACTTCGACTCGGCCGTGCGCACCCGCCAGCCCGCCGGCGGCGACGCCGAATCGTCCCACCGCAACGCCACGCTGCTGCACCTGGGCAACATCGCCATCCGCACGGGCCGCAGGATCCGCTACGATCCGGCCACGGAGAGAATCATCGGCGACGAGACCGCCGCCGCCCTGGTCAACCCGCCCATGCGAACGCCCTGGGTGCTGTGAGGCACCGAACGGCACGACAACGTCACACGCGGCCGCGAAGTGCCGCCTCGCCCTAGTGTGCGTGGCGGCCCCCCGGATCGTGCCAACTGCCGGAGCCACGTCTTCCGGCCGGTTCAACGGCATCCGCGAACGCTTCCGCCGTTGGGGGTGTCCGAGCCCGCCTTGAGGTCCCTTCGTCGATTCGGCGCGAGGTCCAACCGATGCCGCATCGGCAGAACGAGACGGGAAGTGAGCGGGGTTCTCGCCGGAGCGTGGCTGGGCTGTCCGGCGAGTTGACGCGCCGAAGAATCGGCCCGCCCGCCGCGTCGCGGTGCCGTCAAAAAATCCCTTGCAGCCGCCGGAGCGCTTTCATATAGTCGCACGCTGGCCTGTGTGGGGCCGGTGGAATGGCGGGAGCTTTGCGCTGCGATGGCTGAGCACCGAGGATCACGATACCCGTGGCGGGTGCTGCAATGGCTGGCGGCGGGCCTGCTGGCCGTCGTGGCGGCGGGCCTGGGCATCGAGGCGGCCTGGGGTGAGGGCGCCGAACCCGCGGCCGAGGCCTCCGTCGGCCAGAGCGGGCAGATCATCGCCGTGGCCGGAAAGATCACGCCGGAAACCCACGGGCTCTATCTCATCGACCTGAAGAACGGTACAGTATCGGTGTACCAGTACCTTTCCGGCAGTCACAAGCTGCGCCTGATGGCGTCGCGAAACTATACGTTCGACGTGCAACTGGACGAGTACAATACCGAGCCGCCCGTCAAGGACATCCGCAAGCTCGTCCAGGAACACAAGCGAGTGGCGGACGAGAAGAAGTGAGCGGCCGACAGGTCGCCAGGAGCAGTGCGCATGGCCAAGAAGATGTACTATAGCGAGCAGGAGGCGTCGCAGCGACTGGGCATCGCCGTCAGCGAGTTGGCCAACCTGATTCGCGACGACAAACTCCGCGTCTTCCAGGACGGCGCTCGCCGGATGTTCCGCGTCGACGATATAGAAGGCCTGGTTTCCGCGGCCGGCCCACAGGGCCAGCCGGAGATCATCGACCTGTCGCCCACCGGGGGCGACTCGGTCAGTCTGGCCGAGGCCGAGCCCGTCGCGCCGGCCTCCAAGGAAGACACCGTCATCACGGCCGAGGGAATCAGCATCTTCGACGACGAGGACCTGGAGATCGAGGCGGCCGACCCGATGGCCAAGACCCAGATCGCGCCGTCGATGGAAGACCAGGTGGCTCTGGAAGGCGTTGGCAGCGGTTCGGGCCTTCTGGACCTGACCCGCGAGAGCGATGACACGAGCCTGGGCGCCGAGGTGCTGGACCATATCGACCTGGAGGCGGCCCCCGCGGGCGCGTCGGGCTCGTCGGCATCGGTTTCGTCGGCGAGCATGAGAAGCGAGATGCCGACGCCGACGGCGGCGGCGGGGCGCGAATCGTCCGAATCGCCGATGGTGGGCCCGACCTTCGTGGAGACGACCGACCCCGGCGCCGGTCTGTTTGGCGGCCTGGTTATCGGCGCGGCGGTCGTCGCGGCACTGATTGGACTGGCGACCCTGGGCTATACAAGCCCGCTGCCGCTGCCCTACCTGGCCGAGATCAAGAGCAATCTGGCGATCGTGCTGACCGTGGCCGTGGTCGTCGTGGCGCTGGGCGGCCTTCTGGGCTGGCTGGCGGGCAAGGCATCGACGGCCCGACAGCGCGCCTTGCGGCAGATGGGCATGTGAGCGCGTGAATGGACGCCTCCGTTCGCGGGAGCGACCGAGCCGGTCCCTGTGGGATCGGTTGCCTTGGGACGGTAACGGGTTTCTGGCCGAATGTCTTCCCGAACTGGGACGGGTCTAATCGCTTGAAAGGGACGGTTCCGATGAAGCGCATGGTGGCTGGTTTGCTGACGCTGGGGGTTTGTGGCCTGATGCTCGGGGGCTGCGTGTCCAAGGAAGAGTACGAGAAGGCCGTGGCGGCCGCGCGAAGGGCCAACGAACAGCTCGGCAAGTGCCAGTCCGCCCTCAAGGACTGCCGCACCGAAGTGCAGAAGCTGACCCAGGACGTCGCCGATCGCGACGCCCAACTGGCCGCAAAGGACCAGCAACTCTCCCTGCTGATGAGAGGCCGCGACGACCTCAAGGCCGACTTCGACAAGCTGAAGGAACTGTACGAAAAAGCTGCCGGGCGCGCGGTCCCCGGCCCGATCGGCCCCATCGCGGTCCTGCCTCCCAACCTCGACAAGGCGCTGAAGGAATTCGCGGCCGCGCATCCCGACCTGGTCGAATACCTGCCGCAATACGGCATGGTGAAGCTGAAGGCTGACCTGACGTTCGAGCCCGGCAGCGACACCGTGCAGGCGGGGGCCAAGGACGCCCTGGCCAAGTTCGTCGCGGTCATCAACGGGCCCGACGGCGCGAAGTTCAACATCTACGTGGCCGGGCACACGGACGACATCCCCATCGAGAAGCCAGACACGAAGAGGAAGCACCCGGACAACTGGTATCTGTCGGTGCACCGTGCCATCGCGGTTGAGCAGGTGGTGGCCAAGGCCGGGCTGTCCCAGCCGCGGATCGCCGCCATGGGCTTCAGCGAGTGGCACCCCGTGGCGGCCAACGCGGCCGGGCGCAAAGGCAACCGTGCCAACCGGCGCGTCGAGATCTGGATCGTCCCGCCCGACCGCTTCCTGACAGGCAGGGCCGAAGCGGGCACAGGCGAAGCGTCCGGCGGCTGAGCACGACGACGTGGTACTCGCGGTGAGCGCGGGCCCCGGCACCGACGTGCCGGGGCCTGTCGTTCATGTGGACCAACGCGGACCGACGCCGACGGAGAGTTTGTGAAAGAACTGGCGAAGCGACCTCGCCCGTCCTGGCCCCGAGGGGGCGGTCAGGATTCAGCCGGCGGCGTAAGCCATAGGTAGACAAAGAATTGGACGCAGAGCCCCGAAGGGGCGAAGGAAGATGGTCAACGCGGGAACCCGCGATCGCCAGTTCTTCCGCAAACTCTGACACGGGCCTCGCGCGAGCATCACGCCACCACCGAAGCCGATGTGGGCCCGTGTTCGTCTGTGCTCGTCCGTGCGTCCGTGCTATCCTTCGGCAGCTTCCACGGAGATTGGCTTGGCTTCTGAACCGACCGGACAACCTTCCGCTCTCGCCAAGACGGGACGGGTCCTGGGCGGCACGTGGCTGGGCGTAAGCCTGCTGCTGTTCCTCGCCCTGTTCCTGGCCGTCGCTTCCACCGCCTACGCGTGGCTGCCGGACGGCCTCGGCCGCGACTCCACCGCCGTCTACGACCTCTGGCCGGTCCGGGCCGTGCTGCTCACGCTGTCGCTGGCCGTGTGCGTGAACATCGCCGCGGCCTGCTTGTTCCGCGTGCCGCGCCGGTGGGCATCGCTGGGCGCCTGGATCTGCCACGCGGGCCTGCTCGTCCTGGTCGCCGGGTCGATGTGGTACGCCTTGGCCGCCGTCACCAGGGCCGACAGCATCACCGTACGCACGTCCGACGGCCGATGGTCGGAGGTGCGGCACGTCTATCTGAACGACACGTTCGCCGTCTACCTCCAGGACGCCAACGGCGTCCGCCAGGCGCCGGTGGACCTTGGCGACGGCCATTCGCCCCGCGACCTGGACGTGCCGCTGGCCTCCGGCCCCGGCTGGCAGTTGCGGGCCGCCGGCTTCCTGCCCGGCGCGAGGATCCTTTCCGATGTGCGGCTGCGCGTTACCGACGCCAACCAGCCGCGCGAGGTGATGCTCTCGCCCGAAAGCGCCGAGGGCCAACAGTTCCTCGGCAACGGCTATCAGCTCATGTTCCACCCCAACGTCCGGCGCCAGCAGTTGGCGAAGATGCTTCGGCCGATGGACCCCAACGTGCGTCGCGGGCTGCCCAACGACCTGGGCCTGCTGCTC
>CAYWTX010000484.1:0-9940 GCA_964461295.1 uncultured Planctomycetaceae bacterium | reverse complement strand
CGTCATGAACGGTCGAATCATGTGCCTGATCGCAAGCGGCGTGGTGTATGTGGCGGCGCAGGGCGCGCTGGCGGCGGAGACGTCGGCCGCGGCGGACATTCTCGCGGTCGCCAAGGTGCGGCGCGGGTTGTGCCTGCACCTGGGCTGCGGGCGGGCGGCGTCGGCGGCGCTCACGGCCGACCTCGCCGCCGGCGGCGAGTTGCTCGTGCATGGGCTGGCGCTGGATGACGCGTCGGCGGCGCGGGCGCGCGAGGCCGTCACGGCCCGCGGCCTGGGCGGTCGGGCGGCCGTCGAGAAGCTGCCCGTCGCGCCGTTGCCGTACGCGGTGGACCTGGCCAACGTGGTGGTGATCGAGGATTGGGCGGCGTTGTCGGCCGCGGGGCTGACGGCGGAGGAAGTCCTCCGCGTGACGGCGCCGGGCGGGGCAGTGTGCAAGCTGGAAAGCGGCGCGTGGAAGGCGACGGTGAAGCCGCGCCCGGCGGGGATGGACGACTGGACGCACCCGACGCGCGGGCCCGACGGCAACCGCCACTCGCGCGACCGCGTGGTGGGCTTCCCGGTCGGCGTGCGATGGCAGGCGGGCATGCCGATGAATTTCACGCTGTGGGCGGCGGTGCGGGGATGGGTGGTCGCCGGCGGGCGGTGCTACGTGTTCAGCTCCACGCAGTGGGAGAATCTCGAGCGCCGCGCGGCCTGCCAGGAGTACCTGGAGGTGCGCGACGCGTACAACGGCCTGCCGCTATGGCGGGTGAACTGCGAATCGCTGAACGACGGCAGGGCGCTGAACGCGCACAACCTGGCCCCTCTGGCGGCCGACGAGCGGGCGGTGTACGTGACGAGCAGGGGGAAGCTGACGGCGTTCGACGGCGCGACGGGTCGCCTGTTGCGGACGTACGCGACGAAGCATCGGCCGATGAAGGTTTGCCTGGCGGATGGGGTGCTGGCGGCGACGTGTTGGAGCGGCGTTCGGGTGGGTGGGCTGTGGGGCGAGTGGAACCCGGACGGCAATGGCGGGGCCGTGCACGCTTTCGAGGTCGAGACGGGCAAGGAGAAATGGTCGCTGCCGCAGCCGGCGCGGTACATGCTGCTGGCGGGCGGGCGGGCGATTCTGTCGTTTCCGGCTGGGACGGTGGCCCAGGAGGCGGTGATCGTGGCGGCGGATTTGGGCAGCGGCAAGGAGTTGTGGCGCGTGAGCGAGAAGGAGTTGGGGGGCCAAAGCGGAGGCGGCCCGCCCGCTTCAGCGGCGCAGGTCCCGGACGGGAAGGTCGAGCCCGCGCCCGCAACGCGTGCGGCGCCGAAGCCCGCGGCGCTGGAGGATCTCTCGGGTTCGAGCGGCGCACGCGCGGGACAGGCCCCGCCGCTAAGACCCGCGCCCAAGGGCAAGGGCATCAACGGCGACATGGATCTGCTGTGCGCCGACGCGGCCGTCGTCGTCGTCGCTCTGCCTCAGGACGTGCGCACGGTGGTTCTCTCGGCCGTGGACGGCAGGGAGCTTTGGGAGTCGAAGGAATACGCCGGCGCGGTTCTGGCCGGCGATCAGGTGTGGCTGGGCAAGACGGTGCGCGACGGCAAGACCGGGCAGGTGAAGGGCGACCTGCCGGCCGGCATCCGCTCGGCGCGGGCCAGCGCGCCGTGCACGCCGGTGACGATCGTCGACAGCCGCATCCTGATGGAGAGCCGCGGGTGCAAGTACTTCGACCTGTCGGCCTCGACGGGCCAGCCGAAGCAGTATGACTACAAGGCCGCGCGGGGCGCGTGCGGCGAGGGGGCCACGCCGGCTAACGGGATGTTCTACACGGCGCAGAACCGCTGCAGGTGCGCCCCCAATCAGGTGCCGGGGTTCCTGGCGTTCGGCCCGTGCGGCAAGGCGGCCGACGCCAACGACATGAAGGCGGATCGTCCGACGGAGAAAGGTCGGGCGCCCGTGGACGCGTCGGCGGCAAAGGCGGCGGATGCCAATGGCGACTGGCCCATGTACCGCCATGACGCAGCCCGCGGCGGGGCGGCTTCGGGCAATGCGCCGCGAGGCGCGAAGGTGCTCTGGACCGCGCCGCTGGGCGATGCGGGAAAGCACTGGCTCGTCGAGGAATGGCGAGACGCCTTTGGCGAGGCCATCACGCCGCCGGTGGCCGCCGCCGGGCTGGTCGTCATCGCCCGCGGCGAGCAGGGGCAGATCGTGGCTCTCTCGGCCGCGGACGGCAAGGTGCGGTGGCGCGCCGACGTGCCGGGGCGGATCGACTCGCCACCGACGCTGCATCGCGGGCTGTGCATTGCGGGCAGCCACGACGGCTGGGTGTACGCCTTCGACGCGGGCGACGGCAGGTTGGCGTGGCGCAGCCGGGCCGAGCCGCTGGTGCGCCGCGTGGTGGCGTTCGGGCAGGTGGAATCGGTCTGGCCGGCGACGGGATCGGTGCTGGCGGCGGACGGCAAGGTGTGGGTGCTGGCCGGGCGAAGCTGTGACAGCGACGGCGGGTTGGCGTTGTGCGAGTTCGACGCGGCGAGCGGGGCGTGCATCTCGGCCGCGGCGTCGGGCATGGGCGGGCACCTGGACCTGCTGGCCGGCGGGGCCGGCGGGAAGGTGACCAAGGTGAAACTGCTGGACAAGTCGTGGAAGTCCTACGGCGACCGCAACCGCACGGCCAGCCCGGGCCTGTCGGTGTCGGCCGGGGCGGAGACGTTCACGTGCGACGGCAAGGTTGTGGCGTGCGTAAGGGCGGCGGCGCCCGGCCTGCCCGCTCCAGCGGCGCCGGTCCCGGGGAAGCCTGGGCCCAAGGGCAAGCCGGCGCCCGCGTGGCGGTTCCCGCCCGCACCGGCTGCGCCGGTCGCCGGGGCGGCCCCGGTTGCACCGGCGCAGCGTGGCCCGTCGCCGTACTGCCTGATCGCCTGCCAGGACGCGGTGATTGCGGGCGGCACGGAGCCGGGCGGCGGCACGGACGGCGGGGCCGCGCGCGGGGTGGTCTGGCTCCTGGCGCGGACCGACGGTTCGCTCATGGCCCGGATCGACCTGCCCGCTCCGCCGGTGGCCGACGGCATCGCCCTGGCCGGCGGAAGGCTGCTGGTCTCGCTGACCAACGGCAGCGTCCTGTGCCTGGGCGAGGCGAAGTGAGGCGTTTCTCCGTTCCGCGCCGTCAAGAAGCGTCTCACGCCTGCCCCGTTGGGGGTGCCGCCGCGGACGAGTCAGCCGCTCCAGGGCGGCTGCCGGAGGATCTGTTCCCACACATCATGCACCCGCGTCAGGGTCGGCGCTCGACATGCCGCCCGCGCCGCGATATGTTCCGCGCCATGAGCGACAACGGTTTTTCGGCACAAGACATCCAGGCTGGCGCGGCGGCGTTCCGTGCGATGAACGATTCGCCCATGCAGCAGGCGTTGCGGCAGCGGCGGGCGTGGTTCAATAGTTGCGTGTACTGGAAGCCGGGCGACGTGGACTTCGCGGCCCTGCGCGTCGAGCTTCGCCGCATGAAGGACCTGGGTTTCAACGCCGTGCGATTCCACAACGCCAGCCCCATCGAGACGGCGCCGGGGAAGTTCGACTTCGCCACCTGCGACCGCTGGATGGACGCGGCGGCCGACGTTGGCATCGGCGTGGTCTTCTGCGGGGGCGTGGGGCACCCCAGCGAGGGCCTGCTGGCCGAGCACGGCCTGACGGAGGAGCGGTTCAACCGGAGCTGGGGGGACGAGCCCGGCGTGGCGGCGGCCATCGAGGCGCACGCCGGGCCCATCGTGGACCGCTACCGCGAGCACCCGGCCCTGATGCTGTGGCTGGGGCCGGGCGAGCCGGCGCCCCCGCCGGCGCAGCTCATGGACGACCACGATCGGCAGCGGTTCGCCCAGTGGTTGCGGCAGCAATACGGGACGGTGGAGGCGCTCGACGCCGCGTGGAACATTTATCCCGCGGCCGGGCGGCCGATCGCGGCGTCGTTCGAGGAAGCGTGGCGGGTTCTGGAGGGATGGAACGTCAACCCGCAGATCAGCGGCGTGCACCGGGCGAAGGTTGTCTACGGGGCAGCGCGCGACCTGCTGCGCTACCTGACCGACCGAGCCATCGACCGCGTTCGCACGGCCGTCGAGATCATCCGCGGGCACGACGGGGTGCACCCGATGGCGGCCGGGGCGCACCAGGTGCTGGTGAACCAGGCGATGCTGCGGTGGGATCTGGGCCGCTGGGGGCGTATGAGCGACATGCACTTCAGCTCGATCCACCTGTCGTGGCACTTCGAGTTGGTCGAGGGCGAAGTGGACCGCCCGGTGTACGTGATGGCCAAGCTCACGCGCGACTGGTTCAAAGGCGGCTGGACCAGCGCCTTCGAGACCACCGGCGGGGCCGTGCAGTACTCCGGCGGGTACGGCAACGCGATGTCGGGCGGGCAGATGCGGCGGTTCATGCTGAGCTACCTGGCGGCGGGGAACGTGAACATCTCGTTCTGGACGTGGAATCACCGCCCCGGCGGGTGGGAGGCGGGCGACTACGGCATGACAAGCCTGTCGGGCGAGTTGACGCCGTGGGCGGAGGAGGCCGGGCGGGTGAACCGCGCCCAGGCGCGGTGGATCGACGAGTTGTGGCAGGCCGAGCAGGACGTGCGAGTGGGCGTGCTGGAAAGTTGGGACACCAACGCGATCTACACGGTCGAGCCGGAGCGGTACGACCTGAACGGCGGGATGGGGCAGTTCAGCTCGGGCACGGTGCACCAGCAGGCCCGAGCGCGGATCGGCATCTCGCGGGCCTTGCTCAATCGCCACGTGGCGTTTGAGTACGTCACGGCGGAGGAACTGGTCGAGCGGCCGGACCTGGCGATGCGGTACCCGGTACTGTACGCGCCGCACCTGCGGGCGGTCGGCGAGGACCTGATCGACGTGCTGGAGCAGTACGTTCGGCGCGGCGGAAGGTTGGTCGCGGACGTGCAGTTCGGCTTCATGGACGTGTGGGGCAAGGTTCGGCCGACGGGGCGCGGGCGGCGGCTGGAGCGGCTGTTCGGGGCGTGGATCGACACGATCCACGATGCGCGAACGGAGCCGCACACGGTGAACGGCGCGGCCGTGGAGGGGTTCTACGGCGACCTGAAGACGACCGATGCTCGCGTGCTGGCGACGTTCGACGACGGCCGCGCGGCCGTGGGCGAGCGGCGGCTGGGGCGGGGCACGGCGGTGCTGGTGGCGTTTGACGCGGCGCGGATGTGCTTCAAGCCGGGGCGGGCGGACGTGGAGGGGCTGATCGCCGAGGTGGCGACGGCGGCCGAGCCGCCGAAGTGGCGAGCGACGGCGCCGCTGGCGTTCCGGCTGACGGCGCCGGGCGCCGACCACTACTTCCTGATCAACGACGGCGAGGCGAGCACGTGCTTCCTCTCGGCGGCGGACCGGCGGTATACGGCCGGGCTGGAGGTGGTGGAGGACCGGCCGGTGAGCGTGGACGGGACGATCGCGGTGGACTTGCCTGCGCGGAGCGCGAAGTGGGTGAGGCTGGCGTGGTAGGGGCAGGCGGGTACCCGAATGAACGCGGGCTCGCGGGCGGGCGGAGATGAGAGGGACTATGGGACTGGCCGAGGTTGCGGGGATCGGGAATGGGCGGTGGGAGATGCCCCGGCCATGGGAGGCCGGGGCTTTGGGGGCGAGGCGTGCTTGGGGGGACGGAGCGAATCTGCACCCGCTTGAGTCGATCCGGCGTCAGAGGGAGGGGAAGGGGACGGTCTGAGGCCAGGCGCCAGGGGCCGCCGGGGCGAGAGGCGAGGCCCCCAGGGCGGCTGCCTGGCATCTGGGGTGGGGTTTCCGGTTTTTCCGGGGGCGACCTATTCCATTCCGGCCCGCACTGGAGTAGTATCATGCTGCCGTTACCTATTCTCTTGTTCTAGGGTAGATGCAGCGCTTTGGCATGATGGGAAGCACACAGACACTGGAACTGCCCGGATACGTGGTCCTTCAGTATCTGGGGAGCGGAGCTCGGAGCGCCATCTGGCAGGTTCGGGAGCGGGACTCGGACAAGGTTTACGCTCTGAAGCGGACCGTCCGTCGCCAGGCGTCGGACAGTCGATTCCTTGAGCAGGCGGCCAATGAATACGACATGGCGGCTCGACTGAACCACCCGAACATCCGCAAGATCCACGAGATCCGGCGGATCAGGCGGTGGCTGGCTCTCAAGGAGATTCACCTGCTGATGGAACTGTGCGAGGGCCAGACAGTCCAGGCGAACCGTCCCCAGACGGTCCTGGAGGCGGTGGAGGTCTACGCGCAGGTGGCCGGCGCCCTGAGCCACATGCACAACCGCGGCGTGATCCACTGCGACATCAAGCCCAACAACATCATCGTGGCCGCCGACGGCACGGTGAAACTGATCGACCTGGGGCAGAGCTGCCTGGCGGGCACGGTCAAGGCCCGCATCCAGGGCACGCCCGATTTCATCGCCCCGGAACAGGTGCACCGCGGTCCCGTCGACGCCCGGACCGACGTGTACAATTTCGGCGCCGCCCTGTACTGGACGCTGACGGGGCGGCCGGTCCCCACCGTCCTGCCGCGGGAGGGGTCGCTGACGGTCCGGGACGGCCAGCGGGTCACGCCGGTGGACCAGATCAACGAAGACGTGCCGGCGTCGCTGTCCAAGCTGGTGACGGAATGCATTCAGCTTTCGCCGGCGCACCGCCCGAGCAACATGAGCGGCGTGTTCTCGCGGCTGTCCCTGGTGGCCTACCAGTTCGGCGGGCCGAACGGCAACGACTCGGGTGGCGACAAATGAGTTCACCGCTGGCGGACATTTTTCTTCGTGCGGCCCAGCGGAACACCGCCGACACGCTTCGCGATGGAAGCGTCGTGCGGTTGCCGGCGTGCGAGGTGGTGATCGCGGGGGACATTCACGGCAATCGGAACAACCTCAATCGGATCATCGCGTACGCCGACTTGGGCAAGCAGGTGGGGAGGCGTCTGATCCTGCAGGAGTTGATCCACGGCCCGCCGGATGAGCGCACAGGCCAGGACCGCAGCATCGAGTGCCTGCTGCGTGCGGCACGGCTGAAGCTGGAGCACCCGGCGCAGGTGTACTTCCTGATGGGCAACCACGACATCGCGCAGGCGACGGGCAAGGAGATCACCAAGAACGGGCAGGGCGTGTGCGAGGCCTTCGCCCGCGGCGTGTCGCACGCCTGCGGCGGGGCCGGGGCGGAAGTGCTGGCCGCCGCGGTGAAGTTCCTGCTGTCGCAGCCGATGGCGGTGCGTTGTCCCGGTCGGGTGCTGGCGGTGCACTCGCTGCCGCATCCCTCGCGGGGGCAGTTCGCCGGCGAGCAGGTTCCCGCCGAGCCATTCGCCGAGGCCGACCTGCTCCGCGGCGGGCGGGTGTACGAATGGTTGTGGGGGCGCGACCAGAACGCCGAGCAGGTCGATCGCCTGGCAAAGGCCAACGACGCCGACCTGTTTGTGCTGGGCCACCAGCCCTGCGAGCCGGGTTGGGCCGTCCTGTCGGAACGTGCTATACTAGTTGACAGTCAGCACGAGCGCGGGGCCGTGCTGCACTTGAACGGCAAACCGCTGACGGTGCGCGAGGTCCAACGGCGAGTGATGCCGATTGCGGGCCTCGCGGGGCGCAGCGGCCCGTATGGGAACGGAAGCGATACAGGCCGGCACTAAACCCAATGGGACTGACGGGCAAAGATAGGCGAGGCCTGCGGGCAATCGGTCAGAAGCTCCCTGTGCTTCTGACGGTGGGCAAGGCCGGGCTGACAGAGGCGGTATCGGTCGCGACCGCCGAACTGCTGGCCCGGCAGGAACTCGTGAAGGTCCGGCTGCCCGCGGGGGCGCCGGCCGAACGGAAGGTACTGGCCGAGGAACTTGCCCGAGCGGCAGGCGCCTTGTGCGTCGGCACGCTGGGTCGGACGGCCTTGTTGTACCGGCCGGAGGATGCCTCGGCCGTGGGCTAGAATTGTGGAGGCCGTGACGGCCGGACGTGGAGCGGTACGGGGGATGTGTCTTACGGGATATGTGTGGTGCGTTTTGTTTGCGGACAATGCGGCCAGCCTGTGAGGGTGGATGAGCGATGGGCGGGCAGACGAGGCCGTTGTCCGCACTGCAAGGGGTATGTCACCATCCCGGCGCCGAAGGACTGTGCGGCGCTGATGGCCGACTCAACGACGGTGACGGCGGGCGGCTCGCCCCCGGCCCTCGATGCGCCGGCATGGCTCAACGAAGACGAATCGATCGCCGTTGCGGCTGAGGAACCCCTCGGGGCGCTCAACCTGGAGCCGCTGAGCGGGGGCGCGGACACGAACCTGGGCACCGGGCTGGTAACGCTGGCGGCCTCCGAGGAGGAGCAGAACCAGGATTACGTGCCCGCGTCCCCGCCGCCCCCGCCTGAGCCGGCTCCGCCGCTCAGCGAGGACGAGGTCCTGCTTTCCGGAACCGGGCTCGACGCGCTGTGCGATACGGTGGTTCTGTCGGCCGTGCAGGAAGCGCCTTCCGGCGAGACGGAGCGAGACAGGCATCTCCGCCTGCAGCGCGAGCGGGAGCAGGCCCGGTTGATGGCCGCCATGCCGGTCGCCCGTTACCATCCCCCGCACCCCTCGGTGCACGCGCACGTTGGGCCGGGCAGGCCAGACGCTTCCAGGCCGAAACTGGCCATCCGCATCATCGTCGTCGGGGTCGTCGTGGTTCTCGCCGTGGCCGTGACCGCGCTGATGTTGCTGGTGGGGAAATAGGCGGTTGCGGTTCGCGCGACCGGCGCGAAGCGGCAAGCCGCCGGCCGTTCGGACTGCGGACTCCCGCCCGCAAACCTCCATGGACCTCTGGCCTGACACGGCGCGGAGACGTATTCTGTGGCGGTGGGCAAGTGCGAACGGAGAGTTCTGGGGTTGAGTTGCGGCCCGGCCGCCGACGGCGCCGAGGCGGCGATTCTCTGCACTGGCGGACAGGGCGACGACATGACGGTGCGGCAGGAGGCCGTGCTGCACGTGCCGATGCCTAGGGATCTCCGCCGGCGGCTGACCAGCGCGATGACCGGCTGGGCCCAACCGGCCAGGGACTTCGCTTCGCTCGATCGGGACGTTGGGACGTTCCTGTCCGAGGCGGGCGCGGCCCTGATGAAGCGGAACCAGACGGGCCGGCGCGACCTGGCCGGGGCGGGCGTGCTGGGGGTGCGGGCTGCATATGTGCAGCCGGGGACGGAATCGCCGCCGGCGATGCTGGAACTGGCGGGCGCGGCGCAGGTGGCGGGGCGCCTGGGCGTGCCGGTGGCGTCCGGCTTCGCGGCCAGCGACCTTGCGGGCGGGGGAGTCGGCGGGCCGGTGACGGCCTGGCCGGACTGGTTGCTGCTGCACGACGCCAGGCTCAGCCGCGTGGTGGTGCGGCTGGGGGCGGTGGCGTCGATTTCGTTCGTTGGTTCGGGCGCGCCCGCGGGCGACGTGGTGGCCTACGACGTGGGCCCGGGCACGGCATTGAGTGACGGGCTGATGGCGCGCCTGTACGAAACGTCGTTTGACGGCGACGGAGCGGCGGCGGCGCGAGGAACCGTGCATGGCGAGATGCTCAACGAATTGGAGGCCGGCGAGTACCTGCACCGGGCGGCGCCGAAGCTGAGCTGCGCGGGCGACTGGCTGGGCGGCGCGTTGGAGCGGGTGGAGTTGATGGCCGGCAAGCACCACGTTCAGGCGAAGGACCTGGTGACGACGGTGACGGAACTGACGGCGCGGACGGTCGCGCGGGACGTGCTGCGATTGACGGAGCGCCCGCACGAGGTGATCCTGTGCGGCGGCGGGGCGCGGAACATCCACCTGGCGGGGCGAATCCGCACGCTGCTCAGCCCGTGCAGCACGTACACGATCCAGCGGTACGGGTATGACCTGCGCGGGTACACGGCCGTGTGCGCGGCCGTGTTGGCGGCGGCGCGGCTGGACGAATGGCCCGCGCACTGTCCGACGGCAACCGGCGCGGCGGCGGCGAGGGTGCTGGGGGCGGTGAGTCTGTAGGC
>CAYWTX010000483.1:0-3022 GCA_964461295.1 uncultured Planctomycetaceae bacterium | reverse complement strand
CGGCTGGCCCAGATCGACGCGGTCGTCCTTCTGCAAGCCGACGTGCGGCAGTTCGGCTTCACGCGCACGTTCGCCAACCGGCGCGACATCTGGCTGCCGGTGGGCCTGCGGGACCTCGAGGGCCGCCCGCTGCCGGACGGCCCGGCCCACGGCGACTGGGACGCCGACAACCTGCTGGCCCTGTTCGCGCCCGGCGCCGACGCGCTGCTGCTGGGCGCCGTGCTGCCCTCGCACAACGCCCTGGAGTTCAGCGTGCGCGATGGCGTGCTGCGTGTGCTGCTGCCCATCGAGACCGGCTACTCCGGCGGGCGCAGGCTCCGCGGCGAATCGCTCGCCGTTGTCTGGGACCGCCCGCTGCTGGAGAGCCTGGAGTGGTACGGGCGGGTCAACCGCGTCGGCTGCCAGCCGCGCGGGCGCAAGGGTCCGCCGGTGGTGTGGAACACCTGGGACTGGTACACCAGCAACATCTCCCACAAGCGGCTGGAGGAGGTGCTGGAGTGCCTGCGGACCGACCCGGTGCTGCGCGACCGCGTCGAGGTCGTGTGCATCGACGACGGCTGGGCGCCGCGCGGCGACTTCCTTCACCCCTACGCGGAGATCTTCCCCGACCTGGCCGGCACGGCCCGGACCATCGGCGATGCCGGCTTCGTGCCCGGCATCTGGTATGCCCCGTTTCGCGTCTCGGCCTCCAGCGAGTGGGTCGCCAACCATGCCGAAACGGTGCTGTGGGGCCCCGCCCGCGGCCACTACAAGGTACCGCTGACTCCGGCCGCCCGCGACCACGCCCTGGACTACACGCACCCGCTGGTGCTGGAGAAGATCGCCCGCGAACTGGCCTGGCTGAGGCAGATGGGCTTCCGCTACTTCAAGACCGATTTCCTCCAGATGCCCAACACGAACTTCCGCCGCCCAGAGCTGTTCGACCCCCACGTGACGCCGGTGGAGGGAATGCGTCGGGCGATGCACGTCATCCGCGCCGCCATCGGTTGCGACTCGTACTGGCTGGCGTGCGGCACCGAGACGCTGCCCGCCGCCGGACTGCCCGACGCCTCCCGCATCGGCGACGACATCACGCTGCGGTTCTCCACGGCGCAGGTCATCGCCCGCAACGCGGCGGCGCACTTCTGGCTCAACGGCCGCGTGTGGATCAACGACCCGGACTTCCTGGTCGTCCGCGGGCGCGACACGGCCGAGGGCAAACTGCTCAGCGCCCGCGAGGAGATCGAGTGCCAGCCGCGCGAGAGGAAGCCCTACCAGCGCGCGGTGCTGAGCACGGGGGATGTGTTCGACTACGCCGAGGCGCGGACGTACGCCGGCTTCCACGTCGTCTACGGCGGCGCGCTGACGCTGGGCGACCACCCGGCCAAGCTCAACGCCCGCGGACGCCAACTGCTGGCCACGGCGCTGAAGCACTCGCGCCCGGGTACGCCGGGCGCCCCGCTGGACGTCGAGGAACGCAACGTGCCGGCCCGTTGGCTGCGCCCCCACGACGGCGGCTGGATGCTGGGCCTGTTCAACTGGGACGACGGCCGAGCCATGATCGCCCTGTCGCACCGTGACATGCGGCGCATCGGCGACGCCATCCGCTCGGCCGAGAACATCTGGACCGGCGAGAAGTTCGAATGGCCGGCCGAACCCTTCGCGGTGGAGCTGTCCGCGCACGATTCCTGCGTCCTGCTGCTGCGGAACTAGAATCGCCGCTATAATGTCGGATGGCACGGCGCCGGGGCGATCGCCGGCGAGCCGCGGCCCTTGACATCGCGGCGCCGATGCCGATAATCAGAAGCCGAAAGCGATAGCACCATGGTCCGTCAACAAGTCAATCCGCGGCCGCTGCTACTACCCGGCTCGGGTCTGCGCGCGAACTGACGGATCGTGGGTTGACAGCCGCAAGAACACGCCCCGCGATCCCGTGCGGATCGCGGGGCGTTCTTTTCTTTTGCCTTGAGGCCCGACGCCGCAAGTGCGAGAGTCGGCGGCATACCAGAGGCAACTCGTTGCGAAAGGTTGATGACTATGCCCGGATACGATTTCACCGCGATTGAGAAGAAGTGGCAGCGGTACTGGGAAGAACACGGCACGTTCGTGCAGCCGAACCCCGGCGAGACCGGGTTCGTGCCGCGGCCGAAGTTCTACGTGCTGGACATGTTCCCCTACCCCTCGGGCCAGGGGCTGCACGTGGGGCATCCCGAAGGCTACACCGCGACGGACATCGTCGCCCGCTACAAGCGGATGAAGGGCTGCAATGTGCTGCACCCGATGGGCTACGACGCCTTCGGCCTGCCGGCCGAGCAGTACGCCGTCGAGAATGGCGTGCACCCCCGGGAGACGACGGCGAGGAACATCGCGAACATCGAGCGGCAGATCAAGATGTTCGGCTTCAGCTACGACTGGTCGCGCCGCGTCGCCACCACCGACGTCGAGTACTACCGCTGGACGCAGTGGATTTTCCTGCGGCTCTTCGAGAGTTGGTACGACCCCGAGGCCGACGCGGCCCGGCCCATCGGCGAACTCCTGCGCAAGCTGGAGAACGGCGAGTTCGTCGTCGATCCCGGCGGCAACGTCGTCACCAACACCAGCGACGGGCTGTCGCCGTACTTCGGCTACCCCATCGGCATGACCAAGTGGGACGAGCTGACGGCCGGCGAGCAGCGGGCGCTCATCGACGGCCACCGCCTGGCGTACATGGACGAGGCGCCCGTCAACTGGTGCCCCAAGCTGGGCACGGTGCTGGCCAACGAGGAAGTGACCAACGAGGGCCGCAGCGATCGCGGCGACCATCCCGTGTACCGGCGCGCGATGAAGCAGTGGATGCTGCGAATCACGGCGTACGCCCAGCGGCTCGAGAAGGACCTGGAGCTCCTGGACTGGCCCGAGCCGATCAAGATCATGCAGCGAAACTGGATCGGCCGCAGCGAAGGCGCCGAGGTCGACTTCCCGATCGCTGGTGGCACAACTCTCCAGAGTTGTGGCTCGGGTGGCACAACTCTCCAGAGTTGTGGCTCGGGTGGCACAACTCTCC
>CAYWTX010000482.1:0-7486 GCA_964461295.1 uncultured Planctomycetaceae bacterium | reverse complement strand
GTCATGCCCGCGCGCGAGGCCGCCTCGACCACCGTCGTGCCTTCCAGCACGTGCACGGCCCGCCCGTGCGGCTCAAACGTCACTCGAACCTGCCGATCCAACATCGCAGCTCCATTCCCGCGACATGATACCAGAGCTTTCGGTTCGCGGCGTCCATCTTCCGGATGTCTCGCTGCGGACCGTTTCCCCTTGCCTTCTCTTCGGCTTGCTCCTGTGGGCCCGAACCTGCTATTGTCTCCTTGATGTCCCAGATCGCGCGCCCGTTCAACATCATGGCCAAGCCCGTGTGCGGCGTGTGCAACCTCGACTGCGCCTACTGCTACTACACGATGAAGCCTCGGGAGTTGTACCCCGACGTCAGCGGCTTCCAGATGTCCGACGACACGCTCCGCACGTACACCCGGCAGTACATGGAATTGATGCCCGTCCACGTCGACTTCGGGTGGCAGGGCGGAGAGCCCACCCTCGCCGGGCTGGACTTCTTCCGCCTTGCCATCGAGTTGCAGAAGCAGTTCGGACGCGACGGCCAGGAGGTCGCCAACGCTCTCCAGACCAACGGCACGCTGCTGGACGAGGCGTGGTGCGAGTTCCTGGCCGAGCACAAGTTCCTCGTCGGGCTGAGCATCGACGGCCCCCCGCAATGGCACGACCACTACCGGCGCGACAAGGCCGGCAAGCCAAGTTTCCATCGCGCGATGCACGGCATGGAGTTGCTCCGCAGGCATAGCGTCGAGTTCAACATCCTGGTGACGCTCAACAGCGTCAACGCCCCGCACGCCGGCGACATCTACCGCTACTTCACCAACCGCGACGTGCGGTACCTCCAGTTCATCCCCATCCTCGAACGCGACGAGCACGACCGCCCGGCCCCGTTCTCGTGCACGGGCGAGCAGTGGGGGCGGTTCCTGCTGGAGGTGTTCGAGTTGTGGGCCACGCGCGACGTCGGCCGCGTCAGCGAACGCCTCATCGACAGCGTGATCCACCAGCTTGTGTTCGGCACGGCCAGCACCTGCTGCTATGCCGACCGCTGCGCCAACGCCCACGTGCTGGAGTTCAGCGGCGATCTCTACGTCTGCGACCACTTCGTCTACAAGCCCTGGCGCATCGGCAACATCAACGAGCGGCCGCTGGCGGAGTTGATCGCCGACCCGATGCTCGAGCGATTCGCCGAGCTCAAGACGGCCGTGCCGGACAAATGCCGCGCCTGCGAGTATTTCGAGTTCTGCCGCGGCGGCTGCCCGAAGCACCACATGCCCATCGGGATCGACCCCGCCCGCGTGAACTGGTTCTGCGAAGGGTACAAGCTGTTCTTCCGCGAGGCGCTGGGCGAGCTGCGCCGCATGGCGGAGTACATCAAGCGAAACGAGATGCCCCCGCTGAAGGGGGCGAACGACGTTCCCGGCGATTCGAGGGCTGGTCACTTCAGTGACCGGCTCCCGTCTGACTTCGAGGAGTTGTCCCCCGCCTTCCGCGCCGGCCCGCCGGTCGGCGCAGTCGAACCGCTGAAACCCCAGATGCTCAACCGCACCCCCGGCCGCAATGACCCCTGTCCCTGCGGCAGCGGAAGGAAACACAAGAAGTGCTGCGGGCAGCGCGGGTAGTCTCTTGCGCCCGCAAGTGAATCGGCTCGCCGATCACGGGCGTTCACTCCCCCCGGTACACGCACCGATTGTTCTCCGACTCCCACACCACGATCCGCGTCAGGCCGGCCAGCTTGGGCTTGATGCGGTCCCAGAGGTACTTGCCCAGGTTCTCGCTCGTGGAATTGTCCAGGCCGGGGACCTTGCCCAGGTCGCGGTGGTCCAACTCGTCGAGGATCGGCCCCACCAGGGCCTTCAGGTCGCCGTAGTCCATCACCCAGCCGAGCCGGGGGTCCACCTCGCCGGCCAGGTGAATGTCCACGCGGTAGCTGTGCCCGTGCAGCCGGGAGCACTTGTGCTCCGGCGGCACATTAGGCAAGGCGTGGGCGGCTTCGAAGCGGAAAGTCTTGATGATCTCTGCTTTCATGGTTCTCTCGTGCTTCCTGTCGAGGGCACGCGGGGGGACGGAAGGACCATACGCTACGCGAATGCAGATCGAATGGCACGAGGAAAGGGCCGCGGGCGAGGGAGGAAGGGCACGGGCCGCCTTTGGCTGGACAGGGGTTGCCGGTTGCAGAATGACATGGCCATGCCATGTCAGGAAGACAAGTTGGCGGAAGGCTCGTCCTCTTGTTGCCATTCGCCTCGCCTCGTCAAGACAGACTCCATATGATGTTCTCGGGTACGCACAGCAGCGCCGCCGCGCCGGGCGGCTTGCCCGGCGGAGAGGTTCCAGCGATGAGAGCCCACAAACCGAAGTGCACGCCTCGCGGGATCGCGAGCGGTGGCGCGTGGCTGATTCCGTCGCTCGTCACGGTCCTGGCGGGCTGCTCGCTGGAACCACGAGCGACCGACCTGGAGAGCGCCCGCATGGCGGAGGCCGGCAAGGGGTTTGAGGAACCCTTCGACAAGCGGACGTTGCCGCCGCTGGCCGAGCAGCCCGGCTGGCGCGACGTGTTGCAGCGGGCGTTCCTGGCAAATGGGAACCTGGAGGCCGCATACTTCGATTGGAAGGCTGCCCTGGCGGGCGTGAAGGTCGCCGGGGCGTACCCCAACACCAACGTCGCGCTGGGCTACTCGTATCTCTTCTCCGGGGAGAAGATGAAGGCCTGGGACCGCACGACGCTGGGCGTCGGGTTCGATCCGGCCATGTCTCTGCAATGGCCCGGCAAGGTTCAGGAGGCCGCACGGGCCGCCCTGGCGGACGCGCGGGCCAAGGGCAAGCGATTTGAGGCTGCCAAGTTCGCTCTGCAACAGAGGGTGCTGACCGCCTGGCTGGACTATGCATGGCTCGCCGAGCGCATCCGCATCCAGGGGGAGAACGTCGACCTGCTCAAGATGTTGGTGGACGCGGCCCAGCAGCGCGTGCGCACGGGCGGACCCCAACAGGACATGCTCAAGGCCCAGACCGAATACGAGATGGCCCGCAATGAGTTGGCGAGTCTGCAAAGCGAACTCCAGGCCGCCCGGGCCATGTTCAACGGGCTTCTGGGACGGTCCTGCGACGATCCGCTCCTGCCCCCCGACGCGTTGCCGTCGCCCCGGACGATCGCTGCCGATGACGCCCGCCTGATCGCAGTCGCCGCGGACAACAGCCCTGAGTTCGCGGCCCTGGCACACGACGTGTCCGGCCGGACCAATGCGCTGGAACTGGCCCGCATGGCGTACATTCCTGACGTTGCGCCTCAGTTGTCGGTCACGGGAAGCGTCTCGCAGATGGCCGGGGCGATGCTCATGTTGCCGGCCAACCTGGTGAAGATTCGCGCGTCGATCCAGGAGGCCGAAGCGAAGGTCAGGGGCGCCGAGGCGATTCTCAGGCAGACGCGCCGGGAACGCGTGGCCAGCTTTGTCGCCACGCTGTACGTCCTGCGGAACCATGAACGGCAGGTCGAGGTCTTCAGCGAGGTGATCCTGCCAAAAGCCAGGCAGGCTCTGGCCAACTCGCAGAAGGCGTACAGCGGCGGGACGATCGGTTTCACGGAACTGATCGACAGCCAGCGCACGCTGCTGGAGGTGCGCCGCGTGATCGCCGAAGCCCGGATCGCCAGGGAGAAGCGGCTTGCCGAACTGGAAGCCCTGGCGGGCGTCGACGTGGAGGCCCTGGCGCCCCCGACGACGGGACCGGCGGGTGCGGCGGCTTCGCCGCCATCGACTCAGCCTTTCGGGCGATGAACTCTGGTGAGGACACAACCGATGCCTATCGAGAGCCGTCAGCCGTCGCCTTCGGATCCACGGTCGCCCGCGGCGAAGCCTTCTGCCAGGCACAGGACGTGGACGGTGGTCGACACCATCAGCGTTCGGCTCCGCTTCATCCTGCTGATGGTGATCGTGGGCGTGATCGCCGCCAAGTGGGACACGATCATGAACTACTACGATCGCTGGACCCGACCGACCCGGGCGGCGGACAGGGCGCACGTCGACGAGGTGGAGTACTACTGCGGGATGCACCCCAACATCATCCGCGACCAGGTGGGGAAGTGCCCGATCTGCGGCATGCCGCTGACCCGGCGCGCCAAGACGAGCAGTCGCGGCACGCTGCCCGAAGGGGTGCTTGCCCAGGTGCAACTGACGCCCCAGAAGGTGGAGATGGGGCGCATCGGCACCAGTCCCGTGGAGTACCGGCTGCTCACCCGCGAAGTGCGGACCGTGGGCGCGGTGGACTACGACGAGACCCGGCGAGCGTCCATCACCTCCCGCATCAAGGGACGCCTGGACAAGCTGCTGGTGAACTCCGTCGGCCAGAAGGTCCGCAAGGGCGATCCGCTGGCGGAGATCTACAGCCCGGACCTGCTCGTGGCCCAGGAGGAACTGCTCACGGCCGAACGCTCCCGGCGCGAGCAGAAGGACGGCAGCATGGCGGCCGAGTCGGCCAAGGCGATTGTCGAGGCGGTGCGGAAGAAGTTGACTCTCTGGGGGGTCACCGAACAACAGATCGGAGAGGTCATCCGCCAGGGATCGCCCCAGACGCACGTGGTCCTCTTTTCGCCCATCGCCGGAATCGTCACCGAGAAGAAGGTGCTCGAAGGCAAGTACGTGACGGAGGGAGAGGACCTCTACACGATCGCCGACCTGGGCAGCGTATGGATGCAGACCAAGATATTCGAGAGCGAGATTCAGGGCATCGGCGAAGGCACGGCCGTGGAAGTCACCACGACGGCCTACCCCAACGAGGTCTTCGCGGGGCGGATCACGTTTGTCGCCTTCACCGTGGACGCTGACACTCGGACCGTGGCTGCCCGCGTTGAGGTCCTCAACGCCGACTACAAGTTGAAGCCGGGCATGTTCGTGACAGCCGTGGTGCGTCTGCCGATGGGCAAGGTCGTCGAGGTAAGCACGTCGTCGCGACCGGCGACGCGGCCTCAGGGCGCGGCGACGCACGGCGTGGTCCACGCCTACCTGGCCTTGGCCGGCGCGTACGCCCAGGACAAGACCGATCCCGCCGCCTTGGCGAAACTGCTGGAGGAGGCCCGCGGACTGGCGGAACGGGGCGGCGATCTGCCGGCGGCGGCCCAGGTCGCGGCGCAGGCCAAGGCGATGGAAGGCAAGTCTCTGGATGCTCAACGCCAGGCATTCAAACTGCTCAGCGATTCGATGATTCGGCTCCTCGGCGTCGCCCCGGCCGAAGGCATGTCCCTCTATGTCGCCAACTGTCCGATGGCCAGGGCGGACTGGATTACCGCGTCCAAGGAGATCGCCAATCCCTACATGGGACCGGACATGCTGACCTGCGGCAGCATCACCGGTGCTCTCGAAGTGACGTCCGGGGCTGCCGGCGGCGCGGCGGACGGCGACCGCTTCGCGACGGGTTACTACTGCCCCATTTACCCCGACCGTCTGTACGACAAGCCGGACCACTGCCCCATCGACAAGTTCCCGCTGAAGTACGTCAAGGCCGAGAAGGTCCTGGCCGTGCCGGAATCGGCGATCATCGACAGCGGAACCCGCAAGATCGCGTACCGCGAATCGGTGGGCGGCAGCGGCACGTTCGACATGGTCGAAGTGAAGCTGGGGGCCAGGGCGGGGGAGTTCTTCCCCGTGGTGTCGGGGCTGAAGCCTGGCGACCGCGTGGCGACGCGGGGCGCGTTCCTTGTGGATGCGGAGAACCGCCTGAACCCCGCCGCCGGCGCGCAGTTTTTCGGGGCCGGCGGCGCTCAGCAGGGGGGCGAGAGCAAGCGCTGAATCCTCCTGGCCGGGCACGCGAGCTTGGGGCGCGGAGTCCGGGCCGCAAGTCGCCGGCCGAAAGGTGAGACGTGACATGATCCCAGGGATTATCGAGTACTGCATCCGCAACCGCTTCATCGTCATCCTGCTGACGGTCGTCGTGGCGGTCTGGGGCGTGTACTGCGTGGTCAAGACGCCCGTGGATGCCATTCCCGACCTATCCGAGAACCAGGTGATCGTCTTCACCGACTGGATGGGCCGCGGCCCCAAGGAGATCGACGACCAGATCACGTACCCATTATCGGTCAACCTTCAGGGCCTGGCGGGCGTGAAGTCGGTGCGATCCTCGAGCGAGTTCAACTTCTCGATGATCACGATCATCTTTGACGATGGGACCGACTTCTACTTCGCCCGGACGCGCGTGCAGGAACGGCTCAACGCCGCGGCGAGCTACTTGCCCTCGGGCGTGGTTGCCTACCTCTCGCCGGACGCCACTGCCCTGGGCCAGATATTCTGGTACACGGTCGAAGGCGACGGCTACAGCCCCGAGCAACTGCGCACCATCCAGGACTGGTACGTCCGGTACCAACTCTACGTGCCGGGCGTCGCCCAGGTCGCCAGCGTCGGGGGGTTTGTGCGCGAGTACCAGATCGACGTCGACCCCGCCAGGCTGCGGGCCTACAACCTGTCGCTCGGCGCGGTGTACGACGCCGTGGCCCGCGGCAACATCTCGGTGGGCGGCAAGGTGTTCTATGAGGCCGGGGCGGAGTTCCTGATCCGCGGCGTGGGCTGGCTGCGCGGAGCGCGCGACCTGGAAAACGTGGTCGTGGCGGAGCGCAAGGGCGTGCCCGTCTACGTGAAGAACCTGGCCGCGGTGCAGCTGGGACCGGAGTTCCGCCGCGGCATGCTCGAGAAGAACGGGCACGAAGCGGTCGGCGGCGTGGTGATGATGCGCCACGGGGAGAATCCCCTGACCGTCACCAAGGAAATCAAGAACCGCATCGGCCAACTTCAGGCCGGGCTCCCCAAGGGCGTGCGCCTCGTGCCGTTCTACGACCGCACGCGCCTGATCGAAGGGGCCATCCACACGTTGACCGGCACGCTCACGGAGGCGATCGTCATCGCCTCCATCGCGATCCTGCTCATCCTCACTCACTTCCGCAGCGCGTTCGTCGTCTGCATCACGCTCCCGCTGGCCACGCTGGTTTCGTTCATCTTCATGTACTACCTGAGAATCCCCAGCAACATCATGTCGCTGTCGGGGCTGGCCATCTCCATCGGCATTCTGGTCGACGCCTCGGTGGTCATGGTGGAGAACGCGACCCATGAACTGACCAAGGTGCATGGTCACAAGAGGATCCGGGGCGACACGACCGAGATCGTGGTCAAGGCCAGCCGCCTGGTGGGCAAGCCGATCTTCTTCGCGGTCGTGATCATGTTGATCTCCATCATCCCGGTGTTCGCACTATAACCCAATGCATTGAGCAAAAAAATAGGCCGACGCAGGACAATACAAGCTTCTTGCAACATGGTCATATGTCGCGCCTCCTCCACCACCTCCTCCTGCTGCAGCTCCTGCTGCTGCCCAACCAAAATACTGCTGCTATTTCCATCCACTGGCACCGCCATTACTGCTCCCCCTACTCCCACATCGCCCTCCCCCCCCCCTTCCACTTGCACCAGCACCTCGTCATCCTCCTCAATCGGCGCTCGCTCCGGACGCCAAGTAAAGGGCAAAAAGAAGC
>CAYWTX010000481.1:0-35479 GCA_964461295.1 uncultured Planctomycetaceae bacterium | reverse complement strand
GGTGATCTTTGGGCTGACCGCGCAGTCGAGCTCGGACAAGTCCTTGTCGGTGAATCCCGTCGCCGCCAGCAGCTCCTCGTCCTCGATGGCAATGGCGGCGAGCTGGGCGTGCAGGCTGGCCTCGTCCCATTCCGCCAGCTCGGCCGTGCGGTTGTCGGCGATGGCAAAGGCGGTTGCCTCGGCCCCGGTCAGGTTGGTCCGCACCGCCTTGATCGTCTTCCAGCCGAGAGCCTTGGCAGCCGAGAGCGTGCCGTTTCCGGCCACGACGATGCCCTTGCCGTCCACGACAATGGGCTTCTGCTGGCCGAACCGGGTGAGGCTGGCCTTGATGGCGGCCAGGTTCTCGTCCCCGTGCTTGCGGACATTCGCGGGGTCGTGCGTGAGGGTTTCGACGGGCACATCCTCGACGTGCATGGTGAGTCCTGCGGTCATGGCTTCCTTTCGGCTTTGTCGATCACGCGCATGATGCTGCGGGCCTCGGCGGCCCAGCTCGCGGCCTGGGTGCGAACGGCAAACATATTCAGGCGGCCTCGCACCTCGGCGAGGGTCATGCGGAGGCGCTCGTAGCCGTCCTCGGGGCTTTCCTTCGGACGGTACGCGGGGGGCATGGTCATGTCCACGAAGCCGTCCGACGTGGGCACGTCGATCTGATGCTCGACGAGCAGGCGCACGAGGCGGTAGTTCTGCGCCTGGCATCGCGCAAGGCGCTGGTCGATGGGTTCGCGTTTACGGCGTGCCATCGGAGGTTGGGGGGTCGGGGTGACGGGCGAGGCCGGGCCATCCGAGCTTCCGGCACGTGACCTTCCAATTCCGCGCCCACGGGGCGTTCGGGTCCTCGAGCACGTAGGTCGTGAAGGCGCGGCGGACATCGTCGGCTTCGGCCACGAGGCGCTCGAGGCAGTCGGCGGCCTCGTCATCCTGCGACAGGCGGAGCCGGGCGCAGACGTAGGCCGGGTCGAGGTTCATGGGTGTCCCGTGCAGCGTCCCAGCCCGAAACCGACCGCGAGGACGGCGGAGTACCAGAGGATGCCGAAGGCGATCCCGGCGCGGCGGAGCCACAGCTCCTCGCGTTCGCGCCGGCGGGCGCGGGCGTAGTGCCTGCGGAGCTGGTCGAGGTCGTCGGTCACGCGCCACCATCATCCCTCCGAGGGTCGGTTTGCGGAAGGGGTGGCGGCATCAATGTCCGCGCCCACCGGACCTTGGCCGACAGGTCTACGTCCTTGCCGTTTGACGCGGTGCGGTACTGCCTCGGGGCGTCCGAGCGCAGGACGGTACGGTCGCGTTCGCGGGGCGTCGAGGTCCACTCGTTGACCCATCCGGCCGCCTTGTAGATGGTGCCTGTGTGCACGGCGGTGTCTTGGTAGGAGATCAGCTTCTCCGCGTGCGGCTGGTGCTGCTGGAACCATCGGACCATCCATGCGAGGAACCTGCTGGCCGTGTTGCGCGGGGCGTCGGGGGCGCAGGCCATGCGGCGCAGCTCGCGCCAGTGCGACGGCAGGCATCGGGTGCTCGGGTTGTTCCAGAGCGCGACGGCGTAGGTGATGCCATTGGCATGGGCGTGGAAGGCGTGCGTCCAGGGACCGCGTGGGCAGTTAGGCAGACGCGAGTGCCACTGCTTGACGAGCCGGACGGCATGAGGCTTGGGGCATTCGGAGAACGTCAGGTCGCGGGCGTGGAGCGCGGAGGTCGGAGTCGAACCGCCATCGTCCCCTTGGAATAGGGGGTGCACTACCCTTGTGCTATCCGCGCCTGCGCTCACGCCCGTCTCCGCTTTTTGACGGTGACGGCAAGCCCTGCGGCGCGGGCCATCTCGAGCGCCATGCGGAAGGACGGCTCTCGCTTCCCGGTGATCGTGCCGACGTCGGCCAGCAGGCACTCGGCCGTGTGCGCGGAGCAGATGCCTTCGCGCTCGCAGAGGCGCACGAACTCGTAGCGGGTCATGCCCTGCTCGGCGAGGTGCGTCTGCATCGCGTGCTTCCAATCCACGGGGTTCGAGAGGTCGTACTGCTTCATTCCCGCAGGGTACGCAGGCGCGGGCGGCGCGTCAACTCGTCACCTCGGAAGGTGACCGTCTGGGAAGGACAGATGGCGCGAAGGTGCTACAGATCCGGGCGGGTGTAGCGGGTTCGCTCCGCCTTCCGGAAAGTGGAAGGTAAACTTCCACTACCCCGCCGAAGATCGCATCTCCGGCCCGACGCCCCGCAAGGGGCGTTTCTTTTGACTTGACAGGCGCGGGCCGGGCGTTACCATGCGCCCGTCCGCCCGATGGCGGAGAGCGGCCTGGCAGTCGCTCACAATTCAGCATCCGTGGTCGGGGCGGGGTAGTCCCGCCAGGCCGCTCCCCCGCTCCGCCACGGACCTTTGAGCTGCACCATGAGCACACCTTGGTTTCCCTTTTACGCCTCGGACTTTTACGCCAGCACGGCAGCGTGGCCGCCGGATTGGGTGGGCGGCTACATCCGCCTACTGGCCTTCGCGTGGATGAACGGCGGCATCCCGGACGACCGGGCGGCGGTGGACCGGATTGCCGGCGGCGTGTCCGACGCGGGGTGGGATGCGATCCGGGCGCGGCTCGTCCTTGCGGACGGTGACCGTGACGGTGACCGCCACGGTGAGCGTGAGCAGCGGTGGGTGCATCCGCGCATGGAGCGGGAGCGGGAACGCACGGACGGCATCCGCAAGGCCCGGCAGGAAGCGGCCGCCGTCACCAATAGGAAGCGCCGGGACGGTGACCGTGGCGCTGACCGCAACGGTGACCGCGACGGTGAGCGCACCGCTGACCGGGTCGTATCCACAACCACAACCACAAACATAGAACCCCCCGTAGCCCCCCTGAAGGGGGGCGGGCGGGCGAGGTCAACCAGGCGGGAGGAAGAGGCGCGGCGTCGCGCCGACCCGAACTGGGTGCCGTTCTGAAAGGAGCCTGACCGATGGACCGAATCACTTGGCCCGACAACAAGGTGTTCATGTGCAAGCTCTGGCCGCGGTGGAAGCCGGACGAGAACCTTGCCGCCCTGCTCAACGCCCGCTGGTCGCACCTGCGGCAGGACAAGCTCCGGGAGTGCATTGAGAACCACCGCTTCGAGCGGGACAGCACCCCCGACATCGCCGCCATCCAGAAGGCGTACGGGGCGCTGACCGGGGCCAGCGAGCTGGCCTCCGCCGCCGACCGCGAGGTGGACCGCACCCGGGCCGACGCCACCCAGCCGATGACCGCCGCCGAAGAGGCGGCGTGGGACGCGCACGTCGAGCGCATCCTGGCGACGGCCAGCGCGGAGGAGATCGCCGCCGTGCGCGAGCGCCTGACCTTCCTGCCGATGAGCAGCCGGCGGATGCTCGGGCTGGCCGTCGAATATTGTCGGAAGAATCCCCGTTGACAGCCTGCCCCGGCGCAGGGTAAGGTATGCGCGTCGGCATGATGCCGACACCGTGCGCGGCGGGACCGCGCTGCTAGGAGAAGCAGATGAGCCGATTCACGATCCCGACAATCGCCGAGGTGCTGGGGGACGATCCCCTTGCCGACATGCAGCCGATCCCGGAGGAGCTCGAGGCCGCGGTGCAGCTCTCGACTCGAGACGCGGTGCTGCGGATCACCGAGAACCGCGACACGGGTGAGACCACCCGCATCTGGGAGGTCAGCGTCTTCGCCCGGTCGAACGCCTTCGACCACGGCCGCACCATCCACTTCGCCTCCGAGACGCCCGTGCGCCCGCACGACTCCGCTCGCGCCGTCAGCGAGTCGTTCGCGCTCGAGGTGGTCAGCGTGATCGCGCAGGCGATCAAGGAGGCCCGCGATGAGTGACCGCACCTGCGTGGTGGTGACGATCCGCCCCGAGGATGACCAGCTGATCCTCCTGACCGCGGACGGCGAGGTCGTGATCGACGTCCGGCACATCGCCGCGACGAAGGCGAAGGTCGCCGTGCTGGCTCCGCGCTCCGTGCGGATCAGCCGGCGCGACCACGTCCGCTGGGAGGGCCGGGGATGACCACCGAGACCTTCGACATGGTCGTGCGCGGCCTGTCGGTCCTGCGCCGCGAGGAGCCGGACTTCAGCCTGACCGCGACCATCGCCCTGCTGACGATCTCCACCCTTCCGAAGGGCGTCACCGTCGCCACCCTGGACACGATGCTCGGCGTCGATCCCGGGACGATGGGCCGCACCATGCAGCAGCTCATGTACCGCGAGCTGGTGGTCCGGGAGCGGGACGCCATCGACCGCCGCACGCACCGGGTCTGCCTGTCGAGCCGGGGCAAGGCGCTGTCCGCGGTGGTCGCCTCCTCGATGGGGGTGCAGGCATGAACCTCTTCGACGCCGCCGAGGCCGACCGTCGCAAGGAGGCGGGCATGGCGAAGGCCGCCAGCGCCCGGCCCGAGCTGCTGGCCGCCGCACAACAGATCGCCCGCCGTCTCGCCCGGGTCTACGGCGAGGTCAACATGGACCAGGTCGCGGCGGAGATGCACCGCTACGGCTACGACTTCACGCTGCTCGGCAACGCCGCCGGCAGCGTCTTCAAGGGTCCGGGCTGGACGTGCCTGGGCTTCACCCGCTCCGTGCGCCCTTCCACGCACGGCCGCGCCATCCGAGTCTGGAAGCTGGAGGAGACGCCATGAGGCTGCCGAACAGCCCCGAGTCAATCGCCGAGTCGTTGAAGGCCGGCGCCGAGCGCATTCGCAACACCACGCACGCCGGGCAACCGCTCGAGCCGCTGTACTTCCTGCTCCAGCACGCGGCGGCTTGGATCAAGCGGGACGCCGAGGCCCGCGCCCGCTACCTTGAACGCATCCGCGAGCTGGAGCGGCAGGTGGTCAGTCTCGGCGGAGGCTTCGACCGCCGCGGCCTGGATGGCGACCCGAAGGAACCGCGCACGCCCCGGCAAGAGCTGAAGCAGGGGTCGTGGGTGGACGAAGGGAGCCACGCATGAGCACTACCGACATCGTGACCCGGCTGCGCGGTCATATCGCCATCACCACGCGGCTTGCCTTTGCGAAGGATGGATTCCCCGAACCCGTCTATATTCACGGCCCAAGCCCAATCTGTCAGGAAGCCGCCGACGAGATCGAACGGCTGCGCGTTGAACTTGATCGACTTGGGCCGCTCATGCTCCGCGCATCTGCGGAAATCCAACAGGTCCGCGCCGAGCGCGACGAGGCGAGGCGGATGTGGTGCGAAGCCGCGCCTGTCGGTAACTCCCTGTCCGTAAATGACATGGATCGACGCGCCCGTGCCGAAGCCACCCGGCGTGGATGGGACTGCTTCAAAGAGGAGGGAAAGCCATGACCGACCCTGAACGCATCACTGCCGCTCGGCGCAGCGTGTCAGCGGCGCTCCTCGGCCGCAACCACGTCGCGTCCCGACTGCTTTCCTCCAAGGTCTCGCTGACCTGGGACATCGCCTGCGAGGCCGCCGAGCGGCTGGCCGCGCTGGAGAAGGAGAACGACGCGCTCCGCACCCGCCTCGCCCTGGAGGGCATCGATGACTGATCATGCCGACATCGTGGACCGCCTGCGTGACATGTCCAATGGCCTGACGCCAGCGGTGGAGGCCGCAACCATGCGCGAGGCCGCCGACAAGATCGAGGAGCTGCGGCGCGAGCTGCACAAGATGGCGTCGATGTTCGGCATGTGTCTCGGCCGCGAGATGCGCCGGGCGCTGTACGAGGGGGAAGGATGACGCCCCGCGGCACTTCCTCCCGGCTCTGGCAGCGCACGGTGGACCTGATCCTCTGCGCCAGCCAGCACCGCTACTCTCGGGCGCAGCTCGCTGAGCGGTGGCGCACCTCGCCGCGCACGGTGTCGAACGTGCTGGCGCACGCTCGCGAGACGTACGACGTGGAGATCGACACGGGCCTGCCGCAGGAGGGGTCGCCGTATCGCCTGCGCTCGGCCGGCGTGCTGTCGCTGCCCGCCTTGCAGACGCGGATGGGGCGGCGATGACACCTCCGCGCATCTTCTTCGTTCACGGCGATCCTGCCGCACAGGGATCGAAGCGCCTCGTGCGCCTGCGGAACGGACGCACCGTCATGCTCGAGCAGTCGCAGAAGGTCAAGCCCTGGCGGTCGGCCATCGCTGCTCGAGCACGCGAGTCTTGGAGCACGCCCATAGTCGGGGACGTTGAGGTCGCGGCCTCGGTGCAATTCGTCCGCCCCGCCAGCCACTACCGCAAAGACGGCACGATCAAGCCCTCCGCGCCGGCGCGGCCGGGGTACGCCGACTGCGACAAGCTCGCCCGGGCGATCTGCGACGGGCTGGCGGGCATCGCCTATGCCAACGACCGTCAGGTCGCCCGCCTCACGGTGGAGCGGGTCTGGGCGCCGCCCGGTGAAGGCCCGGGCGCATGGCTGGAAATCGGCCCGCTTGGGGGTTGACGCCTGCGGCGGCGCAGGGTAAGGTACGCGCATGGCCTGCCGCGGTGGCTGGCCTACGCATCGAACAGGAGAAGCAACATGGATACAAGTGAAACGACGGGGCAGATCGCTGCCGCGCTGGCGAAGGCGCACCTTGAGATCGACAACCCCGAGCTGGACGGCGTGAACTCGCACTTCAAGTCGAAGTTCAGCACGCTGGCCGCGATCCTGAACGCCGTCCGCAAGCCGCTGGCGAAGCACGACATCGCGCTCATGCAGTCGGTCGCTATCGAGGACGGCCGCGTGCGCGTCACCACGAACCTCGTGCACGCGAGCGGGGAATGGATGCGGGAGACGATGGCGTTCCCGATGGTCAGCGGCAGCAATGTCCAGCAGGCGGCAGGCATCGTGACGTACCTTCGCAGGTACTCCTTGCTCGGGTTGATGGCGATTGTCGGGGACCCGCACGCGGACGATGACGGCGAGTCTGACCGCGAAGCGCACATTGAGGCGAAGAAGGCCGCGCCGAAGCCCGCGCCGCGCAAGGAAGCGCCCGCTCCCCAGCCTGCGCCCAAGGCAACGACCGCTTCGCAGCCGGGTCGCCCGTGGCCGGACAGCGGCTCCGAGGAGGTCATGGTGAAGAAGGTCACCGTGCGCGACAGCGGCAAGACGGCCGCCTACTGCGAGGCCGAGGACGGGACCGCCGCCTGGGTCTGCATCCCCGGCGCGCTGGTCGGCACCGTGCAGGCCCACGCCGTGGTCGAGATGGACTACGCCTGGAACAAGGCGGGCTTCTACGAGGCCAGCCGGGTCAAGGCGATCAAGGGAGAGGAGGTGGCCTCGTGAGCCTCTACCAGCTAACCGCCGAGATGCAGGAGATCCTCGCGGCTCTCGAGGCCGCCGAGGCGAACCCCGAGGTCGGGGCCGCGCTGGAGGATCATCTCTCCATCATCGCCGAGAGCTTCGACGCAAAGGCCGATGACTACGCCGCGCTGATCCGGGTCTGCGAGTCCCGGGCCGCCGGCCGCCGCGAGGAGGCCGAGCGCATGGAGGCGCTGGCCGCCTCCGACGAGGCGAAGGCCGAGCGCCTGCGTGCCGCCCTCCTGCGGGCCATGCAGGTCACCCAGCGGGACAAGGTCGAGACGCCGCGGTTCCGCCTGGCCGTCCGGAAGAACGGCGGCAAGATCCCCCTGCTCGTCACCGACGAGGCTGCCATCCCCACGCTGTACCGCGTGCCGAAGGTCACGGAGGTGCTGGACAAGGACGGCATCCGCGCCGCGCTTGAGGCCGGGCAGGCGGTTCCCGGCGCAGCCCTCGGGGAGCGGGGCGTCCGCCTCGAGCTGAAGTAACATCCACGGACCTTCTCCTAGCGGGGCGCCCTTGATTCGTCGGGGGCGCCCCCATTCTTTTCCCGGGATTCCCTCAAGCCCGCTTGCCCCCTGCGCCGATGGAGGGTATACCACGCTGGGGCACGTCGCCTCGGATCGCACCTCACGCTAGGAGAAGCCATGAACGTCACCCTGACTCTGACCATCGAACAGCTCGACGCCATCCAGTACGCCATCGCTCGCCGCCGCCAGCGGGTCGCCGAGGTGATCGGCTGCACCAGCCCCGGCGACAAGGCATGGGAGCACTTCCGCGAGGAGGACCGCGACCTCCGGGACATCACCCGCGCCATCGCGCAGGCTTGCCACCGAGCCGCTACCATGACCACCGTGCTCGCCCGCGAGGCCCGGGACGTGCCCGCGTGGATGGACGGCCACCCCATCGAGCTCGACTGATCGCCACCCCCCCCCCCAGCCCCCGGATGCCCCCGCGGCGCGTGCCTCTCGGCCCCCGCGGGGGTTTTACTTTGCCCGCTAGGGCGACAGGAATGCCCTACGGCGCGTCCGTGGGCGCGGGAGGGGCCGTGGCCGCCTCGGGAGCCTCGGACGCCGCTGCGGGCGTTTCCGACCCGGCAAACGGGACAAGGCGGTTCAGGGCCGCCTGGCGCTCCTTGCATCCGCCGCAGGGCTTGATCCCGACCGCCGTGGTGACGGCGGCGACCACGTCGCCGAGGCCGCGCATGGGGGCACGGGCCGCCGGCGGGGGACCGCCCCAGCCCGCCGGCCGCCATGCTCGCCTGTCCTCGGAGCTCTGCGGGGTCATGCGCTCACCGACACGGAGATCCCCCAGCCGTGCGCGGCGAGCTCGGCCACCGAGCACTGCTGGTCCTGCACAAGGCACGGCTCGCCGCAATCAATCCCGGCGTCGATGAAGCCTGGCGTGTACGGCGCGATGCCGTTGCAGGCATCCACGCTCCCGGTGAAGCTGTAGAAGCCCGTGACCGCCGCCGCGCCGCACTGGTTCTGCATTTCCTGAATGCACCGAGGTGCGTAGGCGCCAGGCGCAAGACGCTTCTCGGTCTGCGTCGTGTAGATCGTGTTCTCGAACTCCATCGTCAGGAACTGCTGGTGGACGAAGTCCAGCGTCTGCGGGCCGTATGGAGCTGCCTGCAAGATCCACGCGCCGACATCAAAGAACGGGTCGTTGCAGATGCACAGGTTGGCGCCCGGGATGAATCGCACCCACGGCACCTGCGCCGAGATAGTCCAGATCGCGTGCACGTTGACCGCGATGACCGAGCACTTCGGGTTGCTGACGCACGCGCAGGTCTCGCAGCAGTAACCGGAGACCTCGACCTTGACGCCGTTGCCTGCCTCGTAGGACGCCTGCGAGGGGTAGTACTGCACGTTGCCGCCAGCCATCCCGCCGCAGATGGCAAGGCTTCCGTCGCCTCCGCACGTCAGCGGGAACGACCAGTTCGTGCTGTAGGGGTCATACGACTGCTCGAAGCTGCCGCACGGCACGATGGTCGAGGTGCACGTGCCCACGCTGGGGTAGGTCTCGTCGCTGTACGTCGGCCAGCAGGCGAATGCCTTCGCGGCGCCGAGCCCAGTCACGAAGTTCACGTAGGGGAAGAACGCCGGAACCAGCGTGGTGCATGGTGTGGTCGGCCCGCAGGGCTTGATCTGGGTCTGTCCTGCCCCGCCGTCACACCCGCACGTCATCGGCACGCAGCTCGCCGACTTCACCCACGAGCAGGCAATGGGCGAAGCGTCGAGTTTGATCGTCACCGTAGGCGTCGGCGGAGGCGTGCCATCATCCGGGCAGTTGGGCGAGGGCGTCGGCCCACCGCCGCAGCAGCAGCTCGTCGCCGTCTCCCCTGGCACGGGTCAGACCTTGCCGCCGCGCTTGGCGCAGAGCCACCAGCCGCCGACGAAACCGACTGCGAGCGCAAGACCAGCGAACCAGATGTTGCCGAGGAAGGAAGCCATCATGTACCACCTGAACGGGATGAGGAGCATGGGTCCGCCACGCGGCGGTAGCCGAGCGTCCACAAGAGGCGAGCGAGGTCTGTTGCCGTGGACCGAACAAGGTCTTCCGGCCACTCCTCATGGCAGGCGTGCAGCCCTTCATGGAGAGCGGTATCCAGCATAGCACGCTCCCCCTGCTTGGCCCGCAGGCGGATGATCCGGCGCGTCGTGCCGTTGCGGCAGCGGGTGATCTCGCAGGAGCCGAAGTCCTTCATGTTCGCCGGCAGCCGGACCTCGAACTCCTCGCCGCCCATCTTGACGTGCATGGTCGCCTCCTAGTGTGCAAGCCGGAACTCCGGCACCAGCTCGTAGAGACTGTTCTTTCGCCCCTCGTTCTGCACCCGCCTAGACCGGAAGTGCAGCTTCATCCAGACCGCTCCCATCATCTCTGGGGTGCGCCCCTGTTCCACGTGGAACCCTGCAAAGCCGTCATCGAACTCGTCCTTGTAGGTCCCCGTCCGGACGTGCCACTGCACGTCGGAAACCACCCGGGCGCCTTCCTTGTTCAGGATTAGGCGCTCCCGGGCCAGCGGCATCACCCACTGCTTGTGCACGTGCCCGCTCACGACCACGTCGGCGTCAGGGGTCACGGCGGCCGCCCGGCGCACCTTGAGGGTGTCGAACGACATCAGGGCCGCGCCGCCCGAGCCGTGGAAGTACTTGAGCAGCAGGGTGTACTGTTGCTGGTGGCACTTGGCGACGAACCTGATCCAGCCACCGTAGCCGCCCGAGTGCACTTTGTGTCCGGTCGCTTGGCTCATGCGCTCGCAGAGCCGCTCGGTCAGGTCGGTCTCGCAGTTCTTCAAGATGGCCGTTTCGTGGTTGCCGCGGCCAATCAGGACGCAGTTCTCGGCGTAGGGGTTGTAGAACGTGGCCGCGTTCCGCACCAGCGAGTCAAGGTAGTCGGCCGCCATCGCGTCCTCGTCGCGCACAGACTGCCGCGCCCGGCGCGGGTCGTACTTGCCCTGCATGGCGCAGAAGAGGTCGCCCACGTCGATCCAGCCCCCGCCAGCGGCCCTGCACTCCTCGAGGTGCTTGCGCTCTAAATCGTGCAGGCTGTGTGGGTTGTCATGGTGAGCGTCCCCTCGAAGCAAGAAGCTCCACTCGTCGGTTTTGCTGCCGCCCAGCAGCTCGACCGTATGCACGTTGCGGGCGTGCGAAATCACCCGGAAGTTCTTCATGGCTTCCCCTTCTCCTGCGCCTTGCGGAAGCAGGCGTCGAACACGGGGTCGGCCGCCCGCTTTGCCGCCACGAACTCCCGCGGTCCCTCGGCCTTGTCCCCGTCGAGCATGGCGACCGCGAGGTCGGCCTCCTGCACCTTGCGCCGGGGCAGCCACCCTATTGCCACGCGGATCGCCGTGCCAAGCCCGGTCTGCCACAGGATGACCACGACGCAGACGGCGCCGACGGCCGCCGCGAGCCAGCCGAGCAGGCTTGCCCACCACGGCACTTGGTCCTCCACCCCAGTCAGGGCCACCGTCACTCCGAAGGCGTCCTTGATGTCGGCGTCCGCCCGCTTGCGCCCGGCGTCGGCCTCGCCGCGCAGGTCCGGGTGCGCCGTCTCCGCACGGGTCCAGGCCGCCGCGTCCTCCCGGGCGCGGTCAGCGATGCGGTTCGCCCGCATGGCGATCTCCGCCGAGGGGCTGCATCCTGCGGCCGCCAGCGTGAGCAGGACGGTCGCAAGCCACCGGATCATGGCCGCGCCTGCTCCATCCGCTCGAGCCTGCGCTCGACCTGCGAAACGCGCTCCGACAGCACCTTGATCTGCGCGTTCGCGTCCGCGTTGCGCTCCTTGATCACCGTGATGTCCGTGGAGATCCCCTCGAGCAGCCTGCTCTGCTGCTCCGAGACCGCCAGCTGCTTGCCGACGTATGCGATCATCCCGACCAGCGTCACGCTGGTCACGAACAGCTGGACCTTCTCGAGGGCCAGACGGGTGGTGGAGGTCTTCTCGGGGTTCATGGGTCACTTCACGAGATGCGCCAGCAGAGGAGCGTGTGATAGTGCGCCGCGGAGGCTGCGCTGATCGTGCTGCCTCCCGCGGCCACGTCCGCGGTCATGTTCTGGAACGAGTCGTTGCTGTTCTTGATCTGGATGTTCAGGTACGCCCAGACCCCACCTGCCGGCAGAACCACCGCCGTGTTCGCCGCGTACGTCACGCTCTTCCACGTTCCGAGCGCCGTGCCCGTGCCGCTGATCGGCTTGAAGCCGACCGTCGGATTGGGGTAGGTGCCAGCGAGATCGCCGCCAGCCGCTCCGGTCGGGGTCGCCACCGGGGTCTGCCAGCTCATGTCGCCGCGCAGGAAGGTCGTTGCCGAGGGCGTGCCCGTCGCGCTGATCTTGCCCACCGTGACCGAGCTGTTTGCCAGCGTCGGGTTGGGGTAGGTGCCGGACAGGTCGCCGCCAGCCGCTCCGGTCGGGGTACGGGAATTGGTCAGGCGCGTGTCCGTCGCTCGCACCGCTTGGTTGCTCGTGCCGCCGCCGCTGGTGGCGAAGTCCACGGTCAGCGTCCTGTTGGCTTCGAGCGTTCCGCCGCCCGTCAGGCCCGTGCCTGCGATGATCTCGATGGTCTCGTTTGCCTTGGCATCAAGGTAGAGCGACAGGTTCGTGACCTGCGAAACCTCCAGCTGCACCTCGTCGCTGCCTCCGAACTCGTGCGTAGCGGCATGCGTCGTCGGCGTCCTGGCGTTCGACAATCGGCTGTCGGTCCCCATGACCGCCTGCGTGGAGCTGCCGGCACCCGAGGGTGCGAAGTCCACCGTCAGCGTCCGATCCGCTGACAGGTTCCCGCCGCCCGTCAGGCCGCTTCCAGCTGCGACGATTCGCGTGGTGGGAACCTTGCCGGCGAGGTCGGTGGTCAGGTTCGCTACCTGCGCCTGCGACAGTGCGCCATTCGGGATCGGGTCGGTGCCAGCACTACCGTGGGTCGCGCCGTGCGCGGTCGGGGTTCGGGCGTTTGAAAGTCGGCCGTCGTTGCCCTGGCACGCAGTTCCTGCCGTCGTGCCGAAGTCCACCGTCAGCGTCCGGTTCGCGGAGAGGTCGCCTCCGCCCGTGAGGCCCGCGCCAGCCGTAATCAGGCGCGTGGTCGGCACCTTTCCGGCTAGGTCCGTGGGCAGGTTCACGACCTGCGTCTGCGCCAGCAGCAGCTCGTCGCTGCCGCCGTCCTCGTGGCTGGCGGCGTGCGCGGTCGGCGTGCGGGCATCAGACAGGCGGCTGTCCGTGGCGCGGACGGCCTGGTTCGCCGTCCCGCCGCCGCTGGTAGCGAAGTCCACGGCAACCGTGCCGCTCGAGGTGATCGTCCCCCCCGTCAGGCCAGTTCCAGCGACGATGCTCGTGACCGTTCCGCCTGTCGGGGTTGTCCAGCCAACCGCGTAGTCGGTGTTGGCCGTCTTGCGGAGGATCTGATTGGTCGTGCCACCGGCAGGGATGCCAGGGTTGACCGAGATGTTGACGTCGGCCCCGGAGTTTGTGACCGTGATATAGACGGGGTCGTTCACGGCAGCACCTCGCCCGTGGCCGGGTTGACCTGCATGTTGCCGCCCGCGACGTATCGGCGGATGAGACCGCCAGCCCATTCGATCTCGAAGTCGAAGCGCCCGTTGCCCGTGTCAAAGAGCGCGGTGGTCGCGGCCGGGATCGTGACGATCTTCTGCGCCGAAGTCGCGCCGGCCGTGATCAGGCCGTTCGTCGTGCTGGCCGTCAGGAATGGAGCCTGGTCAGGGAACGCGAAGATCATGCGCCACGCCGTGGCCGTGGCGATGTCCGCCACGCCCGTCATGGTGATGGTGGTCTGGTAGGTCGCGCCCTTGTTGAAGATGACGTTCCACTGGTCCATGCTGTTATTCCTCGGCAGGAGCAGGATAGAAGCGAGGTGCCGCAGACTCGTTGTAAAGGCACCCGATCTCGCACCATTCGTTGTCCACAAGTTGAACGATGGGAAGCCCGGGGTCCCACGGTTCGATGCCGTCCCAGACAGCCACGTTCTCAACAATGCCGTTGGAAATGATTGCGTATCTCATGTGAAAATCAACCTCACGAATCCGGTCCCACCAACACCACCGTTTCCAGCGGAAGTAGTTCCGCCGCCGCCGCCTCCAGCACCGCCGCCATAGATTCCATTGCCGCCATTGCCACCAGCAGCAGTTCCGCCAGCACCACCACCGCCGCCGCCTCCGGCGACTCCGGCAAGACCGCCAACGGTAGAGCCATTGCCACCCGGAGAAATACCGCCGCCCGATGTTGTTGCGCTGCCAACCACTCCATATGAACTTGGGAATGCTCCTCCACCGTTATTCGCGGAGTTCGATGCAGTTACGCCACCACCACCACCACCACCGGGCGCACCGAGTCCTACGATTCCTGAACCCGTTTGTCCAAGACTGCTGCTGCCTGTTCCTCCGGTTCCGCCAGTAAACATGGTGAATGAGGAACTGCCACCCGGCGATCCGCCTGATGTCGATGTTGCACCGTTTCCACCATTGCCGTTACCAGCGGTGCAAAGCCGCACCGTTCCCGATGTCTTTTCAACTCGCGTCTGACCGCCCGATCCGCCCGCGCCGCCGTTTCCACCGGATGTGATCGCTCCGGCTCCCGAAGTTCCTCCAGCACCAACTGTAATAGTCAGTCCGGTTCCGGATCCGCCAAGCGACGCAACAGAATGCGTCACTTGAGAAAACGTACCGCCGCCGCCACCGCCGCCGCCAAACCTTGCGACTGTTGTTGTGGTGTTGCGGTTTCCACCACCGCCACCACCGCCGCCGCCAATGCAAATAATGGTCAGAAGCGTTGCGCCGCTTGGAATCGTATGAGTCCCGCTTGCGTTGAAATCAACAATTACTGGCGTATACCCGCCACTTGAAACAGTAGACCACGCTCCATCACCTCGCAGGTAAGTCGTTGCGCTCGGCGTTCCCGTCGCGCTGATCTTGGCAACCGTCACGGCGCTGTTGGCGATGTTGACTGTCTGAACCGCGTCCACGGCAATCTTTGCGGCGGTTACGGAGTTCGTCGCCAGCTTGTTGGCCGTGACATTACCGTCGATGATGTTGACGGTCGCCACGGCATCTGCGGCGATCTTTGCGGATGTGACGGCGTTCGTTGCCAGCTTGTCGGAATTGATTGCGCCGTCCTGAACGCTTCCGGTCTGCACTGCACCTGCGGCAATGTTGGCAAAGGCCACCGCATTAGTCGCTAGTTCCGTCGTGCCGATTGCTCCAGCCGCGATGCTGGGATTCGGGTAGGTTCCCGCAAGGCTTCCGCCAGCAGCGCCCGTAGGCGTGCGCGCATTCGACAGTCGAGCGTCGTTGCCTTCGCAAGCCGTGCCAGCCGTCGTGCCGTAAGACACCGCCAGCGTACCGCTGGTCGTGATCGTTCCGCCCGTCAGGCCCGTGCCGGCCGTGATGCTTGTAACGGTGCCGCTGCCTCCGCTGACCGTAGCCCAGGTGCCGTCGCCGCGCAGATAGGTGGACGCGCTCGGCGTGCCCGTCGCGCTGATCTTCGTCATCGTGATGGCTCCGTTTGCCACCGTGATGGGAACGATCAGGTCACCCGGGGTTCGGCAGTAGATGATGCCGTCGGCGATGTTGACCGCAAGCTCTCCGTAGGTGATCTCCGCAAGCGTCGGGCTGACGCCGCTCGTACCGTTGTTCTTCGTGATGATCGTGTCGGTCATCAGCTGCCTCCGATGTACGTTCCGCCGTTCAGCGTCAGGTTCGAGAATGCGTTCTCGTTGCACTCCGACAGGACAGCATTCGGCATGGAGAACCAGTACTGCGCCGCATACGGCGGGTCATCGTCGCAGCCCGTGTAGGCCGTCGGGAACTGCTCCACCATGTGGACGATGGTTCCCGTCGAAATCGCCAGCGCAGAAATGGTCGCGTTCGTGTAGTCCGACTGCCGCACGCCCGGGGCTACGACGTTTCCGACGTTTGCCACCCCGAGATACACGTTCCCGTTCTCGACCATGTTCCGAGCCTGCGTTCCGGTGCGCGCCCAGCCCGCAAGGGAAACCGACAGCGGCACCTGAAGGCACGGGTTCGGCTCGACCTCCTGCCACGTGTACTCCCAGACCCACGGATTCGTTTCGCCGCCGATGGCGCTGGCGCCCGTGATGATCGCTGGGAACACCCGGGTGTTAGGCGGGGCCACGTCCAGCTGCATCGCCCCCGAGCCGAGCCGGCGAGCGTGCGCCAAGCCCTTGCTGAATGTCAGCTGCGTCGGGTCGTTCGTCGGCAGACCGCTCGGCCCGAGGACCCAATCGTCCTGCTCGGCCACGGTCAGGGCGAACGGCACCAGCTCGCCGCCGCGCACGCCGACCGAGTAGCGCAGCATGGTGCTGCGGTAGCACCCGTTCGGCAGGCGGGGCCAGCCCGCCCATGCCGTCTGCCCGACGATGACCGAGCACCGCTTGACGGTCAGGGCCATGACCTGGGTCACGTACGTGTTGTAGTCCCAGCTCGGCATGGAGGTGCCGTTGATGTTCGTGCCCGGGCTGGCGGCGTTCAGCGCGGTGTTCAGGGATGCCACCAGCGACCGCGGCTCCTTCAGCACTCGAGCGCCGATGTTGGTCCGGGTGCGGGCGGTCGCCAGCGTGTTCTGCCAACCGAACTCTCGGTCGGTCACGAACTCCACGTCCCCGGTCGCGTAGTCGGTCGTGTTGTCGTACTTGGTCTTGCCCTCGATGCTCCGGTACGGGAACGACACCGTCACCTGTTGGGGCATCCGGTTCTTCTGGTAGTTCGCGTCCGACTGCCAGAGGGTCATCAGCGGATCGGTCCCGCCCGGGGTCGCGCTCGTCGCCTCGACCCCGCCTCCGAAGGCCCGCTTGTTGCTCGCCATCCACGTGGACAGGTCGGTGCTGTCATCCTTGACTTCGACCAGGGTGTAGATGCCGTTCTGCACGTCGTACTGAAGCATCCAGCCCGTGGCCGAAAGGACGAAGTCCAGCGCCATTGCCAGCGAGCACTCGGGCGTGAAGACATGGTCGGCGAAACGGCTGGTCAGCGCGGCGTTCGGGTTGTACCCCGCTGGCACGGTGAACGTCCCGGCGATGCCGACCAGCAGGCTTCGGATGGAAGTGACGAACGTCAGCGGCGTCGTGTTCGGTGTGATGCCGCCCGTGTTCCATCGACCGTCCGAGGAGAAGAGAGGCGCGGCAAGGGCGGCCTGGTTGAGGCTGTTGATCTGCGTCTGCCTCCACCACCAACGGACGTCCACCGCCTCGACCATCGCCGCGCCGGCACCGCCCGCCACCATCCATACGGGCTTCGGCGGCAGCAGCCAGACGGCCATGCTGCACGGGGTGGCGTTGGTTGCCTCCTTCCACCAGAAGGTCGCCGTGGCGTTCGTGCCCCCATACAGCGTCGCCAGCTTGCTCTGATCGACCAGCACCTTGACGCGGGCTTCCCGGCTGGTCCCGGAGGGAATCTCGATGCAGAACAGGTCGCTCTCCGACAAGCCAACCATGCCCGCGATCTCGAGGATCTCGCGCTCCGGGACCAGCGCAGGAATGACGGTCCCTTCCGAGGTGGTGAACCAGGCCGAGATCATGTGACGAACGTCTCGGTCGGCACGGTGTATCGCGCCGCGTTGGTGGTGGCGAGCGCGAATACGCTCGATGCCGTGGATTGCGACGCCGAGGTTCCGATGGGCGCCAGCGTTGGGATGATCGTTCCGTTCGGCGCACCCCATGCGCGGAGCTGCGCCCCGCTCGGCGCGGTCTGCGTCACGAAGCCCGCGCCGCTCGTACCGGGGTCGTACATGGCATAGGTGCGCTCGTAGATGCCCGTGAACATCCGGTTGCCCTGGGCGTCGAACTTGCCATACGCGACGTGCCAGTTGTCATCGGTCAGGTATGCGTTCGTCGGCAGCGGGCGGATGGACTTCGGCGGCGCCTGATTCATGCGGGCCACCTCGGTGCGCTCGCTGACATAGACGCACGGCTTTCGGGTCTGCATCGTGACGTCGGCAGCGTCCACGTACATGGGCGACAGGCGAACGATCCCGCTGTCGTACTTCGCGTTGCTGGTCGAGTTGTTGTGCCCGACCATCGTCTGGTAGCCGTCACCGTCAAGACCGGGCTGCTCTTGTGTGCTTTGGAATCGCCCGCTGAACAGGCTGTTCATGGCGGTCGTGCCTTCGGCTCCAGCCACCACGGTCACATTCACCGACCCGTATGCATTCGCGCCCGTGATCGTGAACACGGTCGCGTACGGCATCTGGTAGCCGGATGACGCAGGCTCCATGCCGCTGATGGCATTCTCCAGCCAGTGCGGGATCATGCCGTAGGTCTCGTCCACGCCATCGGAAGGGGCCAGCGGTCCGTACGCATCCAGCGTCCGATTCACCGTCCTCGTGACGCTGAACTTGTTGCCGATCATGTACGCCAGCGGAACGATGCCCGTGCTGGAATCGTCGGGCGCCGGCAAGACCTGGGCGTCCAGCTCGAACCGAATGGCGAAGCCGGACAGGATGTTGCGCTCCGTCACTCGGAGGCGCTGAATGATCATCTTCTGGTAGGACAGGTTGATGCGGGCCTTCGACAGATTGACCGCAGCCTCGACGAGGCGGCGGTTGCCCGTAGTGCCCGTGATGCTCTTGAGCGACAGGTCGCCCTCAAGGTCGCAGGAGAAGTGCACGTTGGCGAATCCGATGTCCGGCATCCGCCGCTCGTAGCTGAACTCCATGTCGCCGACGCGAACGCCGTCAGGAAGGTCCAGCGCGTACCGCTTGTCCACGATGGTGTACGTCAGCATCGTGCCCGAAGCGTCCATCGCAAAGTCCTGGCTCTCCCGACGCCATCCTTCGCCGATCACGTTGGGGATGATCGCCCGCCGGAACAGGTCCGCGTAGGCGGCTCGCCCGGTCCAGCTTGCAGGCGTGGCCACGGTCAGGCTCGAACCGGACGTGCTTCGGGCAACGCGAAGCATCCCGTTGATGGTCAGCGTGGTCTGCCCCGCGCCATCCAGCGACATGCGCTGCTGCCACGTATGCGACACCACCGTCTGTTCCCCGACGTAGGACGTCCGGCGTGTCACTTCCCAGCGGACGAGCGCCACCTTGTTGCCGATGATCTCCGTGGTTTCGATCTTGACGAACGGACCACCGAGATCGTCTTGACCGCTCAAGTAGTTGAACACGTCGGCGGCGGTCGCATTCTCCTCGAGCTCCACCTGCAAGGCTCGGTTTCCGCCCAGCGCCAACACGGCTTCTGCGTCGTTCCAAGTCGTCCCGGTCTCGATGAGGCCGGTGCCACGCGCCACGATCTCTTGGCCGTACGGGGTCTGCTGGTCGTCGGCAATCAGCGGCGTGGAGTTCCATCCGTCCACGAACACGTTGTAGATGACCACCAGCACGTTCGGGCGAACGGTGATCCGCAGGTTTGTGCTGCTGTTGAAAGGCATCAGTACTTCCTCCCGGTCATCGCCATGACGTCAGCGCGGAACCAATCGTTCACTTCCCCGGCGAGGTCTTCCTTGCGGGTGTTCTCGTTGATGTCCTCGAGGTTCTTGAGCAGGTCGGTCAGCCATTTCCCGAAGTCGCCGCGCCCCGCCTTGATGCCGAGAATCGTTCCGATTCCAGCGGCCTGCCCGAACAGCAGCGGAATCGCCACGAGGAGGTTTCGGAACCTTGAGTTCATCAGCTCCCCCATCTTTCCGCCGGCCCACTTGAATGCGTCCCCGATCTGGGTGGAGAACATCCCCAACAGCCTGGACGGAATGGTCATCTGGAACATCTGTGCACGGATGAGACCGGACGCTCCAATCTTGAACAGCGACCATCCAGCGCCGAACACCGTCAGCAGCTTGTTGATGCCGACCATCGACTTCGCCCACTCGTTGGCGGCGATGGTGTCTAGGCGCTGCGATGCCGCGTACAACCTGCCGTTCTGTCGAAGCTCACGAAGGTCTCGGCCCAGCTGCGCGATCTGCTCCCGGGCCGCTCCCGAAGCCAGCAGGCTGCTGTACTTCGTCAGCTCCGTGATGCGGTCCTTGATGGCCTCGTTGGCCGACTTCATCGACCGCACGAAGGTCGTCACCACGCCAGCGGCACCGAGCAGCCCGGTTGCCAGCAGGGCGAGCCGCGGCGCTCCCGCCGCCAATCGGCCGAGCATTGACCCGGTCGCGCTGGCGTTGTTCGTCAGAGACCGAAAGCCTGCGATGGTGGGACGGCTGAAGAAGTCTCGCAGCTCGCCGGCGGAGTCGCCAGCCACGCCGATCCGAGACGTCCCGATTCGCGCCGTGACCGTTGCCCAGCTCGAGATATTCTGCCGCAGCTGCGCGATCTTCTGCGCCAGCTCTTGCTGCGCTGACGTCAGGGGCTGCATCACGGCGGCGGCCGTGGCCTGCGGTGCGGGGCCGCTTCCGGGCGATCCAGCAGCCCCTCCTCGGCCCGCGCCACCGATGTCGCGGATATTGATGTCGATATGGCCGAGGTCTTCCATCACTTCACCGTCCAATCCATCTCATAGCAGTAGTCGTACGTGTCGCGCAGCGTCAGCCAGCCGTCCATGCCGTCCACGGCAGCGACTGTCCCGCCGTTGCGGAACACCAGCGGCACGAGCATCCCGGAGTAGTACCTCTGCACGAGGTACTCGCGCAGCATGTCGGCAAACTGCTGCACGCCGATGTCCCCGGAGATTCGCTCCGTGCCGCGCTGCATGGGGTCCAGCATCCCGCGCCACCAGACGACGACTTCGACCACGCTGCGGATCATGCCGACGCCGCTGTTCGGGTGGACGGCCGTGTCAGGCCCAGCGATGATCTGGAGGGCGTACTGCCCGACCACCTCGTCAATCGGACCTTCGGTGATGTAGACGCAATTGCCGTAGCCACGCTCCTGCATCCAGGCGGCGAGGTCATCGCGCATCGCGTAGAGGATCGCCGCCGTGCTAGCCATTCTGCATCCCCTTCTGCATCATCGCCTGCACCTCGATCTTCTGTGCAAGTCGGCTGCTGCCCGTGATGTCGTACACCGCCTGCGCCTGCGCTCGGCCATCCCCGAGAGCGATGAAAATGCCCTGCGCAAAGGTCATGGCCTTGGCGCTCTCGACTGCGGTGATGTTCGCCATGAGGCCCATAGCAGTCTCGGGATCGAACTCGGTGGGAAGGCGACCGTAGGCTGCGAGGAACCTCGCGGTCGCCCTTAGACGTTTCCCGCGGCCTGCACTCGGCCGCTCATCCTCGCCCAGGCGGCAAGGATGACATGGTCGGCCGCCTGCTTGGCGACCTCCGGCGTGCGGCACGCATCTCGCACGCCCTCCACGATCTGTGCAGGGGTGGGATCGGTGCCGGCTGGCACCTTGGCTTGGAGAAGCGCCAGCACTTCCATGTACTGGACCACGAGCTGGCCGCAGGGAAGGGTCAGCGCGAACAGCATGGGATCATCTTCGTCGGAGAGGTTGATCATGTCAGGCAGTGTATGTATAGAAGCCCGTGCTGCCCGGGATCGCCATGAAGTTGACCGTCAGCACGCGCTCGCGGTTGCCCCACTGCGAGTCGCCCGTGCCCTCGGGCTGGAGGAAGGCGTAGTTGAACGTGTAGTTCTGCGTGCCCGCGATGCTGTCGATCTGAAGCTGCACCGAGGCGCCGTCGGTGATGATGCGACGCCCCACCGGGCTGGCGTTGTACGAGCCACGCTGGGCGGCGAGCAGGGTGTTGTAGACGGTCGGGTCCCACTTCACGAGGGCGATGGAGATGCGGGCGACCGTGCCCTGGAGCACGACTTCTTCCGGCGCCTGTCCGCTCAAGACCGTCTTGACCTCGTGCTGGAAGTCGGTGAACTGGACGGCGGGCAGGTTGTCGTTGTCCGAGTAGCCGAGGACGGCGCCGTTGATCAGGATCTGCGTGGGTCCGGGGACGTAAATCGCGGTAGCCATGTCACTTGCCTTTCAGGATTGACTCGAGGCCCAGCTTGATGCTGACGCCGATGTCGTGCTTGTCGTTGCGGGTGGGGAGAAGGAACGGGCGTCCGGGGACGGTCACGCCCCTCTTGCTGCCCGTGAAGTCTTGCCCGGGCCGCATTCCGGCGTCGCGGGCGCTCTTGCTGCTGTTGTACCGTGATCCTCGCTTCGTCAGCGGGATGTAGTTCGGCCCGGACGTGCTGAAACCCATGTCCTGGAACAGGCCGTACTTCAGGCCACGCAGCACGAGGCGGATGCCGTTGGTCTGTCGCTCGCTTCGGGCGTTGACGCTGTTGGCAAGGCGCCCCGTGTCGCGCAGGGGCTGGCCGCCGTTGCGGTAGCCGGGGGTCTCGATCAGGTACTCGGTTCGCCGGCGCGTCTTGCCGTTCTTGTCGATGTAGCTGACCGTTCGGCTTCGCTTGAATCCGGTCTTCGGCTTGCTCTTCATCCACTTCCGCCCGAACATGGGCTTCAGCGGCTTGTGCTCCACGCCATCCGGACCCCCGCCCGTCGCGCCCAGCGCACCCTTGCGGGGCTGGCCGCGGTTGTCGTTGATGTGCCGTTCCATCCACGCCACCGCGAGCTGCGCGATCCCTTGGCGGATGCGCGTGTTCTTCAGGGCTGCGGCGACTCGGCGGGACCACGCACTCACGGGTATGTCGTGCCCCGTCGAGGCGGGAAGAAGGTGGAGTTGCTGGCCTGGTTGTACCACGCCAGATTCGACAGGGGCACCGCCACGACGTTGGGCAGGCCAGCCTGCGCGTTTGACGCCACGCTGCCGAACAGCATCTTGCCGTCCCGCAGACCTTCAAGGAAGGTGTAGGCTTGCTTGATCCGCTGCTCGATGGCCGGGCTGATCTTGGCGCCACGGCGCTGGAACAGGAACTCGGTGGCAAGGTCCACCGTCAGCATGACGAGCAGCGGGTCCTTGGCAGCAGCCAAGACCGCGAGCTCGACCTCGGTGTAGATCTCTCCGACCCGGACGTACGAACGGACCACGGACGATGCACGCTCGATGGCGGACGTCGTCATCGGGTTTGGCCCCGGCATCGGGGTGCCCGCGTCGCCGCACAGCTGGGCGATGATGACCGAGTCGAGCGCGGCCTCGAGGTCGGCATAGTCGGCATATGCAACGGCCATCGGAAGCCTCCGCGCCGTGCGCCGGGGGAGGCCCGAAGGCCTCCCCCAGCGTGCGGCGATGGGTGGGGGGGAACTTACGAGGCGGCGAGGACGTTGCCGATGGCGAAGCCACCGACGGGCGCGACCACGGCCGGCGTGGAGTTGTCGATCACGCGACCCTCCATGCGGCGGTTGTACGGGTCGTTCCAGTTCTCGACCGTCATGTCCTCGTAGGCGAAGATCTGGAGGGTGGCGAACGAGGTCGAACCCTCGACGCCGACCAGACCGCCCGGACGGCTCACGAAGTAGGCGCCGTTGCCGAGCACCCACGACGTGGCCAGCGTGCCGCCCTTCTTGGAGGTCACGACCACCGAGTCATCGACCACGACGTCGCCGAGGCCGAACAGGGTGGGCGGGACGCCCCAGCGGGCGAAAGTGTCCGAGCCCTGGAGGAACGACAGCGCGGCGCCGTAGTTCTTCACGTAGCTCTGGACTTCCTCGGTGCCGGCGATGGCGACGGCGACCGCGGGGCTGATCACCATGATCAGCTGGTTCGGGCTGACGGCGCCGCCCGAGGTCTGCGACACGCGCTGGAGGACGGCGCGGATCGTCTTCTGGATGTAGTTGTTGCTCGTGGTGGACGTGGTCCACTGCGAGCCAGCGCCGATGGACAGCGGGCTGCTGTTGCAGAACGCCGCGTAGTTGCCGCTCGAGGTCCAGCTGTTGCTGTCCGCGAGGGTGGTCGCCGCGGCCTGCGTGCGCCGGGTCATCGCCAGCTGCATCTTGCTGCGGGCGTGCTGCGCCACCACATCCCACGCCGCCTGGTTCGACGTCTCCTGCGGGATGTAGAACGGGAAGGTGAAGCGCTGCGTGGTGTAGGGCAGGAACTCGAACGAGTTCTGCTTGCCCGTCGGGCGGTCATTGCCCAGCGGCCAGACGAACTCGTTGGCGTCCGTGATGCGGACGTTGTCCGACACGTCCTGGCGCAGGTAGTAGCCCGACATCTTGCTGGTCGGGACGAGCTGCGCGTAGCGCGTGAGGGCGAACGAGTTGACCGTACGGGTGAACTCCACCTGGAGAGCGCCCGTGGCGAGGTCGTTGGTGCTCGGCACGTAGGTCGAAAGACCACCGCCGACTGCGTAGAAAGCCATGTGTGTGACTCCTTTCTGGGGTCAGGTTCAGAGGGTGCGCGGGCCGATGCGGAAAGCGCGGAAGATCTCGCCCGCGTTTGCCGCCTCGAGGGCGATGTAGTAAGCGACCTGCCCAGAGGTCGTGGTCTTGAGGGCCTTGCCGTCAGCGTCCGACGTCAGGTAGCAACCGATGGTGACGCCACCAGTCGCGGCCTCGACCTGCACGGTGTTGGTCGGCTGGAGGCTGATCTGCGTGCCGGCGACGGCGTTCAGGCTGGCGTCGAACTTGTAGACCGAGCCGTCCGTCACGCCGACGATGTTGTCGGACGCGGCGTTCGCCTGCGTGCCCGTGAAGGCCGCGCTGGTCGAGATCTCAACGAAGCGGAACGGGTTGATGTTGCCGCCCGCGATGAGGTTGGGGATGAAACCGAAGTCTGCCATGTGAGTGTCCTTCCTTGATTACCGCTTCTTGAGGCGGGTGTTGATGGCCTTCTTGAACTCCTCCGGCTTGCCCGCGAACTCGCGGACCAGCGCGGAGATCTCGGAGCCGTCCAGGTCGCCCGAGGGGGCGGCTGCGCGGCTCATGTCGATGCGGACGCCCATCGGGTCGCGGGCGAACAGCTCGCGCCAGCAGTCGATGGTCTCCTGGGGGTTTCCGCTCGTCATCAGCTCCGCGATCAGGCGCGGGCGCTGGGCGGCCGGGATGCGGTAGCCCTCGGCCTCGAGCGTGTCGATCTCGCGGGTGAACTCGGCCTTCTTCAGCTCGGCCTTGATCGCGCCAAGCTCGCGGGCCATCTTGGCGTTCTCACGACGGAGCGCGAAGACGTCGGGCTTGCCGGGACGGGTGGCCAGCAGGCGCTTGTCGCCGCCCATAGCCATCTCCGCGCCGTCCTCCTCGTCGCCTTCCTCATCATCCTCGCCGAGGTGGCTGCCGATGTCGATGTGCACGCCGTCCTCGGCGCACTCCATCTTGTCCTCATCCTCGGCCGCGAACTGCTGGGTCAGCATGTCCTCGGCCGCCATCTCTTCCTTCTTGTCGCCGTCCTCGGCCTCGTCGGCGGCGAAGGCACGCTTCATGGCGTCCTTCATCTCGTCCATCGCGGCCTTCAGGGAGGCGACCTCCTTGTGCAGGTCGTCCATTTGGTGGGTGTCCTTCGTACCGGGAACGAACGTGGAAAGCCCGCCGCCGACCGTTCCCATGTCGAAGCGGAGAGAACGAGCAAACCGCACCGGAGCGCCGGCGCGGCCAAAGTGCGTATCCGGGAGGGGCCGTCGGGGCGTCTCGCGCCCCAGCAGGGCCACCTCGGACAGGTGGTTCTGCTCCGGCCAGATCTCCGCGCTGCGCCGGGGGAAGGCGTTGGTGGCGAGCAGCTTGTCGAACACGCTGCGCTCCACCTCGCAATCCCCGACGATGTACCCAACGCCTTGGCGCTCCTCATACCGGAGCTTGGTGAATCGGCCAACGGAGCTCTTCGGCTCCTGGCCGTCGCGCTCGTGCATCACGACGAGGCGGGGCATAGACCCCTTCGCCATGTACTTGAGCGTGCCTTCCACGATGCCACGGACGCGCTCATTGTCGAAGGTCGCCAGCTCCTCGTCGCTGTCGCCGTCAATGCGCGGGTCGTAGGCGCAGAAGACCTCGAGGTCGTGAATGGTGACCGAGCCGTCGCCGGGGGTCACGCGATGGGACGGGCGCTCGGCGCGGCTGTTCTCGACCTTGCCATCGGCGCGGTCAATCTCCTTCGCCTTTCGCGCTGCCCAATCCTTGCCAGCCTGGCCGCCCCACAAAAGGAACGCAATCCATCCGGCAGAGTCCTTGCCCCATCCCTCGCCCTCCTTATCGACCGCATGGCGGGCGAAGAAGGAGTCCATCCGGCGCACCGTCTCGGGAGACAGGTTCGTGCGGTTCTTGAGGTCGCGGGCGCGAGCGACGCCGACCTCGGTGCCGCCTCGTCCGTGCTTCTCACGGAGCGAAAGGCCGCGGGCGGCGTTGTCCGCCATCTCCTGCGTGGGCTTGAGGTCGATGTCTGCCATCGGTTTGAAGGTACGGGGGATGCGTGGGGACGGAAGGGATGCCGCGCTTGGCGTCGGGATCATCCGGCGATGAAGCCTGGGTCGGGGAACTGTCCGGAGTCGATGAGGCGCTGCCGCTGCGCGTTGTGCTGCTGGATCAGATCGAGGTTCGGGTTGCCGTCGCGGTCGCACCAGCCACGGTTGACGGCGGTTGCGATGGGCACGGGTGACCAGCTGCATCGGCACTGGAAGCCCGCCGGCGTGGCGATCCCCATAGCGTCGATCATCTCGGTGGTCGCCACGTAGCCGTCCATCGCCTTGTGCGTTTCGCGGGTTCGGCGGTCCTTCGTCGCCCGGTACTGCATCAGGGGGACGAACTTCTTGGCGACCGGGTCACGGCAGACGTCCAATCGACCCTGCGAGGCAGCCCGGTTCAGATTAGTCCGGTAGACGGTCTCGAGCCGGGCGGCGGTCAGGTCATCGCCGACCTTGAGCACTTCCTCGGCCTGCTCAATGAACTCAGCTAGACCCATCTGCCGCAGCTTCTTGGTGGCCTTGTCGCGGGTCTCCTGCCCGCGCACTACTTTTCCCAAGAGGTCTCGGAGCTGCTCGGTCTGTCGTTGGGTCATGCCCGAGACGAAGAACGCCTCCTGCGCCGCCTTGCCGACCCCGGGGGTGCGGCGCACTTGGACGTCCGCAGGGATCTGATCGGGATAGACCAGCGCCCGGAACTGGGGGCTGCGGTCGGCCATCTTCTGGACGGCGGTCTGCTGCTCGTCCCGGCGCAGCTCATTGGCGGCCTCGAGCGCCTTGCGGATCAGGTCCTGCCACCGGGCTTTGGTCAGGGGCACGGTCGCCATCCAGCGGCGGATCATTTCCCGGGCGGCCCCTGGCTCGAAGTCCAGCAGGGCGTCATCCTCGGCGAACTGGACGGGCTTGGGGGCGGCCAATGGCACGCCGGCGGTCTTGAGGCTGTCGGCGGCGCCCGCCACCCACGACGCCAGCAGCAGGGCAGCCGTGTCCTGCTCCCATGCGTCCCACGCCTTGTTGGCGTCCTGCCCGGCGATCTGGGCGGCAATGGCTGCCCGGTAGGCGTCGGCCCCGTCACGGAGCACGTCCTGCATCAAACTGGGGATGTCGGCCGCCTTTGCCATGCCTTACCACCACGAGCGGCGGCTGAAGGCCCGAGGGGCGCCCTCCGCGGGCGGTGTGCCTTCGGACGGCTGTCCCTCCTCGGGTGGCATCGGCGTCTTGAGCAGGCTGGACAGGGCGTCCGGCTCGGCCATGCCCGTTTCGCCGCCAAGCACCTTGTCATCCTCGGTCGGCTCGGACAGGCCCAGCAGGTCGCGGACCTCGCGCTCGGCGACCTTGCCGCCCAGCGCCACGAACTTCTCGATGGCCTCGAGTCGCTCCTTCGGGTCCGGGCGCTCGGGCGCAAAGACGAAGCGGATGCCGGCGGCCTCCTCGGCCGTCGCGCCCATCATGCGGGCCACGACCTTGACGAAGTCGTTCGTCATGCTGTCGGCCAGCGCGTCGGCGTGGTAGCGGATGATCCGGGACAGCGTGTCGGCGTGCAGGTCGGCAACGCCCGAGCCGAGGCCCGTGCCATGCGCCTCGCTCGTCAGGCTCTGCCCGACGATGGCCTCCTTAAGCTTGGCGCTGAACCAGTTCACGAGGTCCATGAACACCGCAGCCCGGCCGCTGTTCGGCTCCTTGATGTCGATGTCGTAGATCTTCTCGGTGCCCGACTGCGGCAGCAGGACGCTGTTGTCGTTCGTCAGGTTCGCCAGCACCTGCTCCATCATCTGCTGCCCAGCATCTTGGCCGAGTGGGTAGTAGCCGACGCGAATGCCCATCGCGTACCGCTCGGCGTAGGTGATGGCGTCCTGGAGGATCTCCTGCTTCGCCAGCCACATGAACCAGCAGATGTCCCGGGCGCCGACGCCGCGGTAGATGCTCTCGGTGCTGTTCGGGTCGTTGAAGTCCGGGGCCGCCACGAAGACGCGGTGCAGGACCACGGCCGCCCGCTCGACCTCGTTGAAGATGTGCACCCGGGCGTCGAAGCCGATGTTGGTCGAGCTCTCGGGGTTGTTCATGTACTCGACGCCGACCTTCATGGCGAGGTTGCCTCGCTGGTCGTAGGCGAGGGTGTCGGGGTGGAACGGGAACCACTCCTTGACCGCGACGCCCGTCAAAGCGTCCGGGCGGTAGACGATGTTGGCCGCGCTGTTGCCGTACCAGACCGCCTCGTGCATGGAGCGGACGAAGTCGGCTCGGCGGGGCATGCGGTCGAAGACCTTGGCCACGCGCTCGGCGAGCTCGACCGCCCGGGGGTCCTTCTCGTCCTCGGCGACGACCGCCCACTCGAGGCCGGCCAGCGTGACCTGGAGCGACCGCAGGACGCCCTCGATGTCGGCGTCCGCCCGCATCATCATCTGGTACTGCGGGTTGAGGCGATAGGCGAGGCTGCTGTTCTTCAGCAGCTTGTCGGCCGTGGTGAAGAACGACCGCTGGACCTCCACGCTCGTGGCGAGCGGGAAGGTCATGCCGCGCTCCATCGGAGGCGGCAGCGGGCCGCGGGGGCGCTCGGCCGGCGTCAGCGCATTCATCGCGCTGTTGGTGCTGATGGGCTGCTTCACGATGGGCTTGGGGATGCCCGCCGTGACCTTGCGGCCCGTGCGCCGTGCGGTGGTCTTACGCTTCGCCATTACCTCATGCCTCCGGCGGCGGGCCGACTCCGAGATTGACCACGATTGCGTCCACCACCGCGCTGCCTGCCGTGCTGTTGCGGACGGTAATGGTGCCACCTGCTGCGGACACGGCCGAGCAGACAAACCAGACGAAGCTGTTCGGCGGCACGGTGAACGGTGTAGGGCTTGCGCCCATCGGCGTGCTCGTGGCGCCCGTGTCGGACGTGCTGCCGTTGACCACGGCAATCACGGTCATTCCGGTCGGTGCGTTCGCCGTGAAAGTCACGGGCACGTTGATCGACGTGACCTGAAGCTTGTCGGTGGTTGCCGTCAGTGCTTCGCTGTTGATGTTCGGCCAGTCCATCGGAAACGGGCCGATGTCCAAACTGCGGTTGCCACGCGTGATCGCCGCCACGCCGAGGCGCAGGGCAGGCCGCGAGATCCGTCCGATCCAGCTCCGCATCAGAGGGTCGCCCAGAGGACGCCCATCGTGGGGCTGCCGCTTGACTTGAACTGGACCTGGACGATGGTGTTGCCGACCGGGTCGATCAGCAGGCTGGCAGGTTCCACGTTGGAGACGGCTGCCGTTCCCGGGCTGAACAGATTCGCCGTGGGGGTGCCTGCAACCTGAACGATGCCCGCGTACGGACGAGCATCACCAGCCGCGTCCAGCGTCCAAGTCGGCACCGTTCCCGTGCTGAAGGTCAGGGTGAAGTCGCCCAGCACGGTCGGGACGTAGACCGTCCCAGATCCGTCCGCCTTCAGGTAGGGCGTGTAGCCGACCACCCGCATCCCGACGCTCGTGCCGCCCGTCGCGCTGGCGAACGGCGTCAGGCGCAGCAGGCTGGGGTTGCGCCCGCCCGGGTTCGGGGAGCCGTTGTAGAGCACGCCCGAGGTTGGGAGGGTGGCCGGGTCCAGCGCCGCGTACGAGCTCGGGACGCTGGCGACGGTGGTCTTGCCTGCGATGTTCTGGTCGGTGGTGATGCTGGACATGGGGGTGCCTTACTTGCCGAGGATCTCGTCGGCGCGGTCGCGGGTGATGAGGTCGATGGAGACAAGGTAGTCCATGCCGGCAACCGTGACCGGGTGGTCTGCCTCAATCTGGGAAGCTGCCGAGCACAGCAGCATGAAGTCGGCGACCTTCGTGTCCGTCGCGGCCTCTGCCTGGAATGCCGCACGCTCGGCCTCGGTGAACCGCAGGAGGAACTGGAAAGCCGTCCACTTGGGAGCGGGCTTCGTCGGTCGCTGGAGGAAGAACCGGGGCGACTTCGACGCGTCGAAGCCCATGCCCTGAATGACTCTCTCCCCAGCGTTGAGCAGGACATATCCCGGCTTGCCGGACCAATCGCCTTCCCGCACGCCGATGACCTTGCCGTTGTTGATGAGTGCGCTTTCCATGTGTTACCTCGGGTTCGTGAAGGTGGTCAGGGCGTGCATGTAGTCCAACTGGTTCGCCAAGACTTGGCTTACATCTTCGTCGTTTACAACATATGCGCCCGCCATCGCAAAGATCGGTTCCGCATCAAGTGAACTGCGGATGTTGCTGGCAATGGTGTTGACATCCAAAGAGTGAATCAGCGTTCCGTCGATGTACCACTCAACAGTCGGATACGAACCCGGCGTCGATCCTTCGACCGTGATGACCTTCATGTTCTTCCACGCCGGGGAAACGATGTTGATCGGCACACCGCTGTCCTGTGTGTATTCGATGAACGAAGATGTCGTGGCATTGTAAAACCGCGCCACGCAAATCCAGTTTGCGTTGGCTGGCGATGCGCGGAAGAAGAAGCCGACACCACCATCAATGGGATGATCTGGATACGACAGACTAGCGGACAAACATCCAGCGTAGACCCTCCAGTCAAGTCCCGATCCGGTGTTCAAATACGAATACGGCTTCCAAATTACGACGAACTCGTTGTTGTCGTACCGCAGATCGACACCGGGCCGACCTCCAATGGATGATGCGTTAAAGTCGGCTGGTGTAATCGGAGGAGCATTTCCCACCATGATCCATTGCGGGTCGAAAGCGTTGCCAATGACACTTACATCGACAACACCAAAGTGTCTCGCAACCGGAAAATAGTTCTGCTCAACCGCCGCTTGGCCTGCGTCGGATCGCTGGAAGTAAAAGTCGGGACCGGGCAGAAACGCCGGGTCGACGGGGGTGGCATCGAACACGGGAATCGCGCCCGTGAACTCGCACGACCACAGCGCCTTCGACTCCGGCGCAGGCCAGCCGCCGCCGATGGGGCTGGGGCCGCCGCCGCTGACCGTCCACGCGCCGATCTTCTTCGCCCAGAAGATCTCGCCGTCGTTCGCGTTCTCCGCCGCCTGGGCGACGTACTCCGTCGCGCTGACGCTCGCCTCGACCTTGCCGTCCGTGGTGGCGATCAGCGTGTCGCCGACCGTGATGCTGCCGCTGGCTGTCAGCTGGACGAACTCGCCGTTCTGGAGGCTGATCGTCTGGCCGGCAGTCGCGTGGTAGGTGCCGTTGAAGGTCTGGATGGACCCGTCGGTCACGCCGAGCAGGATCTCCGGGTTCGCGGTGGAGGGGACCGCCTTGAACGGGAGGGTTCCGACCTTCACGCAGCGGAACGGGTAGATGGCCTCTTCGGCGATGAAGTTGGGCGTATGTCCTGCGGTGCTCATGTCTGTCTCCTGTGGTTCACAGCTCGCCGCGGCGCTCGAGGTCGAGCGCGATGGCGACTGCCTGGTCCTGCGGCTTGCCCTCGTTGATGAGGGTGGCGATCTTGCGGCTCACGGCCTCGGAGTGCGAGCCGCCGCCGGGCTTGCGCTCGGCCTCGAGGGTCTGCGGGGGGAGCGCGGCGTGGGTGGACTTCGCCTTCGCGCCGGGGCGGGACATCTTCGTCACGTCCTGCGCTGCCTTGACCAGCGAGGCAGGAAGGAAGCGAAGGTAATCCGGATTCGACGTCCGCACAATCGAGTACGCACGGCCCGTCTGCCCTGCCTGCGCGTAGTTAATCATCTCCTGCATCCAGCCAGCGATGCTCAAGGCCTTGAACTCGAGGTTTTCACCGTTCGGTCCCTGCTTGCCCTTGTTCGCCTTCGCCTGCTGCTCGTACTGCTTGACGAGGCGCTTGAGCGCGTTCAGGTCGGATGCGCTGAAGGGAGGCTGGGCAAACTTCGCCTTTGTGCCGGTGCGAGAGGAATAAGACTTCACTCGATCTTCCTGCTCGTCAGCAAGTTCATGAAGATTCGGCATCCGCTGACCTGCGGCAGTCACGCGAAAATCCGGCATCGACTTTGCGCGACGAACAAGAGCGCGAAGTTCTGCCTCGTGTTCAGTCGGATTCTTCTGTCGCTCGGGCGTCCAGAAGTTCCAGAGTTCGTAGTAGAACTTCTTCTGCTCGGGCGTCAGTTTCATGGCGAGAGCCATCTTCGCCTTCGCGCCGGGGCGAGAGAACGGCACAACATCCACCACAACTTTGTCGCCAATGCCTTCCTTTTGAATCTCTCTATTCAGCGCCGCAATGGCATCTAATGCCTTTCCCACCTGCGACTTGGAAACCTTGACTTGCCCGATGCTCTTGATGATGTCGTGCTTTGTAACACCATACGACTCCAGGAACTCCCGCAACTCAGTTACCTCATACGGTTGCAACATTCTCCCCATCTTCGCCTTCGCGCCGGGGCGGGACATCAGTCCAGCAGCCTTTAGCATTGCGATTGCATCCTCGCGCTGCTTGGAATAGTGCTGGATTTCTTCTCGCGCCTTGCGAAGCGCGGCGTTGTCGCCAGACTTCTCTGCGGCAAACAGGTCTTCGCGTGCCTTGTTCAACAGAATCGTGACCGCACGAAAATGCGCAGCAAGCGACGCTTTCTCGTTAGCCGACATCTCAAACTCCGCCTTCGCGCCGGGGCGGGAGAACTGGTTTGGCAGCGCCCGCTGAAGCTGCGAAATGTCTGCCGTCATGGAATTGTGCAACGCAATGATGCGGTCGCGCACCTCCATCGCAGACGGATCTTTGATTGCCTTCAGCTCATTTAACTTTGCTTCCAGCTGTGCAGACTGAGCGGCGATCTGCTTTGCGATCTTCTTGGTCTCTCCCACGACGTAAGGCGCTTCTCGCAGAAGCTCCTTTGTGCGGTCAGTGAACCACTTCACAAACTTCGCCTTCGCGCCAGGGCGGTCGCACGCGACCGCGTGCTTCGTCTTTCGTCCGTTGCTTCGCTTCGCGTAGGCGGCTGCGAGGTCCATCAGGGTCGGGTCTGCGTACATGCTTGCTCCGTCACTTGAAGAAGGGGCGCTTCACTTCGCGCTGCCCGAAGATGCGGGTGATCGCGTCGGGCTTGGCGATACGAGGTACTTTCCTGTCGGCTGCCGAGAGCGTGCCGCGCACGGCTTCCGCGCATAGGTCTACCACGCAGTCCACCGTGTCATCGTGCGATCCCGCAGGGAACGCCAGCATCTCGTCGAGCACGGGCTGGAAGGCGGGCAGCACCTTCCCGGCATCGTCCGTGGGGAACAGCAGCTTGCCGCCCTGGACGAAGGGCTGCGCCCCGGCGGCACGCAAGTGCTTGTCGGCCACGCGCTCCACCGCGATCATGGGCTGGCTGGTCATGGAGGCGAACTGGTCGAAGATGCCGCGCTGGGGGCCGTTGGCCTCGGCGAGGACGGCGGAGACCCCGCGCCGGCGGCAGAGGTCGGACGCCTGACGGGCGAAGACGGGGAAGGCGTCTCGAACGCGCAGGATGTCCGTGAGGCGGCAATTGCGCTCGGCGTCGATCTCCCCGATGAGGCAGACCGAGTAGTCGGGATCGTCCCGGTCCTGCGCCTTGCGCGAGTACCCCCAGTCGATGGCCGCGACCGTGCGGCAGAGCTCGGGCTGCTGGCCGACCTTGTAGTGCCCCACCCATTCCGGGCGGAAGACGAGAAGGTCGCTGGACAGGGGGACCAGCTCGTAGGCGCGGGCGTAGGCCATCGGCCCCATCGCGCTGCGGTTCGCCTCGAGGACGTCGGCGGTGAAGACCTCGGGCCACGGGCTAGTCAGGCCCATGCACGGCCGACGAAGAAGGGTGCCCGCTGGCTCGGCCTCCCGCCGCCAATCGGCGGTCAGGTCATCCGTGTGGAAGGGCGTTGCGGTGCGCCACAGGCGTGGCTCGTGCTCGGCGCTGGGGTCGAGCATCGGCAGCCAGATGTTTGCGTAGGCTTCCTTGACCTGGGCGCGGAGGGCGGGCTGGAGGACGCTGTTCCGCAGGTCGCAGATGTCGTCAAACCACAGCACGTCGGCGCGGCCGCCCGTGCGGCCGAAGATGCCCGTGGCCTGCACGGTCGGGTCGCGGCGGGGGCCGACGCCGGGAGCCGTGACGCTCCAAGCACTTACGGTTTCCTCCCCGGGCTTCAGCTTCACGGTCGGGAAGCAGGCGCGGAAGACGGGGCCGCGGATGATGTCCCGGATGAACCGGGTGGTGGCGATGGCGTGGTCATCGGTCTGGGTAACGATCTTGAACCGGGCGTCCGGGCGGATGCCCACCCACCACGCGACGAGGTAGGCGAAGGTCGAGGTCTTGGCGTGACCGCGGGGGATCTCTGCGTACCACGAGGTGTTCGCCACGGCATGGTGCAGCATCTCCTGCTGGAGGCGGCTGACGGGCCTGCCAAGGCACAGGGCGAGGAAGGCGGCCGGGTTCTCCCGGGCGGCCTCGACCGCGGCCTCGGCGGTCACTTGCGCTTGCGCTTGGGCTTGGGGCTTGGCTCGGGGCATGGGGCAGGGAGGGCGCTGGCGGCCAGCACGCGGGCCACAGCGGCCAGCTGGGCGTCGGTCACGACTTGGGCAAGCTCGACGCGGTCGGTGGCGTCCCCGGCGTCCAGGCGGGCCATGCGGTCCTCCTGCACGGCGGCGTCGAGGTTTAGGCGCTCGATGGCCACGAGGGTGCTCGAGGCCCGGGCGACGTCTCGGGGCTTGGCGTCCGGGTTGGCGAGGATGCGGGAGGCGCGGCCGATGATGGCCTGCTTCACGAGGGGGTCGATGGTCCAGCCGGCGCGGATCGCGGCCATCACGAGGCGCAGGTCGTTGCGCGGCCTCCCCTCTCCCTCCCATCGCGCCGGGTCGGGTTGACGTTGCATCGCCTTGTCCTCTGCCATCTTACACCGCCCTCTCGGCCTTGCGGCCCGTCATGGTCTCCCACCGCTTGACGATCACGTCCACAAAGCGCGGGTCGAGCTCCATGCCGTAGGCGGTTCTTCCCAGCTGCTCGGCTGCCATGAGGGTTGTCCCGCTGCCCATGAATGGGTCGTAGACGTTGGCCTCTCGGTTGGTGCTGTTCTGCATCAGGTAGGCGAAGAGCGCTACGGGCTTCATCGTCGGGTGCTCTTCGCTCTTTGCTGGGCGGTCGAAGTACAGGACCGTGGTCTGCTTCCGGTCGTTGTTCCATGTGTGGGCGGCGCCCTCGGTCCATCCGTACAAGGCGGTCTCGTGTTCGCGCTGAACGGTTTCGGTGAGCTCGGTGGCTTCGGGTGCTTTGGCGCCGTATAGGCATGGCTCGTGCTGCCACTGGTAGTCCTGCCGGCCAAGCACGAGGCTGTTCTTCACCCAGATCAGGCACTGCCGGGTGCGCTCGCCGCAGTCGCGGGCGGCGGCTCGGAAGTTGAACCCCTCGCTGTCGGCGTGCCAGACGTACCACGCGGCTCCGGGCTTCAGGGCCTTGAAGGCGGGCGCGAGAGCGTCCTTGAGGAAGGTGCGGAACTTCTCGTCGGGCATGGAGTCGTTCTGGATCTTCATGCCCGTGCCTCCCTCGTAGTTGACGTTGTAGGGTGGGTCGGTCAGCAGGAGATCCATCTTGGCGCCGGCAAGCAGGCGGGCGACGTCGGTCGGCTTGGTGGAGTCGCCGCACAGGATGCGGTGCCGGCCAAGGTTGTACAGGTCGCCTGGCTTGGAAATCGGCTCGGCTGGCGGATCAGGAA
>CAYWTX010000480.1:0-9780 GCA_964461295.1 uncultured Planctomycetaceae bacterium | reverse complement strand
TGAAACGGCGGCGGCGAAGGACGGGCCGAAAGCCAGTCGCGGGAAGGCTTGAGGCCGTCCAAAACCCAGCAATCCGAGGACAATCACCCCCGAAAAGCCAGGCAGGAGACTACGCCGCGATTATCTTGGACAGCAGTGGTCGAGGGCGACGTTGTGTACCGGTTCTGTCCCGGGCCGTCGACGGCGACGCGGCTGATGCTGGTGGACCGCGATACCGTGGGCGTGCAGCGGCTGTGGGCGCGGCGGACCGAAGAACACTCCGGCGGCGTGGTGTATGCCGGCGGGATGCTGTTTGGGCTGGAGGGCGAGCAGCATTGCCGCGGCTACCGGGTGTACGACGCGGCGACGGGCCGGCCGGCCGAGCGGCGGGCCAATCGCGACATCTGCAACGTGGGGGCGATGGGTTGGTCGACGGTATGGACGCCGACGACGTTGGCGGGCGGGCTGGCGTTTTTGTGCGACCGCGGCAGCGCGTCCAACCGCATCACCGGCGAGTGGGCCAGCGTAAGCGTGCTGCAGGCGCGGGCGGAGGGGCGGTTCATCGCCCACAACCGGCTGGAGAAGCACCTGGACGCGCCGCTGTTCTTCGACGCCAACTGCATCTACGCCCGCACCGACTGGGCGCTGGTGTGCATCGGCTCCACCGGGCGCGAGGGCGAGGCGTACGAAGCCGCGGCCAACGCGCAGTGGCTGATGGAGGACATCGCCGCCGCGGCGCCGCCGCGACGGCAGGCGATTGCGGTGCCGCCGGCGAAGAAGCAGATCGCGGCGGCTATGCCGATGGAACTCGGCAAGCAGCGGTTCCTGAAGGCTCTGTGGGCCGGGCCGGCGCCGACCGCGTCGGCCGGCAAGACGGCCGAGGGGCTGCTCGCGCGCGGAGGAACCCTCGCCGAAGGCGAGAAGCTCGACCTTGCCGGCGTGGACGGCACCGCGTATCGGCCGGGGAAGGAAGCGTTCCCGAAGGCGATCCTGCTGCACGAGTGCGTGGAAGTCTACGACGCGGCGAAGATGCCCGCACCCGGGGCCGCGGCGTACTTCACCGGCGTGGCGCTGGCCAATGACCGCCCGCGGACGCTCCGCGTGATCCTGCCCGGCCCGCACGTTCGGGCCTGGCTGGCCGGGCGCGAGGTCGCCGACGGCGACCGGGCGACGGTCGCGGCCGGGGTGTATCCGCTGCTGGCGATGGTGGCGGCCCCGAAGGCGGGCGAGGCGGGGCCGGTGTTCGTGCGCTTCGAGCCGTCCGACGACGAGGACGCGGAGATCAAGGCTTGGCGCGACAGCATCCGCGACAACCGGGCGATCCTTGATCGGGTGATACGCCTCTGCCCGGAGACCGACCTCGCCCGCCGCGCGGCGAGGCTGCTCAAGCAGGAGCAACGCGGCAATGTGGGATCATCCGGTTTTCCCGTGCGAGGGGTCACGGGTCACGCCGGTGCTGTCCGTCTCGTGAAGGTGTGCGGGTCCAGCGACCTTTGCCGGGCAGGTGTTCGGGCGGGATTCAGGCCGTTGAGGGCGTGATGCGTCGGTAGGCTTCATGAGGCGTCTTGCCGCCCAAGGCCGTTTGCGGCCGGTGCTCGTTGAACCAGACAAGCCATCCGTCGATCTCCTGTACGCCGGGCCAAACCGGCGAGGTGTAGTGAATGAAGGAGTCATCTTCCGCCCACCGATTTATCGGAAACGGGCGGTTGGGGTTTCAGGTGTTCGTCCGCGAAGTCAAGCATCGCCTTGAAGTCATCGAGCACCCATGCATGGCCGCCGTCGCGGATGTGCATTCCGAATACGCCGTGGGAGTACATGCCTGTGTGGCCGGGCCCGGGATCGCTCTCCATTCCGACGTCGGCGCCAAGAAATCGGTAGGCGCCGGCGATTCTCTCGTAAACAGGGGGTGAGGCGGAGTAGATGTAACCGCCCTTCGTTCGGGCCTCGGTGAAGAGGATCGGTCGCGGCGCGATGGCCGCGGCGGCGCAGTAGAGATCAATGGGCAAACGATCAGGCCGGCCCACGAATTCCTGGGCATGCGGAGCGTGCCATTGAGGGCGGAAGACGTGATCCCTGATCTTGGGAAGTCCCTGCCAGCAGTAGACCATCGCGGCCCGTTCATCCAGGGCCGCGGCCATTAGAGCCGACGCGCCGCCTCGCGATCCCCCCGCGAAGATCACACGCTTGGCATCGATGTCCTTCTGCGTCAGCAGCGCGTCCATCATCCGGCGCATCCGCCACCCCCAGATCGCGCGTTCGCCCCACGCGTGTAGTGGACGCCGCCCCATGTTTCGTATGTCCTGGCGAGGTTGGGACACGTGGAATCTCGGGTCGTTGCCATCCACCCACGGGCCGGAATGGATCGGGAAATAGTACTTGTGCATACTCGCGCCCTGTCCGGGGGTGAACCCGGCGACGGCGTAACCACGTTCAATGGCGTAGGCACTATGCTGGTCCGTTTCACTCTTCGAAGTCGTATCCGCATGGGCGGCCTTGGGGCGGCCGAAATGCAGCACGGCCGGGAATGGACCCTTGCCCCTGTTGGGAATCGCCAGGGACAGCCACAGGATGCCGTTGGCGTCGTTGGCATCCGGGCAGATGGGAACCTTGATCTCCCGCACTGTGGCCAGACCGCCATAGGCGTCCTTCTCCTCCTTGACGACCTCCGGCGGCGGCGTGCCCTTAACGAGTTGTTCCGGGCCGCTGAACCCGTAAATGTAGTGCTGCACCAGGTCCATGATCTCCTTCTTGCGGGCCTGCCAGTCCTCCTTCGTCCTGACCTTGCGCCCGTCCAGGAACACTAGCGGATCAGGATCGGCAACCGGTTTGAGGTCCGCAACCGCCGGGAAGGGCAACGCCGGCGTCGTCATCGTTGTGGGGTCCGGTTTGCTGGCCGGCGCACTGGCCGGCTCGCCGGCCATGCCGAAATGGCAGATCATCAACAATGCCCACAGGGTTCCGCAACGTGCTTTCATGATGGCTCCTTGTTCAGTTTCCAGTCTTCATCGCAGCCCCTGTCACCGACACGACCGCTGCCGCAACCGTTACTGGGGCGAGTGCCGCACCACGGCCGCCTGTCGCTCGGTCGGCACGGCGACCACCTTGACCAGCGCCCCGTCGTGCGCTTCCCCCTCAACAACCGTCCGGTCGGGCGCATGCAACCGGAAACGCACATTCCATTCCTTGGGCCAAGCCGGCAGCACATGGATGCGACCGCCCTCGGACTGTAGCGCCATCAGTTGCAGAGTGCTCAGGAAGTTGCTGCCGTGGTCCTGATCGGGTACCCAGTCGTAATTGGGACCCCACATCACCGGGAAGCGGTGTTTGGGATGGCTGTTGGCGACGTTGGCGGTAAGAATCGCCCGGGCGTCACCCGCTAGGCCGAGTAGAGCGGCCTGCATCCCGCTTTGTTGCCACCCCTGCGTGGCCTTGGAATGGCGGCGGGCGAAAGTCGCCCGCGCAACGTCGAGATCTGGCTTTCCGATCGTGAAGAGTCGGTACGGAAACACGGCATAGAGGCCGGGGTTCTCCGCATTGCCGCGCCTGGCGGGATAGACCTCGGCCACGTCGAGCACGCGTTGCCCGTCCACCTCGCGCACCGGGATCGGAGGAAGAATGCCGTACAGCGTCTTCCAGCGGGTCCGCAGGTCGGCGGGCACCGCGACATCCGGCAGCGCCAGCAGTCGCGGCAGCACAGCGTGGAGGCCGGCCAGGCTGGGCATGTCATTGATGATCCCGCCGCTGCGGTAGGTCTCCAGCGCCTGCGTCGGCGCGATCCGCAAGCGCCCCTGGTCCGTGCGCGGGAAGCGGCTGTCGAAATACGCCAACACCTCACGCGCCATAGGCACCAACCGTTCGCGGACAAACTCCGCATCCCCCGTGTAGTCGTGGTAGTCCAACATCAGCGCCAATAACTCCGGCCCCTGGTTCCAGGCCCAGCGCCACCACGGGCAGAAGCGCAGATCCGAAGGCTCCAACCCATGGCGTTGCCATCCGTAGTCGCCGTTGGAATACGTACCGAAAATCGTCATGGTCTCGGGGAAGTAGACTCCCTCGGCCTTGAAGTAGATGCGAGCCCGTTCGCGGCAGACCGGCAGCACGTCGCGGAACAGATCGAACAGCGGCAACATCTGCTCGGCGTCGCCGCTGGCGCACATTGGATGGTAGGGCAATCGCAAGTTCTGCCACCAGTGGCAGTCGCCCCACATGCGGTAGTCGGCGTCGAGGTCCTGGCCGTTGGTGGGCTTGGACTCGACGGTGAAAAGCGAGCCGTTGAACTTGATCGGATACCGGCCGCGGCCGCCGCAGGCCGCCACCCAGCGTTGAAGGAACCAGGCGCGGGTGATCGCCGCCGTCAGGGGGCGCTGTGCCGGATCGGCGGCTTCAACGACGATGTAGCTGCGCCGCCAGAACGCGCGCCACCAGGCGGCGGTGCCGTCAGCACTCTGCGCCGCGGGCGCTGACGCGGCGAGCACCGCCTCCGCCTGTCGCAGCCAGGCATCAGCCGTCGGCGTCTGGGCCACGTGCGTGCAAATCACAATCCCGGTGCGCGCTTGGGGTGCGGCGGTGGTCAGGGTCCGCGCGCCGGCGCGGCGCAGTCCTTCGCCCCGCACTACCGCACCAAAGGTGCGGTGCAGCAGCGGATCGGGAACCTTTCCCACCAGTTCACCCAAGCCCTGGTGCCTGAGCGTCTGCGTGACTACCGAGGTTTCGTTGCGATGCCACCACGCCAGCCGATCACGGTCATCCTCAAGGACGGTATCGGGTTCCTCGGCGCCTTCGGTGCCCTTGGGGGCCTTTCGCATGGTCCAAGCACTGTCGCCGAGGCTTGCATCACCGACGGGCACGCGGCGAGTGCGCCAAGGCTCGGTACTGACGGCGACGCGCACCGGCGTGCGAGCCTCGACGGTGACATGCACGATCGGTTCGCGGTGGTCCGCCCACAGAACAAGGTCCACTCGCCTCTCCTCGTCGCCCAACTGCGCTTGCATGCATCCATCCACCAGCCGAAGCTCCTGCCGTAAGCGACCCCCTGCCGCCAGAGGATTCGGCTCGACCCGGACCCGTACCTTACCGACTTTGAGCAACCGGCAGATCTCGCTGAAGGCATCCGTGCGCGCCACGTACATGCAGAGGTCCCCGTTTGCCTCGATCCAGGCATTCAGGCCGACCTCGCCGTTACCCAGCGGCATCGACGCCGAGGCGTCGGACGCGGCTTCTGTCCACACCACACGCTGAGCGCGTGCGTGGGCCAATCCGTCATCGCCTTGAAGAGGGGTTGCTGGGGCTTCGGTCTTCATTCCCAGTCTTTCCCTTTGTGCCTTGGCGTACGGCTTGGCCGGCTCTTCAGCTCCCATCGCTACCGCCGCGATGGACAGAAGCAAGACCCATCCGGCACGGATCGCCTGGATCGTGTGCATTGTTCTTTCTCCTATGATCGTTGTCCACTTCTTCTTCTGGCGGGTCGGTTGTCGCGAACACCGTCAAGGCAGTTCTCCTCGTAATCATCACGGGACGGAACCCGCATCCCCGGCCTGTCAGCCGCTGATGGGGATGGCTGGGGGTGGGCTATGGGCTGGTGCACTGCGCGCCGCCGGAGTCGTCCCGCGAGCCTCCTGGGTCCAGGCAGTCGAGAGGAACAGGAACAGGCATGCCGCCGCCGCGGCGGGGATCTCGTGTTTCATCGCGATTAACCTTTCCATTCGTGGTCTCGACACGGTTCCTATGACCTTCGACCGTTTCTCCGGCCGTCCGCACCGCGACGCCCGGTTGCAGGCGATTGCCAGTTGCCCGCGCTACAGGAATCCGTACTGACACAAATGCATGTGTTAAGGACCTCGGTGGTGATGCCCAACGCCGGGCGCGGCGCGACCGCGGCCAACACGCAGTAGGCGCCCACGGCCAACGCACCCAGACGATTCTGCTGTGGAACACACATTACCTGAGCGGGCCTGGTGGCGGCGGCCGGAGACTCGTAGGTGGCCGTGCCGACCAGCGATCCGGTGTGCGCTGGTGGAGCGGGCACGGTAGCCGCGGTGTTCACTGCGTTGGCCGGCGGCATGCGACTGAGGGTAAACCGACCACCGATCTGGCGCCCGACGATGACGCCCTCGGTAGAAAGCCGCCATCGCTCGTCCTTGTCGCACCAACCACCGATGCACTCCGCACGGAAGACGCCGTTCGTGACGGTGCAGACCGGCGACTCGACGCGGTCGAAGCACCGCAGGCCCTTGAAGTGGCCCATGTATGCCCACTCGCAGGCTCCCGCGCGCAGGCCGAAGCGCACCCTCGGACGACGGTAGTCGCGGGACCCGGGCGTCTCGAGTTCCAGCAGCAGGTGCCGCAGATCTCCGTTCGGACGCTGCAGCACGCTGCAGTCAACCACGCCCTTGTGGGGCTTTCCGCCGATCCGTCCTTCGTAGTCCCCGGCGCCGGCGGCAGGATTGGCGATCCGGATCGCCAAGTCGGCCGGCAGTTGCTTGCCGTCCTCGGGCAGCCACTGGTCAGGATTGATGACGATGGCCAACCGGCCGTCGATGCCTGTCCGGGCAGACTTCATCTTGGCAACGTCCACCGAGTGGGCGGTGCGGCTCAAGCCCCGACCCAGAGCTGCCACGCAGGCGCCCTTCTGCCAGAGCGACCAGACGACAAGCGAGGCGGGTTTGTCCGCAGTCCCCAGCGCGTTCCGCAGTTCCCAGCGATGAACGGCGTCGTAGGGATCGGCGACTCCAGCGGCCAGTCCGGCGGGCGGGGCCGGTTCCGCGCCCGTCCCCGGCGGCGGCAACCATTGGTTGCGTTCCCGTTCAAAGCGATGCCATTCGGCCCAGAGTTTCGCCGAGACCTGCCCCGGCAACCATGATGAATCCGCGGGTGCGCCGGGGCCCGGCTTGGTCAGGGAGGAATCGGGCAGACCGATCACGCCCTGGGTGGCCGGGTCAACCTTCTGCAACGGACACGGACCAGCCTTGGGATCCCAGCTCAAGGGCACGCGCAGGGCGAGGACCTCGCGGAGCCAAACCACGGGCAGGTCGTCGTACACCGGCCAATGCACCCCTCCTCCGTGTTCGGTCTCAAAAGTGATCAGGTGGGTTCGCAGGCCTCCCTGTGCCCGTTCCGCCCGATGTCGCGGCGGGCATTCCGTGGGAAAATGCAAATCCCGATCGCCATATATCCGCAGCAAAGGTACACCCAAAGCGGGACGGGTCAAGACGCCGGATGCATACCTGTTTGCGTCTTCAGGCACCCCGGTGAGGATGTCGCCCAAACAACTACCCAAGGGCAGGGCGGCCACAACACGCTCAGGCGCAAGGCAGGCCAAGTAATGCGCCATCGCGCCGAATCGTGACCAGCCTAGGGTTATCCACGGCACGTTGATGAGTTCCGGTCGCCGCTTGTCTGTCGCCATCTCGGTCAGGGCCACCTTGATCGAGGCCGCTCCGTCTTTTGCCCAACGGCCACAATCTTCTATGCTCGGCACGCTAGGTTGGACCAGAAGCAGACCCAGACGGCACTCTCCAGCCAGGCGGCGCCATCTCAGCGCCCCCCATTCCTCTCGGGCGTCGATGCACAGGACCAAACCTCGCAGCACAGGTACAGCCGGCGGCAGCCAGAGGGTATAGGTTCCGGCGCCGCGGCCATCGCCTTTCGTGACGCGGACCGGCTTGGTCGTCACGCCCGGATCCTGCGCCGCCAAGATCGCGCCAACGGGCGCGAAGAACAGGGCGGTAAGGACCACTGCGCACGGCAAAAAACCCATCGCGGCCCTTGCTCTGTCGCCGGGCTGTCGGGTCGTCTTCATGCTGTCCACCTGTGACGTTGTCATGGTTTATCCTTGCGAATCCCTTGCTTGCCCGCGTTCGGTTTCAGGTATTCGTCAACAAAATCCATCATTGCGTTCATCTGGACCGGAGTGGGCGCGTCTCCATGACCTCCACGGCCTCCGCTGGCGAGATATAGGCGCAGTGGCCCGCGGCCGTGTACACCGGGCCCGGCAAGTTCCACCTTCGCGGGCATTGCCACGTCCGCACCCAGAAGCCGGTACACGGGCAAGACCTGTTCTATAGCACTATATGAATCCGTGCTGGGACAAATGCATGTATTGAAGAACTCCGTTGTGGTGACCAACGCCGGACGCGGAGCGACGGCAGCCAGCACACAATATGCTCCCACAGGCAACGCACCCAGACGATTCTGTTTCTGAAAACCCCTGAGCACGGGAGCAAACCAGTCCATCGCATGAGGTTTTCCAGTGGCGGTTACGCCATACTTCGAGGCGTCCAACGGCCGCCACTCATGGATGCCCTCCGAACAAATGACCATCGCGATCCGCTTGTCGATCGCTGCCGACAGCACCGCCGACATGCCTGTACGTGAACCGCCTGACACAACAATCCTGTCCGGGTCCACTTCCGGCAGCGTTCGCAGCGCGTCAATCATCCGCCGTGCACGCCAGCCCCACGCCGCCATCGCGCCCCAAGCATGCAACAGGCGTTTATCGCCCTGCGTATAGGGCTCGCCTTGAACCCAAGGGCCCGAATGTTCCGGAAAGTAGTACTTGTACGAGGGGCCCGACCCCGATCGAAGACCAACACCGGCAACGACATAGCCGCGGCGAACACAGGCGTGATCCATGTCGGAGAGTTTCTGGCCCTTTTTCATTGGATCCCTGCCGATCCCGGCGATAGTCGGGAAAGGGCCTTTGCCTTCGGCAGGCACGATCAACTCGAAGTGCAAGACCGCGTTCGGGTCGTTGGGCGCAAGAGGCACTGCGATCCATTTCCTCACGGCGCCCTGTTCGGCCAGCGAGTCCTTGTCCACCGCGACAACATAAGGAGGAGGCGTGCCAGCCAGGAGACCTTCCGGCGGACAGGAGCCGTAGAGGTAGTGCTGCGCCAGATTGATGATTTCGGGCCGGCGTTTCTTCTCCCAGTCTTCCCGCGTCTTCACCGGCGTTCCGTCCAGACACACCAGCGGATCCACCCGATCCACGATGGGAAGCTTGTCGATCGGCGGGAAGGGCGGGGCCGGGGTCTCTTGCGGCAGCGTTTCGCCCCGGGATGAATCTCCCGCGGGGGCGACCATCCCCAAGGTCGCCGTCGCCCACTTAGGAAGAGACTTCTCGGTTTGCCCTTCGATGTACACAGGTCTGTCCCCGACGGTCAATCTGACTGGCCCGACCATTTCATGGAGTGCCGAGAAATTATGGCGCTCGTTAACAATTCCCCAGATATACGGTGCTTCTTTCGGGGCCTCGTCCTTTGATCCAACCAGTGGCATGGCTTGTGGATACGCCTCATCCAGGAACTGCAGCCGGCCATGGAACCCGCCTCTTCTCTCCACCTCATCTATTCCTCTACTATCGAAATAATGCCGTCCTACTGCTTGCTTGATAGCATGGACCTGCTGAGAGATCCCGTAGATCTCGTCATCGATCACCCGGCCTTCCAACACCGCCTTCCTGCACCACTTGCCCGCCGGCGGGATCATCTCGACCTTCAGAATGCCATCACGAAGACTCCCGGTCGCTTTCTCCACGGTGATGGGAGAACCCATCCCGTGGCCGCCGAACTGCACCATGACCGGCTTGAACGAGGGGTCCAAACCGCCATCCGCGAGCAGTTGAAACGTATGGGTCTCCGCCCCTATCCTGACCATCGCCCGTCGCGGTTCCCGGATGACCGTCGGTTTGGTCACGCATCCGAGGACGGTCTGTTTTACGGACGTTGGTTTGCCGTCGGCGGATGGATGGACACCCCCTGTATAGGTGCCATTTACCACCCCCTTCTTGTCGACGGTGAGGTC
>CAYWTX010000479.1:0-36757 GCA_964461295.1 uncultured Planctomycetaceae bacterium | reverse complement strand
ACGTGAACGGTAGACTCCTGCATGACCTGCTCCTTCTCAATGTGGCTCTGCCTCTGACCGGCAACACGCTGGCCAAAGCGTAACCCACGGCCTTGAGACTGGGGCAGGTCAATCCATTATGTCTAGATCCTCGACGCCCCTGCGGGGCTAAGAGGGAGGAAAGCAACAAGCCCTGAAACGGCGCAGGAACTGCCCGCCCGGGCAACGGCCTATTTCGCCCTTCAGGGCTTGCCGCCAATACGGCCCACCCCCCAGAGCGTTGCCCTGGGCTTCATTCCCTCAGCCCCTTGGGCTGAACAGGTCCTCGCCCAGGGCCAGGAATTCCCCTCACGCCTGTGCAGGATTCGGTCAAGCGTTTCGGCGTCCCAACCCGATATGATGGACCAGCCAACGGGCGCGCGCAGTTCGCGCCGAACCGGCAAAGGAAAGCCTCGTGAACGACGAAGGTCCACAATCCGGGCCCCGCGGCGGCGCCGCACTCGCACGATACGGCGAGTGGTACGTCTCCTCCGGCCGGCCCGAGGCGATGCGGTGGCTGGCGGAAGGTTTCCCGCGCGGTTTCGCCCTAACCGCCTCGGCAATGCTCGGGTGCGACCTCCGCGCGCGTCTGACGGCGGTGACGGCCTCGCCGCTGGACATCTTCACCTCGACGATCGAGGACGCCAGTTGCTGCTACCGGATGGGCTTCGAGGGAGGCGGCGAGTTGTGCATCGAGTTGCCGCGCGCCGTGGCCTACGGCATGGTGCAGGCCCTGCTGGGCGGCGGCGGCTGCGAGGACGACACCGTCAACAGGAAGCTCACCGCCGTTGAGCGGCGCATCCTGCGTCGGGTGGCGGACCTGGCCGCGGCGGCGCTGATGAGCGTGTGGCCGGGCCCGTCGCGCCCGTCTCTGGCGGCGTGCGACGACACGACGGCGCCGTCGGGCGAGTTCGGGCACGCGAGCGTGGCGACGTTTGAACTGGCCCTGGGCGAGCGGGCGGGCATGATGCGCGTGTGCGTGACCGGCCCGGCGGCCGCGGCGATGGCCCCGCCTCCGGGCCGGTCGCGAGCGACGGCCGCCCCGCTGGAACTGTCGGCCACGATCGAGGACGTCGCCGTGGACGCCGTCGACGCGGCGCTGCTGGCCGAGGGCGACCTGCTGGTGACGGACACGGGCCTGGCCGGCGAGGTGACGGTGCGGATCGGGGGCATCCCGAAATTCGCGGCGAGCCTGTGCGACTCGGGGGGCAAGCGGGCGCTGCGCCTCACCAGGAGGTTGGGCGCGCCCAAGGCCCGGTGACGCCGCCCCGCCGGCGAGGATCGCTATCCCGGGGGCCCGGAAGGGGCAGGTTCGTCATTGGCGCCGGCAGGCCGCCGTTGGTCGGAGGCGATGCGGCCGTCGATGAACTCCACCCGCCGCTTGGCGACAAGGGCAACCTCGTGGTCGTGGGTGACCATCAGGATCGTCACGCGGAGTTGGTCGTTGAGTTCCTGGAGGAGTTGGATGATCCCCCGGCCGGTGCCTTGGTCAAGCCGGGCCGTCGGCTCATCGGCCAGGAGCAGGGCGGGGCTGTTCACCAACGCCCTGGCCAGGTTGACCCGCTGGCGCTGGCCGCCGGAAAGCTGCCCCGGGAGGTGCTCCATCCGGTCGCTCAGGCCCACCCGCCCCAGGAGTTCCTCGGCTCGCCGCCGAGACTGTCGCCGGGAGATCCTGGCGATGCGCCCCGGTAGCGACACGTTCTCCAAGGCCGTCAGGTGCGGCAGCAGAAGGTCATCCTGGAAGATGAAGCCCAGGTTGCGGCTTCGGAACTTGTTGAGTTCGCGCTGGCCGAGACGGTGGACGTCGACGCCGGCGATCCGGATGGCGCCGCGACTGGGGACGTCCAGCGTCGAGACGATGTTCAGCAGCGTGGTCTTGCCCGCGCCGCTGGGCCCCACCAGGGCGACAAACTCCCCCTCCTCGACGCCCAGACTGATGCCGTGGAGCACCACCAGCGGCGGCGAGCCGGCGAACTGCTTGGTCACGTTGTCCACGACCAGGAGCATGGCTAGCGTCCGAAAATCACGTCGATGGGATTGAGTTTCACGGCCCGGCGTCCCGACCACCACGCCGAGGCCGCCATCGTGCAGAACCCCAGAGCCCCGGCCGTCAGGAACGACACAAGCTTCGGGTTCGTCGCGTACGAAGCGATCCCGTACGTCTCGGCAGATATCTGGTAGGGGTTCAGCTGCTCGTAGGCCATCACGCCCAGCGCCATGGTGAACCCGATGAACGTCCCGACGGCGCAGATGAACATGGCCTCCATCAGGAGCATGGCGCGAAGCGAGAGCCTCGAGCCGCCCATGGCCCGGAGGATGGCCAGTTCCTTCTGCCGGTTGACCACGAACATGCTGAACACGCTGGCCATGCCGACGGAGGCCACCATCGCCACGAGGAGGTTGATGAAGAACGTCACGCGCTGGACGGTGGCGATCTCGGTGAGCAGCGCGGCGTTGTCGTCTCGCCAGTTGCGGACCTTCATGGCGACGCGGTCGCGCAGGGCCGCGCCGACCGGCGGCGCGTCGTGGAGGCCGTTGCATCGTGCCGCCAGGCCCGACACTTCGTTGCCCATCTGGAAGAGCCGCTGGGCCGACTGGAGCGGCACGTAGGCGTGGTGCAGGTCCTTCTCATAGTAGCCGGACTGGAAGATCTCCCTGACTCGTGCCAGCCGCTGGACCGCGGGCGTGGAAATGTGAATCTGCTGGCCGACGTGGACGCCGAGCTTCTCGGCCATGCGGAAGCCGATGGCCACGTCGGAGGGCCCCAGTTGCGGCAGGCGCTGGCCGGGGAAGTGCTTGGCGACGTTGACGACGCGTCCGTATTGGGCGAAGTCCACCCCCTCGATGGTGATGCCCAGGGTGACGCGCCCGCGGCTGATGGTGCCGTTGCCGCTGACGAAGCTCGCCACGGCCACCACGCCGGGGGTGGCGGCGACGCGGGCCGTCAGGGCATGGTAGCCGTTGATGTTGCGGGTTCGGGGATCGGTCCGGTCGGCCAGCGCGATGATCGCTTCCTCGCCCTGCTCGTCGCGAAGGGCCTGGGCCATCTGCCCTTTCTGCCTCTCTCGCGGCCAGACCGTCACGTGGGGAGAGTTCTGCTCCACCGTCCGGTCGATCATGTCGTCGTAGAAGCTGGACATGGTGCTGGGGATGTAGACCATCACAAGCACGGCCAGCGCAAGCCCGACGACCATGCCGGCGGTCTGCGACGGGTGGCGCGACAGGTTGTGGTAGGCAAGATGCAGCTCGTAGGGCAGCGCCACCGGTGGCCTCCGTCAGGGTAGCCGCACGACCTGTCCGCGCTTGAGGCCCGACTTGACCTCGACCCAGTACCCGTCGGTGATCCCGGCGGCGACGGGCCGCCGGACAAACGAGGCCCCCTGCCGGACCCACACGTAAGCGGCGTCGCCCTTGCCGTGGATGGCCTCGCCCGGGACGCGAACGACCCCCTTGGCTTCCTCGCCGATGAGGGCGATGTCCACGGCCATGCCGTCCATCAGGACCACCGGCGGGGGCTTGGTCAGCGTCAGCAGGACGGCGATAGTCCCCTGCTCGGGATCGACGCGGGGCAGCGTCTTGCCCACGACGGCCTCCAGCGGAGCATCGGGATACGCGTCGGCCAGGACGCGGGCCGGCCCGCCGGGCTTGACGCCGAGGAGTTGGCTTTCCTGGACCTGGGCGCGGATTTCCAGGTCCTCGACGCTGTCGATTCGCAGAAGCACCTGCCCGGGCGCCACGACCTCGCCGGCGTTGACCTTCCGCAGCGTCACGATGCCCGCGTGGGCGGCTCGCAGGGCGTACTTCTGGCGGAGGGCCTCCAGCCGCGCCTGTTCGCCCTTGGCCAGGTCGACCTCCGCCTGCGCTCGAGCGACCTGTTCCTCCCGGGTCCCGGATCGCAGCAGACTGACGGTGACCTTGGCCCAGGCGACATCAGCCTTCGCGCGGTTAAGCTCGCTCTCGGCAAGCTGGATCTCCAACTCGGTGGCGTTGCCCGTTCGTGCCATCTTGAGGATGTTGGCGTGGTTCTTGTCGGCGTAGGCGAACTGGGCCTCGGCTCGAGCCACCTGCGTCTCGGCCTTCTCGATCTCGCCTTTCCGCGGGCCGGCGCGGTACTCGGCAAGCTGCTGAGCGGCCACTTCGGCGCTGGCGCGTGCCTTGACGATCTCGGCCGCCACGACGCTGTCGTCGAGCTGGATGAGGACCTGGCCCTCGGTGACGGCCTGGCCCTCCTTGGCGAGGATGGCCTTGACGGCGCCGATCACCTCGGCCGCCACGGCCTCCTGCTGCCTGCTGCGGACCGTTCCGGAGACCGTCACGCCGGCCAGCACGTTGCCCGCATCAACCGTGTGCGTGCGGACCTGGCGGGCCTCATAGTCACGCCACCAGAGCGCCACCGCCGCGGCCGGGGCCAGGATGGCCGCGGCCAGGAAGATCCAGATGATGGTTCTGCGCACTGCGGTCCTCGCTGAACGGCGCGGAGCGATCTCGGTCCGGCCCTGCCAGGGCGTGCAGCCAAAGTCGGCGGCGACGCCCTACTGCGCCAACAACCCTCGCCGCTGCCCGAGCCGGAGGACGCCCCACTGGGCGCGGGTTGATTCTACTCCGCGGCGCGGGCCCAAGGCAAACATGGCAACGTGTTTTTTTCGTTGACATTGCGACGGCGGCAGCGGTATCAATGCAGTATGTGAATGTTGTACGCAGTATGGTTGTGTTTCCCCTAGTGTCCGCCAAGGGTGGGCGCCGGTGGGAAAAGCCAAGCCGAACGTCATATCGCAACGGAGAATTCAAGCGGTCAGTTCCGCGAGAGCAGGGCCCCGGATCGAGGCGAACGGCCCTTGCCGCGCCAGCGCCAAGCCGGTCGCTGGCCAGTCTGGCAGCGCCGCGTCGGACCGGTCAAGGCGCCGCCAGTGGGAGAGACGGCTCTGCCGCTGTTGCACTGAAAATGGAGGCTGACGAGCGTAGACGGTCAAGACCTTTGGTGTGAGTTCCCCGCAAGGACGAGCGGGTGCCGAACCGCTCTCGCCTGTGTCCCCGGCGAGAGGGAGGTGGTAGGAATGTCTGAAGTTGTTGTAGACCCGAAAGCCAGTCTGAGTCTGGTGGGGGGGTCTGGTGCGATCGAGCACATCGTCCAGTTGATTGATCAGGTGGCAACCAGCGAATGCGCCGTCCTGATCGAGGGTGAAAGCGGCACGGGCAAGGAGGTAATCGCTCGGCGGCTGCACGCCCGCTCGGCGCGCGGCGCCAGGCCGTTCGTGCCCGTCAACTGCGCCGGGGTCGGCGAGGGGGTCTTCGAAAGCCAGTTCTTCGGTCACGTGCGGGGCGCCTTCACCGGCGCGGAGCAGACGATGCTCGGCTTGGTGCGAGCCGCCGACGGAGGCACGCTCTTCCTGGACGAAGTGGGAGAGATCCCCATCAGCGTGCAGGCCAAGTTGCTGCGCGTGCTCCAGGACGGGGAAGTCCTGGCCGTCGGAACGACGCAGCCTGTGCAGGTCAGCACGCGATTCGTCGCCGCGACGAACAGGGACCTGCGGGCGGAGGTCGAAAGCGGGCGGTTCCGCAAGGACCTTTACTACCGGCTGAACATCGTGCGGATCCAGATCCCGCCGCTTCGCGATCGGCCGGAGGACGTCGAGCCGCTCCTGCGGCACTTCCTGTCGCACTTTGCCAAGCGGTATGGGCGTCCGGCGATCTCGGTAACGTCCCATGCGGTGCGGACGCTGGAAGGCCACTCCTGGCCGGGCAACGTGCGCGAGCTTGCCGGCTGGGTGGAGCGTCTTTACGTCACCACGTCGGACCCGCACCTGGCGGCGATTGAGCTGACGGCCGGGACGCCCGGGACGCTCTCGAGCGGCGCCTGTCAGCCTGCCGCTTCCAGGGCGCTTCACCTTCAGGAGATCGAGCGCTGGGCGATCCGCCAGGCAATGGAGCGATCATCCCGGAACATCGCCGGAGCCGCGGCGATGCTAGGGATCCATCGGACGACGCTCTGGCGTAAACTGAGGCAACACAACATCATCTCCTGATCCTGATCGGCCATGCGATTGTTCGGGGGTAAGACTTCAGCCGCATGCAGCGGCTGAAGCCTGCCATTGATTGCCAGCTACCAGCTACCAGCTACCAGTTTCCGGCTGTCGAGCCATACTCAGCGGCTGAAGCCTTGCGCCCCGCCGGGGCCGCGGCTTGCCCCGCGTTGCGTTCCGCAAAGCAACGTGCGAACCGCAACGCGTTTGCGGTTGCGGCATGCAACCGGGCTGGACTGGCGGCAAGCGGAACCCTCCCATCCGCTGTCACCTTACCCATTTCCCCGATTGAGCTTGCGAATTCGCTCGCCATTTTCTGTCGGTCTTGGCACGCCTGGTGCAAATGCCTGTCTGTGGCAACCGAAGCAGGACGCCACGACGTAGGCGATTCGGTTAGCGAGGACAAGAGGATAACTGGAATGGTCTTCTATACGAACAGTCTGTCCGACATTGTGCTGCTGCACCCCACGCGGTCGTTGCTCCTTCAACTCCACGAGTGGCAGAAGTCCCGGGGCGGGTTCGCGCTACGCCTTGTGTCCTCCGGCTCCCTGCACGTCATCCGCGAGGCGGTGGACCACGCGGTCGCCGCCGTCATCGACGCCACCGACCATCCCGACGAGGCGATGGAAATCCTGCAGGACAGCCTGGAACAGGCCGAGCCGGGCAAGCTTGTGGTCTACACCGAAGTCCTGCATGATGGTCTGGAGATGTTCGTTCGCACCCGTGGGGCTCCCTTCTGGCTGGGGCCGATGCGGCAGGCGGAGTGGGCGCAGGCCTTGCGGGCAACCTGGCCGGCGGAAGTGGCGCCCGGGCGGTAGCCGTCCGGCCCTGGCCGGCGGCAGTCCCTTTTGCGGCAAGTGGAAAGGCGAGGGAGATGCAAGCAATACAGGACAACGCGACGATGGCCTTGGCCTTTGCGAAGAGGCCCGGCAAGAGCGGGCTCAACCTGGCGCGGAGAACGGTGTTCGACGAAGACAAGCCGGCGGTGCCGGGCGTGTGCATCCGTCGGGCGATCGGGCGGGCCGAAGTCCTCGAAGCCTACCAGTTCCTGTGCAGAAGCCGCATGGCATTGGGCTACCCGCAGCCGGAGGCGTCGGACTTCACGGACTTCGGTTCGGGCCGGCGGGAAACGGCGACGTTCATCGCCAGGGCCTGGCCTGACGTCGTGGGGACGGCCTCGCTGCTGGTGGACTCGCTGGACGAGCAGTTGCCGGCGGCCAGGACGTTCCCCGAGTTGGAGCCCCTCTGCCGCGAGGGACGGCTGGTCGGCGAGGTGACTCACAGGGCCGTCCTGCCTGAGTATTGCCCCCCCGGCGTCCCGCGCGAGCTGTTGCGGTGCTGCGTCGCCCACGGGCTGTTTGTCGGCTGCTCGGACGTGGTGGTCGTGCTGAAGCCTTGGGAGGGCCGGCTCTTTGACGGCCTGGGCTTCGAGCGGATGGGCACGGTTCGCAGCAGCGGCGGCCAGGTGCCAGAGCCCGTCGTCCTGGAGCGTCTGGACCTGCGGATGCTCCAGGGCGAAGGGGAGGCGCCGCAAGGCCTGGGCGACGACAAGATGTCGATTCTCCATGGCTTATACTTGGGCGGCAATCCCTACAGGAAGCATGTCAGGGCCTGGGGGGATCTCCCCCAGCAGCAGGCCATGCGAATGGCGGTGTGATAGAACGGAGTGGTTTTCCCCATCCCCCTAACAGAGGTCCCGGGGCCTCGGAGCCCAGAACGGACCGACAGGTGAAGGAGACCAGGCAATGGTGGCTGTGGCAGATACGTTGGACAGAAGCGGCGCGAGCACGGGCGTATCGCCCGCGGCGGATCGGCTGGTACGCAGGGCGGCCTTCTTCAAGAGGTTGGGGTTGTTCGGGGGATGCGGCACCCGCTTCGAGGTAGCCAGGGCCTTGACGTTCGAGGACCACCGGCAGGCGTACCAGCTCGTTCACGACTGTTACGTCGAGCGAGGTTACATCGAGCCCCATCCCGACGGGATGCGGCTGCGCGCCTTCGAGGCCATGCCCGAGATGGCCACGTTCGTGGCAAAGGCGGATGGCCGCGTGATCGCCGTGACCAGCGTGCTGATGGACTCGCCGGAGTTGGGCCTGCCCTCGGACAAGGCCTTCGGCGAGGAGATCGCCGCCCTGCGGATCGAGGACCGGCGGGTCTGCGAGATCACCAACCTGGCGGTGGATCCGAAGTATCGCAACACGCCGGTGTTCAGCGAGTTGACGCGATGCTGCCTGGCCCACGCGATGGCCATCGGCTACGACGACCTGTTCATCGCGATCAGCCCGGAGCACGCGCGGTTCTTCGAGGAGGTGCTGCTCTTCGAGGCGTGCGGCGACCGGCGGAGCTACTCCACGGACGTGGTGGACATCGTGGTCGGCAAGCGCCTGAACCTGCGCACGATCGAGGGGCGAGCCGTCGAGACCGACAGCATCCTCGGCGCCCACGCGTTCCTCCACAACTTCTACTTCGCGGAGAACCCCTACCACGCCTTCGTGCAGCGCTGGGCGATCCGCTCGGTCGGCACCTTCGCCAACGCCGACCTGCTGCGGCGGCTGTTTGTCGCCGACAGCGACTTCTTCGTCCGGCTGACCCCCGGCGAGATCCAGGCGATTCGCTCGCGATGGGGCGGCGACCTCTTCGACGAGGTCTTCGCGGCGGCGGCGTTCGCGGCCCGTGCCGCGGAGGCCACGGCTGGGATCAGCCGGGCGGCGGCGTAGCGTCCTGTCGAAGAGCTCAGCGAGAGCTTGAACAAGCCGGGAACGGAAAGACGAACACCTGTCCGGACACAAGACGAGGAAAGGAAAGTCAGCCATGTTTCTCCGCATAGCCGACAACGAGAAAGTGGAACTCAACGAGCCCGCCCGCGAGACCCTCCGGTGGGAGTGGCAGGAGCAGTTGGCCTCGTTGCGGGACCTTCGGCGCGTCCTGGCGACGCCGGGCACGCAGGGCACGCCCCGTGTCCTCCAGTTCTGCGCCTACACGCCGCGACGCAGCGCGGCCTGAAACGGCGGCGAGCAGACGGCCCCGGGGGGCGGTCCGGGACGCGGGCACGCACGGGGCTTGGCTGGGCGCGTCAGCGGGCCGGGCCGGTCAACAGGTACAGCAGAATCAGGATGGTCCCGATCGTCGAAACGCCCGCGAGGACCAGGGCAACGAAAGCATATCTGTGGTGGCGTCGAAGGCTTCGCCGGAGCAGCGTCATCATCTCCGTGAAACTGGCCCTCGTTTCGTTTTTCGTCTCAAACGTGTTCCTGACAACAGCCTGAACCTGGGCTGTCACCTCGGGAAGCTCCCTCGTCAGGGCCGAGAGCGACGCCGGCATGTCCGTCAGCGTTTGCTCAACCCGTGCCAGCGAGGCCGACAGGTTGGCCGCGGCGATCTCCAGCAGCCCCCGGGTCTGCCCCGCCTGCTCGGCGTTGCCCCTGACGGCTGCGTGCATCTGGGCCATCGCCTCCCGGGTCTCGCCCAGGGCAGAGCGGATCGCCTCGTCGGCAGCCTTCAGAACCGCCTCGGCCTTGCCGGCGACCATGCGCAGGGCCTCTTGCGATGCCTGGGCCGCGTTGGACTGGCCGCGCGCCGCCTCCGCCAGAGCCATCCGGGCCGCCTCGAGCGCCGCGGCCGTCTCGGCCAGCCTGCCTCGGATCTCGTCGGCGGCCTCGGCGGCGGATCGGGCCTTGCCCGCCTCCTCGGCAAGAAGGCGGATGGCCTGCTCGGCCTGAAGGACCTCGGCTCTTCTGCTGCTCTCGTCCATGGCATTATCCCTTGCTCTGTATCGAACGTACCAGTTCGTGGGTGATGATGCGGATCGCGAGGTGTTGCTCCTCGCTCCCGGCGGGGGCAAGTCGGTAGACCTTTCGGGCCATCTCCAGGGACGGTTCTCCCTTGAGCGCCGCCTTGAGCAGTTCGGCGTCGCCGTCGGCTGGTTCCGGGGCGGACCCGTCGGCGACGCGGGGGACGTCCGGGGCCTCGCCAGTGCCGCCGAGGCCGGTCGCCTGGGCCCCCGGCGGCGCAGGGGGCGGCGCTTCGCCGCTGCCGGGGACCTCCGGCGACCAGAGGGCCATGCTCTCGGCGACGTCCCGCACGATGGTGCTGGACACCTCCGGTTCGCCGCGGGCGTAGGCGGTCAACAGGGCGTTGTCGCAAGTGGTGTTGATCAGCCGGGGCGTGCCCTTGGTGATCCTGTGGATGTCCTCCAGGGCGCCGGGCGTGAAGCACTCCCGGGCGTCGCCGTTGGCGGCCACCCGCAGCCGATGGCGAACATAGCCCGCCGTTTCGGCACACGTCAGGCGGCCGAGATGATGTGCCAGGACGACCCGCTGGCGAAGCGAATCCCATCGCCTGCCCTGGAGGCGCAGCCGCAATTCGGGCTGGCCGATTAGAACGATCTGGAGCAGCCGCTGGCCATCCTGCTCCCAGTTCCACATGAGCCGGACCTCCTCCATCGCCTCGTCGGGCATGTCTTGCGTCTCGTCGATCACCAGGGCGGCCAGACGCTTGCGGCGGTGCAACTGCTGAAGGCCGCGGTCGAGTTCGTCGGTAAGGGTCAGGAGGTCGCCTGTCTGCGCAACCGCGATGCCGAACCCCGACGAAGCGGCCCGGAGGAGCTGCTTGGCGGACCCCGCCGGGTGGCGGACGAAAACGACCTGCGCCGCGCTGCCGAGGCGCGAGGACAGCATGTTCCCAAGGTAGGTCTTGCCCGCCCCCACCTCGCCGGTGATCAGCACCATCCCTTTACGCTGCTGGACGGTGTAGACCATGCTGCTGAGGGCCTCGGCATGGGTGGCCGTCTCAAAGAAGAAACGATCGTCGTTGACGTTCGAGAAGGGCAACTCCCGCAGTTTGAAGAACTCCAGGTACATGGTCTGCCTCTGCCGCTTGCCGGCCGGATCCGCGGCGGGTATGCTGTCCGGCGCGGTCCAGGGCCGACAGAATCGGCCGAACCCTCGATCACTTCGGCTCCGCCCGCCGGGCGGAAAGAGCTTGCACGGCATTATGGGGCCGCTTGGGGGGATTTGGAAGCGGTTATGCAAGTGGACCTCGGGGGCGGCGCCGCCGGCCGGGCGCCGCAAACGGGTCGCCGCGACGGGGCATGGCCCCTTGCGGGGTTCAGCCGCGCGGCTGTTGACCGGCGATGCGCATGGATGCGGGCTAATGGCGGCGCCCCGGCTCGCCGATACTCTCTGGGTGGGCCGCCGTACCCGCCGCACGGCCCATCGGATGCCGGGCCTGAGTTCGCCGAACCGGTTGCCGGGGGCAGCCGTATAGGTTGATAGCCCCTAGCTCGCCTAAGCTGACGGAAGAGGACAGCCCGGGGGCCCCCTCGAAGGCGGGGCCAGGCTTCCGCGCCGGAAGGAGTTGGAGTGACAGAACAACCGGAGATTCGTGGGCGGCAAGAACGACCGGCCGTCCCCGCTTTTGTCCTGTGGCTCCTTCTGGCGGGGACGATGGCGATCGGGTTTGCCAACACATTCGCGGAGATGTGGCACCGCTGGTTCCCTTCGTGGCACCACGGAGACCTGAGCCTGTACGACCGCATCACGGGCGGCGCGAGCTACTACACGCACGGCCCGCTGGTGCCCTTCATCAGTCTGCTGATCGCCGTGCTCCTGATCCGCCACACGCGCATCCGCGTGCGTCCCAGGCCCGTTCTCGGCGGGGTGGTCCTCGTGGCGTCGATCCTGCTTCACCTGACGGCCTGCCTGGCCCGGGTGAACTTTGCCAGCGGGTTCGCTTTCATCGGGATCCTGGTGGGCATGGTCCTGATGGTATGGGGCGCCGAGGCGCTCAGGCGGCTGTGGTTTCCCATCGCGATCCTCTTCTTCATGGTGCCGCTGCCGCAGGTCATGATCGCCAACATGAACTTCCGCCTGCGGATGTTCGCAACGGAAGTGGGCGTCACGCTGGCCGGGGCAATCGGCATCACGGCCGAGCGGGCGGGCAACCAGATCCTGCTCCTGAACGACAAGATGCTGGTGGTCGGCAACGTGTGCAACGGGCTTCGGACGCTGATCAGCCTGCTGGCGTTCGGGTCCCTTTACACGTATATCTGCCGGCTGCAAGGCGGGTGGCGGCTGCTGCTGTTCGCGGCCTCCTTCGTGGTGGCCGTCATCGCCAACTCCCTCCGCATCCTGAGCCTGATCTTCGTCGCCGAGGTTTGGGACGTCCAGACCGCGACGGGGCGATACCACGACTCTTCGGGGGTGGCGGTGTTCATCCTGGCGTTCCTGATGATGTTCGGCGCCGAGAAACTCATCCTCTGGGCCCGCAGGGCCCTCGGCAGGCCGGCGAAAGTCGTTGCCCTGTTCCACGACGTTCGGCGGACCGACGAGGACGCCGAGCAGACTCCCGCCTTGTTCGGGGCGCTGCACGGCGCGCGGGGTTGGGTGGCCGTGGGGCTGATGGTCGTCTCGGCGGCCGGAACGTGGTGGCTGAGCCGCTCCATTGCCCCGGCCTGGAACCTGAGGGTCGCCAGCGCGGCCCTGCCAGTGGAACTGTGCGTGGCGGACAAGGTGTTGCACAGCTACGACGTCCCCCTCGACCAGGAGACGATGGACGTCCTGGAGACGGAAGACTGCCTCAATCGCCAGTACGTGGCCGCGGACGTGCCCCCAACGACGATCTGCATCATCTTCAGCAGGGACAACCGCAAGGGGACCCACCCGCCCGACGTCTGCCTGGAGGGAGCCGGCGGGAGCATCGTTGACAAGCGAGACGTGGATGTCGAGGCCGTCGCCGGCGAAGGGGGCGTTTCCTGCCGGGAGCTGATCGTTCAGACAGGCAAGCAGAAGCTGTACTTCCTGTACACCTACAAGTGCGGGCCGAAGTACACCCGGAGCTTCTGGAGCCAGCAGTTCGCGATCTTCGCCAACGGGATCCTCGGCAGGGATTCCAGCGGAGCGCTGATCCGGGTATCGACGGTCGTTGGCGGATCTCTTGACGAGGCGCGAAGGCGGTCCGTGGGGCTGCTTCGTGCAGCCATGCCGCACCTTGACCAGAAGCTGAAGTGAGGACCCTGCGCCCCGGCCCCATCCGGGAGCCGGAACCGGGCCTCGCGAGACAAACGCGTAGAGGATACAGCCATGTCACAGAGACGGCGCATTGCGTGGATCATCGTGGCGTTGGTCGTCCTGGGTGGAGTCGGGGTCGGCGTGTGGTGGCACGTGCGGGCAAGCACCGGCTGGCGGCTCCTGGCCAAGGGCCAACTGGCCCTCAATGCGAACAACCTCGACAAGGCCGGACAAATCGCCGCCACCTACATCGAGAAGAACCCCGCGGACTGGCGCGGGTACTCGTTGAAGGCCGACGCGCTCGTTCGCCAGGGCAAGTACCCCGAGGCCAAGGCCGTGCTCCTGGAAGCGGCCAAGCGCGCCCCCGATGCCGTCGAGATCCGCCTGGCCCAGGCGGCGACGTGCTACCTGCCCGCATCGCAGACGCTCGAACTGCCCGCAACGCGAGACAACGTGCAGGCCATCCAGCGGGCGATCGAAGGGCTTGGCGATGCCGACCGCGCTCTGTCGGGATTCCAGGCCAAGAACGAAGCCGACTCGCTCCTGGTCGGCCAGGAGATTGGCCGCAACCTCGGCCGGCTGGCTCACGCGCAACGCCTTCTGGCCGACCGGTTCGACAGGGAGGCCCGGGTCGCCGACGCCTCACGGCAGCCGGACGTGGCCTCCACAAAGCGCCAACGAAGCCAGCACGCCCTGGCGGCGTCCAGGGTAAGCCAGGCGAAGGCCATCGCCCTGCTCCTGAACGTGGTGCTGAAACAGCCCTCCAGGGAGGTCGCCAGCGAGACGCTGGTCCGGATGTGCATCGAGGTCAACGACGGCAATTCGCTGGCCGCCGCCCGCAAGGCCATATTTGCGCTGAACGACCCGCCGCCCATGGCCACCGTGCTGCTGGCCCAGGAGGACGTCAAGAGGCGGCCCGGCGAGGATCCGGCCAAACGCAGGCAGCGGACCGATGAGGCCACCAAACGCCTCGACAACCTGATCGCCATGCATCCTGACAACACGTCCGTGAAACTCGGCAGGGCGCAGGTTGCGGCCGAGGCCGGCGATCTGGCGATGGCCGAACGTCTGTCCGCGGAGGTCGTGAAGACCGACAAGCGGGCTTCCGGCGCCCGCCTGCTCCACGCTCGCATCCTGCTGCTCAAGGGCGATACGGTCAACGCCGAGCGCGAGCTGTTCAGCCTCAAGGCGGACTTCCCCACCTGGTACCAGGTCCAGTACTGGTATGCCAAGGCCGCCCAGGCGGCCGGAAAGGTGGAGCTTGCCCGCGAGGCGATGCGGACGGTCACCCACCTTGTGCCCGACCACCCTGACGCCCGCAAGCTCTTCGCCGAACTCCTCCTTCAGGGCGGCTTCTACGAGCAGGCGTACGCCGACGCCGACGCCTTCTACAAGGGCCATCCCGACGACCCCGAATCGCTCCGCCTGTACATCGAGGCCGCCCGAGAGACCGACCGGCCCGATCTCGCCCGCGAGGCGATGCTGAAGGCGTGGAAACAGGAGGGATGGGACGGTTACGCCAGGAACCCCGTCATGCGGATGATCATCTCCGATGGGTACGCCGCCATCGGGGATCGCGAGCAGGCCGAACAGATCCTCGACGACGTCCTGGCAATGGCCGCGAAGGAAAAGCCCGTCGCCACGGAGGACGTGCTGGCCGTCGCCCAGGCGCTGAACCGCAAGGGCCGCTCCCCCGAGGCCGAGAAGCTCGTCGCCGACAAGCTGGCTTCCGACCCCAACGAGCCACGCCTCTGCTTTGCCCTGGCCAGCGTGCTCAACGACACCGGCAGAGGGCTCCAGGCGGAAGACTACTACCGCAAGGCCGTCCGAGCCAGCCCGCACAAGCCGCAGTACCGGCTCGCCCTGGCCCGCGCCCTGCTCAACGTGGGCGCCCTGAACGAGGCCGAGGAAGTGCTCTCTCCCGTCGCGCCGATCAGCATCTCGGCCGAACTGGTCACCCTCCAGATCAAGGCTCTGCGGGGAGAGCCGATCGATGCCGCCGCTCAGGCGGTCCTTCAGCGTCCCGACGCCGGCAAGCGGTTCGGGGTGCCCCTGGCCATGATCTACCTAGCCAATGGCCAGCCCGATCAGTGCAAGAACCTGTGCCTCCAAGCCCTTCGCGACAACCCCAACAAGCTCGACTTCCGCGAGCCGCTGGCCCGAGCCTACGAGGCGATGGGACAGAGAGACCTGTGCATGGAGGAGTGGAAGCGGGTCGTCACCGGACGCCCCGAGAGCCTGCCTCCCTATCAGCGCCTGGCGTCCCTTCTCCTCGCCCAGACCGTCGGGGAGGATGTGGCCGCGGGAGGCGAGGGCGGCGCCAAGAGCAAGGACGAGCCGCAGAAGCTCCTTCGCCTCCCGCTGGACAAGGTCAGCGATGCGATGAGAAAGGTGTACGAGAAGCTCCAGGCCGTGCCTCTTGCCCGGAAGGACAACATCGACTTTGCCATGGGGCAGCTCCACGCGGACCTGGGCCAGCCGGTCGAGGCGGCCGACTACTATGCCCGGACGATCGCCAGCCCCGGAGCCAACGACTTCCTGCGCTACCGGGCGGAACTGCTCCGCGCCGCGGCTTTGGCCCAGAGCGGCAGGCTCGACGAGGGCCTGCGCCACTTGGACCAGGTGATCAGCCGCACCAAGGGCATCGCCAGGACCCGAGCCCTGTACGGCAAGGCGGACCTCCTGGCCCGCGCCCGTCGCATGGCGGAGGCCGAAGCCGTGCTCGTCCAGCTCTGCGCGGAGGCCGAAAAGGACAAGGACGCCGAGTCGCTTCGCCAGGCCGCCAACCTCCGCGCCCAGCTGGGCAACTACGACGTCGCCCTGGCCACCTGCGACGTCGTCGAGCGGATGGTCCCGGGCGATCCCAGGAGCTACCTCCTCCGAGCCGACGTGCTGAGCCTGGCAAGGAGGAAGATCGAGGATGTCCCCAACCTCTATAAGCGGGCGATCGAACTTCAGCCGGGAGATTACGGGCTCTACGTGAGGCTGGCTGACATCCGCGACGCACAGGACAAGCCCCTGGAGGCCCTGGATACGCTGAAGAAGCTCGCCGCCGTAGGGGAGGGTTGCCGGCCGATCGCGCTCTATGAAGAAGGCCTGTTCTTCATCCGCCGGGGGCTGAACGCCCAGGCGATCGAGCGATTCGAGGCGATCGGCAAGCTGGCGCACGGCCCCAGCCCGCAGCTTGACCTCGCCCTGGGCCGCGCATTGACGGCCCTGGGCCGAAAGGACGCCGCCCGGGACGCGATTGGCAGAATATCCGAATATACACAGGAGTATATACCCGCCCAGATCCTGCTCGCCGAGGCGGCCGAGCCGCTGGAGGCCAAGCTGTCGATCCTTGGGGCCCTGGGCCGCAAGCGGCCCAGGGACGAGCAGGGGCTGGCCCGGCGGATGTCGCTGCTGATCGAGAACAACAGGCCCGCCGAGGCGATGAAGGCCTTCCGGAACTTCCGCGCCACGCCGGGAGGCGCCTTGCCCGTCGGCGTGGGGGGCCTGGCGATCCAGGCGGCGGTCCAGGACGGCAACATGGCCGAAGCCAGGGAAACCGCCAAGACCCTCGCGCAAGCCAGCCCTCTCCCGCAGTGGCGCACCACAGCCGCCGTCCTGACCATGGATAACGACCCCGCGGGAGCGGCAAAGTACGTCGCCGAGCCGGAAAAGGCGGGCGTCTTCCCCGCCGAACTGGGGCTGTGCCTGGCCAAGCGCGCCGGCGACATCAAGGCCTTGCGGGCCTGGCACGCCCGCCTCGACAAACTCGACGCTGACCTGAAGGGGCTTGGCCGGCGGATCCCGCCGGTCCACCGCTTCCTCTGCGGACTGCTGGCCGGTGACGAGGCGCTGGTCAAGGACCAGTTGAAGGGCTTCGGAACCGGCTCCGATCTCCAGGCCGGCGAGGAGCTGGTCGCCCACGCGGCCGCCTCGAAGGCGGCGCCCGAAGAGACCATCAGGCTGATCCAGTCGCTTGTCGCTCTGGACCTCGGGCAGACGCACCTGGCGCTGCGGTGGGCGATGGAGGCCCTCAGGGCCAGGCCCAACTGCCAGTGGGCGGCGTCCCAGATCGCCATGATAGCCGTCAAGGCCGAGGACCTGCAGGCTGCCTCCGACTTGCTCCAGCCGAAGGACTGCGAACTGGCTAAGGCGCTCCAGGCAGCCCTGCTTCTGAGCAAGAAACAGTACAAGGAAGCGGCCGAAGTCTATGCCGCCCTCGCCAGGAAGGGCGACAAGCCTGATCCGACCTACCTGCTCCGGCAGGCCACGGCCCTTGAGCAGGCAGAGGAGATGCCCAAGGCCCTCGACATATACCGCCAGGTCTGGCGACTCAGGAAGGACCCCGTGGCTGCCAACAACGCCGCCGCGCTTACCGTGCAACTCCATCCCGACGACAAGGACAAGTTGGCCGAAGCCCAGGAGTGGGCGGATGCGGCTCTGAAGGAGGTGCCGCTGCCGCAAGTGCAGGATACGGCCGGTTGGCTGGCCCACCTGCGCGGGCGCAGCGCGGAGGCACTTACGCCGCTCCGCAAAGCCATCAAGGGCCTGCCCGGTTCGCCCGATGTCCATTACCACCTTGGGCAGGTCGAGGCGACGGCGGGCGATGCGGAACTGGCCAAGTGGCACCTTGCGGCGGCCGTCCAGCTCGGGGCGAATCTCAAGGCCAAGGGCGAGCCGATGTCGAAGGCGACGGAGGAGTGCGTCCGGCTCGCACAGGCGGCCCTCAACAAGCTGGACGCCCAGAAGTGAGAGCTTGTGAAGGAGGACGCCTCCCTCAGAAGTCGCAGAACGTGTGTGTAGCTCCGGAATTCGTAGGTTCGCCTCTTAGCCCCGCAGGGGCGTCGAGGACTTAGCCGAGTGGCGTAAGCCCCAGTTATACAAGCAGTTAAGCATAGAGCCCCGAAGGGGCGACAGAAGGCGTCCAGCGTGGGCAGACCCGCGAGTTCCAATTCTTCCACAAACTCTGAGGCGACTCCCATGGATGGCCTGGTTGCCGACAGCGCCGGCGACGCGACCCCAACCATCGGCGCGCGCCGTCATGTCCTGAGCTTCGACGTGGAAGAGTACTTCCAGGTTGAGGCAGCCGGCCGAACGGTACGCCCCGAAGACTGGCCCAACTTCACCAGCCGGTTGCAGGCGCCCATCGCTCGCATCCTCCAGGTGTTGGCCGATTCCGGCAGCTCGGCCACCTTCTTCGTCCTGGGCTGGGTGGCTCGCCGTCTTCCGGGGCTGGTCCGTCTCATCGCCGACGCCGGCCACGAGATCGCTTCCCATGGCGTCAGCCACCGGATGATCGGGACGCTCAGCCGGGAGGAGTTCCGCGACGAGGCCATCGAGAGCAGGAAGCTGCTTGAAGACCTGGCCTCGTCGGCCGTGACCGGCTTCCGGGCGCCGACGTTCTCGCTGGTGGAAAACACCGCGTGGGCGATCGACGTCCTGGCCGAAGCCGGCTACGAGTACGATTCCTCCGTGTTCCCCATCCGGCATGACCGCTACGGGGTCCCGGCCGCCCCGCGGTGGGCCCATTGGGCGGTCGGGCCGGGCGGCGCGAAACTGCTCGAGGTCCCTCCGCTGACGGTGCGTCTCTGCACGGCGAACCTGCCGGTTGGCGGGGGAGGGTATCTCCGCCTGTTCCCCATCCACATGGTCGGGATGGCGCTTCGGCAGGCGGCCAAGCACGGCAGAATCGGCGTTATCTACCTGCACCCGTGGGAGTTAGATCCAGACCAACCTGTCCTGCCGATGGGTGCGATCGGCACGTGGCGCCACCGGGTGAATCTACGCCGCACCGACGCCAAGTTGCGATGGCTGCTGAGCCGGCACCGCTTCGACAGCTTCCGGAAACGCATGCCGGCCCTCCGCGAATCGGCCCTCGACCGGTACGCCTACGGGCAATCCGGCTGAAACGGCAGCAGCGATCCCCTACTTCTGGCCCAGGCCCCCGAGCGACAGGACGGCCGTAAGGCGCCGCCCCGACCAGGCCCATCGGGCATGGCACTGGCGTCGCGCCCCCCCCCGGCAGCCCGTTGGGCTCACCCATGCCGCTGTTCGGCCCGGCCGTGGCCCATGCCCGAAACGGGTGAGTTTTTCTTGGCTCCGGCGCGATTTTGTCCTTGCGGGCATTGGCAGCCCGTGGTATCATGCGTAGGTTCGAGGTTGGTGTTCATCTGCTGTCACATCACGGAGGATCGGAAAAAACGGAGAGTGCGTAGGGGTTGCGGAAACCCCTCCAAGCAGTGGCGGCGCGAAGGGACTGCCCGCTTCTTGCAGGCGCTGCGCCTCGCCAAACGGAGTACACAGGACTTCCCGGGGCGGGGTTGGGCGGCGATCGGCGATTGTGCCCGGAAAACAGGCGGGAGGCTCGTGGTTGACAAGTTATGCGTGAACCAACTAAACAGAAATCCATTCGTCGACAACCAGTTTGGCGAGGTGTATGGAGTTTGCCGCCGCGTAGCTGCGACTGGTGAACGGGCGCATGGGCACGACTATCCCGCGAGACCTGCCACCTCTCGCGGAGGGAAAGTGTGGCGGCAAGAGAGAAAAAGGAGAAGGAACCATGAGGAAGAAATGGGGCCTGTTGGTTGGGGTGGCGGCTGTGCTCGCGGTCTGTCTGCCCGCCGGGGCGACTTCGGTCACGCAGACGATGCAGGCCGGCGGCGATCGCCTCGTCAGCACAGAGAACACCGGCGCCCTCACCTCCACCAGACCCAAGGGCAGCTGGGGTCCGCTGTATCCCCCCGCCACCGGCGATCGGGCCACTGCACCGCGCATCGGTATGGGACTGCTGTCAGCTTACGAGTCCACCGGTGACGTTCGCTTCCTCACCGCGGCTAAAGATGCGGGCAACTACATCAGTAGTCGCACAGGGCCGACGCACCAGACAGCCGATGGCATCTTCATGTCGGCCCTCTCCCTGGTGACAGGCGACGCCTCGTATGTCAATGACGTGAAGACCGAATTCTACGATCGCCTTCACGCCGGCACTTACTTATACTCGGGGGCCAACCGCGGCATAGCCGCCTATGCCGACCTCCTTCTAGGCACCAACCAGGGCGTCTGGAACGTCGCGCTGGCCGCGGTGGGCGCAAAGATCTGCGGCGCCTCCCAAGCAGACCTGGATATCTGGGCCCAGAAGGTCGGAGACGCGATCAACCGCTTGGACAGTTACCCTCCCGATCAGGTGCTTGGTCTGGCCGGAGGCGTCTGGGCCTTGGCGGAACTCGGCAAGGACTTCGACCCCACCTTGGGTTACTACGGAGGAGTGGGCGGGCCGTCGAGCCTCAGCGATTTGGCCGCCGTACTGGCCAGCTATCAGACCACAAGCGGGGGGTTCGCCTTTACCGACGGTATTGTCAGGACTAATGCTACCGTATACGCGATCTTCGCCCTTAACGAGTTCGGCGACCCCTACCGCAGCCAAGTGGTGGCTGCCGGAAACTACCTCGCCTCGACCCAGTTGTCCGCCTACAAGATACCGCCCACCTACAACCTTCAAGCCGGCGGCGGGTGGCAGGACCACTTCATCGACTACAACAACATCGAAGAAAGGAACGTGTACACCGGCGAGGCCCTCTGGGGCATATGGACGGCCGTCCCCGAGCCGCTGACAATGCTCGGCGTCTTCCTGGGTGTTTCCAGCCTTGGGGCGTACATCCGCCGGCGGAAGCTGGCATAGTGGTTCGGGATTGGTAGCCGATGCAGAGGCATTGGGCCACTCTTGAACACCGTGCACCGTAAGGTGGGCGGTAGCTGCGGCGAGATCGGTATAGGCTCAGCGATTGTGCAGTTACGCCGATGCTGTTTGAACTATGGCGGGGTTGCTTGGCACGGGCATATCACCGGGGCAGTTCTCTCCCGTGAGCCTCTTGCAGAAGCTCTGGGATGATTGTTTGTTGCCGCGGGCGGGTAGCGTGTTGCGTCGGTAACAGCCCACAATTCGCGCCGCAGGATCGAGTTTCAGCCCGCGGCGGGCGGTTGAGCGTCCGTCCCCAGGGGGAGCAGCGCCTTCCTCGCTCCCAGCCGAACCGGTCTAGAACCGCTGCCAAGGGGGCGCAGCCGCACGATCTCCTCCAATGGCGCTACCGCCGCGCTCGAAGCGATCCTGGCCGGTAGGATAGCGGCCAGCGGCAGCGGCCCCCCCCGTCGCCCGCCTGGACGCCGGGGAAACGGTATGGTGCCTTCCGACTGTATCTGTTGCCCGACCAGCCGGGCAGACCGAGGAAAGAAGGGGCCTTCTTCATCGGTGCGGATGAATACTTCTTGAAGAGATGGCTCAACCTCTGCTTGTTCAATGGGTTATCAAGACTGGGGGACTTGGTGGAGCGTGAGGGCCGTCGGGCGGCGACGGCGATCAGCCGAGGGACCTACGGCCCCAACTGGACGGCGGCGGACTGTACCGATCAGACGGTCGTGACAGGCGCCGACGGCGTGATGGTCCCTGTGGTGACCGAAGAGCAGAAGCGGAAACGCCGCAAGACGGAGGCACAGAAGCGTCAGAAGGAAGGCCGTCGCAGCACCGCCCGGCCGGGCCGACCCAAGTCCGGCGGCGACGGGCCGTACAAGGAGTTCAAGATCGCCTCGTTCTACGATCCGGACAAGACGCATAAATACGCGGTGGGCACCAGCGGAGATGCCGCGGCGCTGGGCCGGGTGATGCGCCGTGAGGCGAGCAAGGTCCGGCTCGACCAGGCGCTGCACAAGCACTCGGTGAGCGATGGGTCCGAGTGGATCGAAAGACAGTATGGCCAGCAGTTGCCTATGCTGGACGAGAACATCCTGGACTACTACCACCTGCGGGAGCATGTGGTGGAGGCCAGTTTCGTGCTCTACGGGGAGGGCACGGCCAAGGCACAGGCATGGCGTGAGGACATGACGGGCTATGCGTGGAACCAAGGCTCGTTGGTGATGCTGGACCACCTGGCCGACTACCTGCGGGTCCACCGCAGCGGGGCCAAGGCCGAGGCACTGCGTTCGCTGCGAGGATACGTGGCCAAGCGGGTGGAGATGACCGACTACCCGAAGTTCCGGCAGATGGGGTATGACTGCGGCAGCGGCCCGACGGAATCGTTCTGCGGGACGCTGACATTGCGGCTGAAGGGAAGAGGGATGCACTGGGACAAGGACAACGCGGAAGCCATGATGGCCCTCGGTAGCCTGTACTACTCCAACCAGTGGAAGGACTACTGGGCCCGCCAGCGGGCCGCGGCCTGACGGCCCGCCAGAAAACAAGGTCGCTCACTAAGCGGCTCTGGCGTCCGCACGGCGGCGGAGATGGAAGCCCGGCAGGCAAAGCGGGTATCATGGCGTGCGCCATGGCCGCACGGATTGCGGCGTTGGGCGCCCCCCAACCGATGGTCTGATGCTGATGTCGCCATTGAGAACAACGCCATCCCTGCTGCTCGCGGCGGTCCTTGCCGCAAGCGGCGCATCCTGCCTGCCGGCGGCGCGGCACGCGGCCTGGCCGGTGCCGGCGCCGGCGGCCCGGTTCACGCCGGCCGTCGCGACCGCCGACGACGCCAGCGATCCCCTGCCCGCCCCCGGCGAGTTCGACGACCAGTCCGCCCTGCTTCTCGGCGGAACGGAACTCATCGCGTTCCACCCGCGCATCTTTCGCGACGTGGTCGCCGCGGCCGCCCGGAACCTGCCCGTCATCTGCCTGGTAAACAGCGACGACGAAGCACAACTCGGCCGGTCGGTGCTGCGCGGCGTGGCGCTGCCCCAGGGCAAGGTGCGGTTCCTCACCGTACCGCTGAACACCATGTGGGTGCGCGATTACGGCCCGCTGCTGGTTCGCCGGCCCGACGGCGGCGCCGTCGCGCTCGACGCCGACTACTCCCCCGCGGCCAATCTGGAGCACCGCCCGCTGGACGACGCCGCGCCCGCGACGATCGCCAAGGCGCTGGCCGTGCCGTGCTCGCCGCTGCCGCTGCGGCTGGAGGGCGGCAACTTCCTGGTCAACGGCGAGGGCCTGGCCGTGACCACCTCCAGTGTGCTCGGCGCCAACGGCGACCGCGCCTACGACGCCAACGCGATCCGCTCCATCCTGCGCCGACGCCTGGGCGTCCACGACTGGGTCTGCTTGCAGCCGCTGGAGGGCGAGCCGACCGGACACGCCGACATGTTCGTCACGCTGGTGGCGCCGGACGTGGCCGTCGTGGCGCAGTGCCCCTCGGCCGCCGACGCCGCCAACGCCGCCATCCTGGACAAGGCGGCCAGGATGCTGGCCGGGCGGGCCACCCGCCGCGGCCCCATGCAGGTGCACCGCATCCCGCTGCCGCCCTGTCGGATGGGTGTCTGGCGGAGCTACAACAACGTCCTCTTCGCCAACGGCACGCTGATCGTCCCCACGTTCGCCGACGTCGACCGCCGCACCGAGGCAGCCGCCCTGGCCGTCTACCAGAAGCTGCTGCCCGGCTGGAAAATCGTCGCCGTGCCCGCCGACGCCCTGGCCGCCAACGAGGGCCTGCTGCACTGCGTGGCACTGAACCTCCCGGCCTTCCTCCGCCCCGGCAACCTGGGCAAGCCGCTGGAGGACATCCCCGAACTGCTGATGGCCGACGACAAGGGCAGCCCCAACGCGCCGCACCCGCCGCACCCGCCGCGGCTGCCTGCTCCGCGGCAGTCGTGAGAGCCTGTTGGAGAAAGGGGGATCCACTTGTGAAGAAACCGAGAAAGCAGACTCATCCCTCTTCGCCCCGAAGGGGCGGTCAGGGCTTGGCCGGGGGCTTACGCCAATACGGTTCAGTTAACAGACCCGAAGGCAAGAAGGGCTCATGCTCGAAGCGGTTCTGAGCCCGAAGAACAAACAACGGTTCGCGCCGCTACGGGGGTTTTTCGGACACCGTAGCACCATTATTGCCGTTTTCTTCAGCCCAACGGGCTGATGGAGTAAAGCCCAGGGCAACGCCCTGGGTGCCAGAACATCAATGAACAAGCCCTGTAAGGGCGGGAGAACCGCACGGAACCATTTCCTTCGCCCTTTCAGGGCTTGATCTTGGGGGCCATGGGTACCCAGGGCGTTGCCCTGGGCTGTATTCCGTCAGCCTTTCAGGCTGAAGAACCGTGCTCCACCTGTCTGAAGAACAGTGCTCCACCTGTCTGAAGAACAGTGCTCCACCTGTCTCGAAACTGCAATGATGACGCTACAGTCTCGTTTTTCGTCCTGTTTTCCTTAACTGAACCGTATTGGGCGTAAGCCACCGGTATGCAAGCAATTAAGCATAGAGCCCCGAAGGGGCGACAGAAGGCGTCGAATGCGGACAGAACGTCGAGTTCCAGTTCTTTCACAACCTCTGAGGGAGGCGTGTTCCCAAGCGGCGCCGATCAGGGGCTCGCATGCTTGTCCAGCCATTCCTCCAGGCAAGCCAGCGCCTCCAGCGCCGTGCCCTCGGCGCCGTTCCACGGACGCGGGAAGAGGACGCCTTCGGCGCCTTCACGCCGTGCCGCCTCCAGGTTCGCCGGCGAGTCGTCCACCAGAACGACCGGGCCGGCAAACTGGCGGAGGCACTGGCCCTTGTCGGCTTCATATGCGACGGCGCCGTCGCCCTCGCGCGCTGCCGGCAACAGACAAAAGCACCGCACCCATCGCCCGAAATGCCGAAACGTCCATTCGGCGGCCCCGCCGGCCGAGGCCAGCGTCGTCGCCGTCAACACCGCGTGCCGGCAGCGGGCGCCGTTGCGCCCGAGCCAGCCAAGGATTTCCGGCGACGGCGGCATCGCGGCATGGGCGGGCGAGGAGCGGAAACGGTCAAGCGAATCCAGGTATTCCCGGCGTGAGACGCCCAGCACGCGGTGGGGAGGGTTCTCGACGAGGTCGTCGTAGCGCAGGCGGCAATCCGGATGCTCCACGAGCCATTGCCCCTCAAACCAGCACCGCATGAGGTCGTTGAGGACGTCGTCGCGATCCCAGACGATGGTGAGCATAGGCGGCCGAAGGGCAACCCCAGGGCCCAGGTGCGTGACTGCCTCCTGGGTCACCAACTCTCGATCACCGTCTTGCGCTGCATGGGGTCCAACTTCGCGATCCTGGGGTCCTCGTAGTAGGAGTCGCCCACGACGTGCGTGGTGGAGATCTCCTCGAAGATCAGGCCCTTCCGGGTGGAGAACGCGTGCATGTCGTTGCGTTTCACCAGGAAGATGTCGCCGGGCTCAAGCAGAACCCGATGGCCATCCATCACGAGTTCCATGTCGCCGTAGAGGACCTGGAAGGTTTCCTCTTTCCGCTGATGCCGGTGGCTGGGGTGTGCCTGGCCGGGCAGCATCACGATGAGCTTCTTGCAGTATTCACGGTTGATCAGATTGATGATGATTGCCCCGACCCGTCGGAAGTTCTGTATGCCATAGTGGTGCGACAGCTCGACGGTGAAGTCTTTTCCGATGGCGATGTGCGCCTCACGCAGCATGCCCTTTGCCTCGTGGATGATGCTTCGCACGTCGTGAACGTAATCCGCGCCGCGGCGCTCGAAGACGGGGGCGTTCACGGCATAGTCGCGGGACGCCTCCATGTTCTCCTGGTATTCCCGCGCAGTGGTCTGGCCGCTCTCCGACGGGAACGCCAGGAACACTTTCTCGCGCGTGAGCACCTCACCCTTGCTCACCGGGCATCGCGCGAAGACCCCGCGCATCAGTTCATGCAGCGATTGTGCCTCGGCTTCCGACACCTCTTTGTCGCCGGCGTCCGGACCGAGGACCTGGCGGGTCTTCAAGGCAGCCTCCACCCAGCGGGCCGCCTGCTCGGGGTCCATGGAGTAGGAGTTCAGCTTGATGTCCTCGGCGGGCACTCCCACGTGCCGCTCCAGGATCTGCGCGCCCATCGCCGTGGCCGCCTGCACGACCGCCAGGTTGTCCGGCGCTTCATGCCCGCTGTATCCGATGGCGTACTGCCGATAGCGCGACGCCATCCGACGCATGAAGGACAGGTTCACCGCCTCGTTGGGGCAGGGATACACGCCCACGCAGTGCAGCATCGCCAGGTCCGACACGCTCCGGTGCTCAAAGAAGCTGGCGACCTTGTCTATGTCCTTCAGCAGGCACCCGCCCGTCGAGCAGATCACCGGCTTCCGGGCAGCGGCGATCTCCTCCAGGAGCGGCCAATCGTTTGCGCTGCAACTGGCGACCTTCAGGATGTCCACGCCGTGGTTCAGGCATTGCTCCACCGATGGCTCGTCAAATGGCGTAACCACCGTGAGCATCCCCTGCTCCTTTGTGGCCATGATAAGTTCGTGGAATTCCTCCCGCTTCAGGCGCGTCTGGAGGAACCGCGGGACATGCTTGTTAGAGGAATTCCCCCGGTGTGCGGGGTGTATGAACGTGTCCAGATCGCGGTACTGGAGCTTGACCGCCGCGCGAATCCCAAACCGCCGCTTGATACGGGCCATCTCCTCCACGATGCGCAGCCCGTGCTCTACCCGCCCCTGGTGGTTGTTGGCCATCTCAAAGATGAACAGGCCGCTGAAGTCGTACGCCATGGCGATATCCTTTCCTCGCCTTTGAGCTTCTTCCATCACAAGAAACGGAGGAACCGATTCTGGATTCAGCCCCCTAACCCGAACAGGATCTACAGCCCCGCCTTGGACTCTTGTGCCCTGGCCGCCGCCTGCTCCATGTCGCGCAGCGAGTCGATGTCCACGTCGTGCTCGCCGTCCATCACCAGGCCCAGGACCCGCTCGCCGGTCATGGACCGCTTATCCATGATCGTCGTCCAGCGGATCACGTCGAGGTACGCGTTCTGCCAATAGACGGCCGGCAGTCGCTGTCGCGGCTCGTTATACGGTTCCGGCACGCCCGGCAGGCTCAGCAGCGGCTTGAGATACTGCCCGTGCAGCAGCCACATCTTGTACGGCGGGTGAGCTGCCGGGATCACCGCGCGCAGGCTGTCGGCATACGGGTCGGCCTGAAGCCGCCGGATGCCCTCGTCGATCAGTCCCGCCGGCCGAAGCGGGCACGTGCACCGCACCTGAACGACGATCTCCGGGCGGTAACCCTCGTGCTCGTCCAGCCAGCCCAGCGCGTGGTCAAAGGCCTCGAAGTCGGTCGCGAAGTCGCCGGATATCTCGGGGGGGCGAAGAAAGGGCACGTCAGCCCCGGCATCGCGGCTGATTCTGGCGATTTCCGCGTCGTCCGTCGAGACGATCGTGCGGGTGACAAGTTCCGCCGCCCGCGACTGCTCGATAGAATGAACAATCAGCGGCTTGCCGCGGAATGGCTGGATGTTCTTCCGCGGCACGCTCTTGGACCCCCCGCGAGCCGGTATGATCGCCAAGACGCCTGGGTCCAGCTTTCTCTGGGGGTTCGCTCGATTCATGCCTTCACCTGACAGCGCTCGGCCGCGTGCCCGGGAGGAGTCGCGACAGGCCTGGTCAATCGCGGCCTGTCCAGACTCCGCCCTCGTCGGCTGCGCATCCGGCGTTCGCGCAACCGTGGCTGCAACAGTAGATTATGCACAACAAGAAGCGTGCGTCGATGGAAGCGAACTCCGCTTGTGCCACTTCCGCCAAGCCGCCTCTACTACGATACCGCTTCACGGCGGGTTCAGGCAAACGCGCTGCCCGACGCCGCGGGCCAATCAGCAGGAGAAGATGGAGTTCCTTAGCCTCATACATCGGCAGAAGTCCCCGCCCGGCTGAATCCGGATTGGCTTCGCCGACGGAATGCAGTGCTGTGGCTGGGCACGATCTGCGCGCCGGCGGGGGCCGAGGGGCGCGGCGGAGCGTATCGCCGACGGCGGCGCTCCGGTCGTTGCGTAACGTATCGCCGCCCGGTTGCCGATATCATCTACCATGTCGGCTGCGCCAGGCGCGGCCGGGCTTCCCCGAAAGGAACCGCTGCCCCATGCCCAAGATCATCAACGTCGCCGGCGCCAGGCCGAACTTCATGAAGATCGCCCCGCTCATGGAGGCATACAGGGCCCACCCGGGGATACAGCCCCTGCTCGTCCATACCGGCCAGCACTACGACGAGCGAATGAGCGACCTGTTCTTCCGCCAGCTCGGCATCCCGCAGCCGGACATCAACCTCGGCGTCGGCTCCGGCAGCCATGCCGTGCAGACGGCCGAGGTCATGAAGGCGTTCGAGCAGGTCGTGCTGGGCGAGAAGCCCGATGCCGTGCTGGTGGTCGGCGACGTGAACAGCACGATCGCCTGCGGCCTGGTGGCCGTGAAGTTGGGCGTGAAACTGGTGCACGTTGAGGCGGGGCTCCGCAGCGGCGACCGCTCCATGCCCGAGGAGATCAACCGCCTCCTCACCGACGCCATCAGCGACCTGCTGTTCTGCACCGAGCAAAGCGGCGCCGACAACCTGCGCCGCGAGGGCGTCGGCGAGCAGAAGATCTTCCTCGTCGGTAACGTGATGATCGACACGCTGCTGCGCAACCGCGACAAGGCCGAGGCGTCCACCATCCTGTCCGACCTGGGCCTGCACGCCGGCGGCTACGCCGTGCTCACCCTTCACCGCCCCAGCAACGTGGACGACCCGGCCGTGTTCGGCCGCCTGCTCGATGCCCTGGAGGTGGTGCAGCGGGACATGCCGGTGATCTTCCCGATCCATCCGCGGACGCGGAACAATCTCTCCAACCCCTCCTCGCCGCTGGGCCCGCGGGTTGGCTTGATGAAGAACCTGCGGATGATCGACCCGGCCGGATACCTGGACTTCCTGAAGCTGACGGCCTGGGCCCGCGTGGTGCTCACCGATTCCGGCGGCATCCAGGAGGAGACGACGATCCTGAAGGTGCCCTGCCTGACGATGCGCGAGAACACGGAGCGGCCCGTCACGGCCGAGGTGGGGTCCAACCGCATCGTGGGCACCGACCCGGCCAGGATCATCGCGGCCTACCGGGACGTATTGGCCGGGCGCGCCCGCGTCCCGCAGACGCCGCCGTTGTGGGATGGTCGCGCGGCCGAACGGATTGCCGATATCCTGGCGGCAAAACTGTGAGGCAGATGCCACCTATATCGCGGCTTCGCGACAAGCGCCATTGCGGTAAATCGCGTGCATTCTCCGGTGGAATCGGTACGATGTGCGAAGTTCACACCGTCGGGCGCTTCCCCGCGGCCGATGGTTCGTTGCGGTTGTGCTTGCCCCTGTAACGCCCATGGCAGGCCACGGCTGGCCTGCCGGGAGTCGCGCCCATGTATGCAGCGGTACCGATTCTGGCCGGCATGGCGTTCTTCGCCACCATGCCGGATGCCCCCGCCCCGTACCTCATGCCGCCGACGGTCGCCACGGCAGTTCCGGCCGCCACCGATCCGCCGGCGAAGGTTCCCGCGGCCGGCGCTGCGGCCAAGCCAGCTCCGCCCGCCCCCAAGCCCGCAATCCCGATCAACCTGCCGCCCTTGTTCACCGACGACCCCAACAAGCTTGCCAAGGCGCTGTCGCTCAACAGCGGGCAGTTGGCGAAGCTCAAGGACCTCCGCGCACGCCGCGACGAGGCCCTCACCAGGCTCATCGAGAACGACACCCGCCGCATCAACCTGATGAAGGACCGGGTTGCCGGCATGAAGACCGGCGCCGAGCGCGCCCGGGCCGACATCGCCATCGCCGAGAAGCAGCACCAGGCCACCGTGATCTCGCAGAACTCCTCGCATGAACGCGACATGTTCGCCGTCCTCACGCCGGAACAGCGAAGCAAGCACAATGCGCCCCTTCTCTCGGCCGAGGTGGCGAGGGAATACAAGCCGCTCAACATCACGGACGACCAGATCAAACAGATCACCGCGCTGTGCGAGGTCCGCGCCCGCGAGATGACCGCCCCCGTTGACCTCAAGCTGCACGAAGGCATTCTGAAGGGGCTGAAGGCGCAGACGTTCAGCGGCGTCCTGACCCCCGAGCAACGACGCCAGCAGATCCAGGCAACCGCCAAGAAGCCGACGAAGTGACGGGGGCTGCCTGCTCCCTGCCGCCTTCGTTCTTACCGTGCCTTCGTTCTTACCGCCGCCTCAGTTCGTCCACGTATTGCCTGGCCCAGTCGGGCACCTTGTTCCGCTGGCGGATGAGCCAGTTGGGGATCGGCCCGAACGGGTAGCCCGCGTCGGGCACGAACAGCCCCACTTCGCCCTGGCTGCGGCGCAGGTCCACGTCCCGGCCCGTGACCGTCGCGACGACCTTGCCGTCGCGCTTCACCGTCACGCAGGCCGCCGTGCCATCGTCGTCGATGCCGCCGGCGAACGTCACTTCGTCGCCGCCCACCTTCACCCCGCCCGCGACGGCCGTCGCCGCCGGCGGCTCGCCGCCCGGACAAACCACCGTCACGAACTCCGCCGCCTCTCCCGTCACGCTCAGCCGCAGGCCCTGCGTCTTCTCCACCCCGCCGTTGGCGTGCTGCCATGGCAGGTTCTCGAACGCGAATTCCCTCGGCGCCGCCACGGTCACCGTAAGCCCCTCCGCCAGCACCACGTTGCCCTTGCGCTCGCACCGCTCGCCGTAGACGTGCATGCAGAACGCGGCCGACAGCTTCGGCCCGGCGTACTGGTCCCGGATGACGAAGTAATCCCTCGATCCGCCGGCGCCCTTCATCAGCACCACGGTTCGCCGATACTTCAGCGGCTTCTCGAACCACTTCTGCGGGTACTCGCTGTCCCAATCCTCCGGCGGCAACTGCTTGACCGCGCGAATCCGCGGCGACTCCACCTGCCCCATCGCCACATCGGCGGCGTCGCCGGTCTTCAGCGCGATCAGCCGCTCGTAGCCGTCCATGTTGGCGTACTTGAACCGATCGTCGGCGGCGTCGCTGAACGCCACGCGGTTATGCATGTGCTCCTGCCCGGCCCGCGGCGCGTACGAGCAGTGATGATCCACCGCAACCGCCTTGGCGCCGAAACACAGGTGGAACGACAGTTGGTCGCCGTGGTAATGCCCGCGGTTGGGCCCGCTCTTGAACGCGAAGTACGTCTCATCCGCCTTGAAGCAGTTGTTCCGCAGCACCGCGCCGAAACCCGGCAGTTCCTCCGTCTTCCACGTCTCCGGCTCGACCGTGACGCCCAACTCCTCCGCGAACGCCAGCGGGTCAAACCTGTGCGGATGCGTGTCCCCGCCCGGGTGCGACGCCCGCGCGCCGACCCCGTCCGGCTGCGAAACGTGCGCCTGGAAACTCCCCGCCGCCTTCAGCTGCGGCCAGGCCATCGCGTCGAAACCGTACTGCTCCTTGCACATCGCGGCGATCTCGCGGTAGTGGCCGACGGCGTAGCGGCTGTAGCCGGGGCACTCGTTGCCCGCCCCGCCCGGCAGCGTCACCGAATGGTGCACATCCTCGTGGAACCTCAGCTCGGCGATGCGGGCGATCCGCTCCTTGAACCGGGGACCCGCCTTCAGGTTCGTCCCCTCGCCGATGGGCACCTTGACGAAGTCGGTGAAGAAGTTCGGGTTCTCCGGCGACCAGAACAGCCAGTACGTGCCGTACATGTCCGGATCGAACATCACCTGCACGTTCGTCCACGTGCCATAGTCGCCCGGGCGCTTGCCCGCATTCGCGATGGCGCCCTTCCCGCGCCCGCGTATGCCGCCGGTGGGGTTGATGCTGTTGGAGAAAAAGAAGTCGCCGCGGAACTTGCCCGGCCCGCCCGGCCAGTCCAGGTCGTAATCGTTGTTCAGCTTGTCCAGCGGCTCGAACCCGTGGCGGGCGACGTAGTCGTTCACCGGCGCGGCCGACCTGGCCTTCGGCTCGGCGCTCGCGGCGGCCGTCCACGTCTCCTTCGGCCCGGCCAGGAGGAACCAGTACCGCCGCCCGCGCCACGTCGGGCAGCGCAGGCCCGCGTAGTCGCCCGAGTCCTTCACCTTCACCGCCACGCAGTTGTCGTGCGGCCACTCCCACCGCCCCGCCCCGACCACCAGCGCTCCCGCGGCGTCCTTGCCGTCGTGCGTCAGGAAGAACCACCCGTCGTCGTACGCCTGGCTCCACCGCGGCAGCAGGTTCAGCAGCGTGTCGCCCATCCGCGTCTGGCCCGTCTTCAGCGTGTTGGGCGGCCAGGGGCCCAGGTCCGGCCGGCCAAAGCCGCCCGAGTGCGGCTCGCAGACGGCGTGCTCGGGCTTCCATCCGGCCGCGAGATCCAACTCCCAGCAATCCATCATGTCCATCTCGTGACGTTCCTGGATCACCGCATGCCGCTGCCCGGGATACACAGCCACGTCGATCTCAGCGAAGGCGGGCAGATCGTCGTTGACGCCCGCCTTGCCCTCGAATTCGTACCGAAGGCGAATCTTCCCGAACAGCGTTCCATCGCCGATGACCGCGGGCGTGAGACCGGTCAGTCTCCTCTTGGTGTTCCAGAAGCTTCTCCCGAACGGTTTGCCTTTCGACGTCCCGACGAACGCGATGGGTCCCGGAATCGCGGCGGAGTTCCCGGCATTCACCCCCACCGCGACCACCCCGTTGTCGATCGTCCACACCGCGCCGTCCTTCCGCATCTGCACCTTCGGCGCGGACTTCTTCGGCGTCTTTCCCCCCGCGATGCGGAACTTCTTCTCCGCGCCCGGCGCCATGTCCACGCACACCCAAACCCACTTCCGCCCGCCGTACTCCTCCACCTGGTACGGCACTTCGGCGCCGTCGCATTCCACGGCGAACGAGCCCGCCGGCGGCTCGGCCGACAGCCGCACGCATTCCTCCTTGTACTCCCGCCCCGTCGGATTCAGCACCTTGCACTCCTGCGCGGCCGAAGCCGAAGCGAGGGCCATCGCCGCCAGAACGCCCGCAACTTGTCGCTGTTTCATCGCTGTCCTCCTGAGGGCTGGCCGCCCCGACGAAGCCCACGGCTTCCGGCGCCGGTTCTTCTCTTCGCGGGTGGAGGCAACGCTTGCGCCGCCACCCCATTGCCTACAACGCTCGCCCCCACTATCATGGCTCGCCTGGTTGCCGAAATACAGTGCTAACGAAAGGAACCGCAATGGCTGACTATACCTACGACCAGCTTAAGGCGATGAAGGTCACCGAGCTTCGCACGATCGCGCAGGGCGTCGAGAACGAGTCCCTGGCGGGCTACACGGTCATGCACAAGGAGCAGCTCCTGCCCGTCCTGTGCAAGGTCCTGGGCGTGGAGGCTCCCCACCACGTCGCCCACGGCCCGGCCAAGTTCAAGATCAAGCAGACGATCCGCGCCCTGAAGAAACAGCGCGGCGAAGCCGTGGCCGCCAAGGACGGCGGCAAACTGGCCGACATCCGCCACAGGATCCACAGCATGAAGCGCCAGCTCCGCAGGATGGCGGTCTGACCGACAAGCAACAGGCGTCACGCGCAGGACGTCGCCAGTTGGCCCGCTGGCCGGGGCGACCGACCGACGTCGCCCGATGTGCCAGCCGAACGGAGCTGAAACCATGGGCCGCAACACAGGAATCGCTCTGATGGTGATGGCGTCATTCGTCGGACAATCGGCTTTCGCGGGGCCGGGCCCGGGCGGCGAGAACACGGCGGGCGCCGTGGACCCGAAAAACGCCACCTGGCACATCGGCCTGAACGGCCTGTGGGGAGTCAACGCCAAGGGCCAGCCGCGGTCGCTGAACATCTACGCCGTCTTCGAGGACGGCAAATGGGTCAACGCCCTGGGCAGCGCCACGACCTTCAACAAGTCCGTCCACCTGGTCCCTCAAGCCGACGTCAACCTCGACCTGGCGGGCAACACGCTCACCGGCAAGCTCAAGGTCCTCATCACGCCCGACCCGTGGGTGCCCCCCGACCAGCAGCCCCGCATGCTGCTGGTGGACCTGAAGGGCAAGCTCGATCGCGACGCCAGCCATTGCTCCCTGTCGGGCGCCTATGAAGTCCGGCGCGAGGACGGCCAGCCGATCCCCGACCGCGACAAGGGCGGGCTATCGACGCTGGGCGGAGGCGCGGGCGCCAACGAGATCGGCTGGGACAACAGCGTCTGGCGATTCCAGATGAACCAGATGAAAGACCCCAACGGGTTCGACCTGGACGCGCTGGACGTGACCCTCGGCGTCGCCGACGGCAAGGTGCGCTGGGGGCTGATCGGCCCGACGGCCAGCCCGGCGTGGCCGGCCACCGAAACCTACCCCTTCGACGTCAGCGGCTTCGGGCCGGTCACGTCCGCCGGCATCGCCAAGGGCAGCTTCGAGGTCACGGAGCGTCACATTCACGCGGCCGGGGACCCCGCCCGGGCGGTGCGGATCGACCTGGTGGCCCGGCGCGTGCAGGGAATGGCCGGCGGCGAGGCCACGCTCGAATTCGTGGGGCGGAAGGCCTCCGCCGGCGAGGCGCCTTGCCCCTTCGCCGGCGGCATCCGGCACGCCTACGGGCGAGGAACGGTGGCCAAGGGCGGCGGAGAGGCCGCCCCGCGGGCCGTCCTGTGGGTGCGCGATCTGGACAAGCGCCCCTGGTGGACGCCGGTGGAGGGCTTCCAGCCCGTCGCGGCCGGCGAGCACCCGCGCCTGCTGTTCCGCAAGAGCGACCTGCCCGCCCTGCGCAAGCGGGCCGAAACGCCCGAAGGCAAGGCCATCCTCGCCCGACTGCGGGCCCTGCTCGGGAAGAACGGCGAGGCCCCGCCCGACACGTTCAACGCCACGCCGCCCGACAACCACGCCAAGTCGCCCGCCATGCCCATGGGCACCTTCACGACCTGGCACGCGGGGGCCTTCGGCTTCCTCTACCAGATCACCGGCGACAAGAAATACGCCGAGCTGGCGCGCCTCTGCGCGCAGTTCATGCTCGACGGCAAGATCGACGTGGACAACCGCTATTCATGGTTCAAGCCGGGCACCGATCTGCGCGCCGGTTCCGTGCTGGCGGCGATGGCCTACGCGTACGATTTCTGCTACGACGCCTGGCCGGAGGACTTCCGCCGAAAGATCGCTCTGGAGATCCAGAACTACAGCAAGGACACATGCAGCCCGAAGGAACCGGCGTCGATCGCGCGGCTCGTGGGGCGCAGCGGCTACCCGCCGGGCTCGAATCACTACGGCTCGCTCATCGGCGGCACGGGCGTGGCCCTGCTGGCCATCCGGGGCGACGCCGGCACCGACACCCAACTGGTCGAACGCCGCCTAGCCGAGGCCGAGTCGAATATCTCGCGCATGCTGACGCTGGGCTTCGGCGACGCCGGGTGGTTTGCCGAGGGCTTCGGGGCCTCCAGCAGCCTGTCCCGCGCGCCCACCATCGAGTTGATCCACGCGATGCGCAACGCCGAGGGACGCGACTACCTCCGCCCTCGACCCAACGCCGAATGGATGACGCTCTTCTGGATCATGCACATGGGCGGGACGGGCTGCGGCAACATCCCCAACCGCGGCGTCTACGAGGGCGACAACAACGCCGCCAGGGAAGGCGAATTCGCCCTGAGCTTCGGGGCCGTGCCGCCCAAGTACCTGCCCGCCCTGCTCTGGAGCTACGAAACGTTCGTCGGCTCGCAGGAACCCAAGGCCCAACTCGGCCTCAAGGAAGACGAACGCTCGTGGGCAACCGGACGACGCTACCCCATCTTCGCCGTCTACAGCTTCCTGAACTGGCCCATCGGCGTCGAGCCCAAGAACCCCGCCGACGTGCTGCCCCTGGCCGCCGTCGATCGCATCCACGGCTACTTCGTCGCCCGAAACCGTTGGAAGGACTCCGACGACGTCATCGTGACGCACTGGATGGAGTACGGCCCGAAAGGCTACTACAGCTCCAAGGACGCCAAGGGCGACGCCAGGGCGGGCTTCATTCGCGTATGGGGTTACGGCCTGCGCACGGCGATGAACACACGGATGACCGGCGCGTTCGCCACCCAGTACGCCCAGGCGAAGGACGGCAGCTTCACGCTGACGGCCGGCGGCCCGCCGACGGGCCTGGCGGTGGACTTCAGCAAGGCCGGCGGGGCGGAGGTCGTGATCGTGGCGGTGGGCCCGGGCGCCGGCGCCCCCGCGAAGGAAGGCGCCAAGAACGCCAAGGCCGCGGTGCAGGACGTCCAGCTCAAGATGGGCGACGTGCCGGTCCACGTGTTCACCATGCAGACGGGCCCCGCGCCGAAGGTCTCCGTCGATGGCTCCGCCGTCCTCGTCGGCGCCCAGCGCTTCACCTGGGACGGCAAGGTGCTTCAGCCAGCGACGTTCGGGCCCTGACGGCGCTCGTCTGCCGGTGGCCCGCCCGCACGTAAGGGGTCACTTACTGGGGGGCGCGTTTGTAGTACCGCCGTAAGGCGGGCCGTTTCCTGACGCAGGCGTGCCGAGATTCCGCCTTACGGCGGGACTACGAACAAAGACCTGCGATCCAACCCCCCTGTAAGTGACCCCTTACGCCCGCACACGCTTCCCCCTTGACACCCGACGCCTGAACCCCAATATTGGGCGCTTGGCACTCGACGCGCCATCTCGGCAACCGGCCCCCCGTCACGAAGCGAAGGAGCGCGCCATGGCCCCGACCGAACAATCCGAAACCATCGTCATCCTCGACTTCGGCAGCCAGTATGCCCAGCTCATCGCGCGGCGCGTGCGCGAGAACGGGGTCTACAGCGTGCTCGCACGCCCCGACGTCACCCTCGACGAGTTGCGCGGCCTGAACCCCAAGGGCCTCATTTTCACCGGCGGCCCCTCCAGCGTGTACGAAAAAGGCGCCCCCGTCTGCCGGCGGGAAATCTTCGACCTCGGCGTGCCCATCCTCGGCATCTGCTACGGCATGCAGCTCGCCAGCCAACTGCTTGGCGCCGACGTCCGCCCCGCCGCCGCGCGCGAGTACGGCCGCGTCCACCTTCGCGTCACGCGCGACGACGTGCTGCTCCGCAACGTGCCCGCCGAAACCACCGCCTGGAT
>CAYWTX010000478.1:0-2587 GCA_964461295.1 uncultured Planctomycetaceae bacterium | reverse complement strand
CGATCTACCTGACCACGGATGCTACGGCAAAGCCGCCGCTGGATCCCGACGTGGCGATGCGCACCTGGCGGAAGAAGCTGCTCGGTCTGCCGCAGGACCCGCCAGACGCCGGCCTGTTCGACCTTGTGGTGATCGGCGGCGGCACGGCTGGCTCGTGCTCCGCCGCTGCTGCGGCCCAACTGGGGCTGAAGGTCGCGTTGATCCAGGACCGGCCCGTGCTCGGCGGCAACGCCAGCCCGGAGATCCGCGTGGTCATTCAAGGACTCAAGCAGGGGAAGATAGACGCCCAGGTCTTTGATGTGACGAAGAAGAATCTGGCACTGATGAAGACCGGACTTAAGGATCAGAAGAACCTGGATGTTCTCACGTGGACGCACGCTTTTGCGGTGGAGAAGGACGGCCAGCGCATCAAGGCGGTAATCGCCCAGCATTGCCTCACCGGCGCGGAGTTGCGGTTCCGCGCACCGTTGTTTGTGGACTGTACCGGCGACGGGACGATCGGCTTTCTCGCCGGCGCCGATTACCGCTTTGGCCGCGAGTCCAAGGAGGAGACAGGCGAACCTCGGGCTTTAGCCAAGGCCGACGAGGCGCACATGGGGATGTCGTCCGTTTGGCGATCGATAAGTACGGCTACTCCCTCCTCGTTCCCCGACTGCCCGTGGGCGATCCGCATCACCGACGAGAACTTCGAGGCCGCGGTGGCGCCGGGAGGCCGCAAAGCCAGCACCACAAAGCCCGGTGCCCCTTACGGAAACGCGGGAGGCACTTGGACTTGGGAAAGTGGGTTCTTCGAGAAGGTTCCCGACAATGATGAGATTGTCCGCGACCGGCTCTTCCGCGGCATCTACGGTGTGTGGGACTACCAGAAGAACCGCGCGGCGGACAAGGTCCAGTGGGCCGGTTTCCGCCTGGCGGAGATTCCCTACGTTGGCGGCAAGCGCGAGTCGCGGCGGCTGCTGGGCGACGTCATCCTCGCCGCGCAGAGCAAGGCCGCGGAGTTCCCCGACGGCATCGTGAGTCTGGGGTGGGGTATCGACATCCACTATCCCACCGACGAGCAAATGAAGTTCTTCCCCGGTGAGGAATTTCGCTCCTGGTTCTGGAAACCACCGCTCGACGCGAAGGGGGCAAGCCACGTCGGTCTGGTGCCGTTCCGCAGCATGTACTCGCGCAACGTGCTGAACCTGATGATGGCGGGCCGCTGCATGAGCACGACCCACGTGGCGATGGGGTCTACGCGCGTCATGGGCACCGGCGCCAAGGCCGGCACCGTGACCGGCCTGGCGGCGTCGCTGTGCAAGAAGCACAACTGCACGCCGCGCGAGTTGTACGAGAAACACCTCAACGAGTTGATGGCGCTGGTGGCGGCCCCCGGGATTGAGTGACTCGCCCGCTGACAGGCACGGACCAGCAAGAGGCGCTGGGGATGGCGCCAAGATCGAGCGACCGGAACTTGAGGAGTGTAGACGAATGAAGGCCTTAACCATGAGGCGAGCCGTTCCGGGAATCGCCGTGTTGGTCGCGATGTGCGTGTCCGCACAGGTCCTGTATGCGCACATCTGCCACAGCATCTTCATGACGCCGGGGCTTCTGGCCGTCCGGCCGGAGAAGGACGTGGCCACGCTGCGCAAGAGCGACCAGTTCAAGGTCTACGTCCAGAACAACTACGTGGCCCCCCTGACCAGGGTGCGGCTGACCGCCAGGGCGGAAGACCCCAACGTGACGGTGAAGCTCACGCCGGAGGCGATTGACCGCCTGCGGCCGGGCGAGCGTGGGCACTTCACCGTGGACGTCGAGGTCAAAGACACGCGGCCGCGCGACTTCGCGCTGAAGTTCAGCATCACCGCCCAGCAACTGAAGCTTCGGGTTGTCCAGGAGCCGACCGAGCAGGAATTGCGGGCGGCCTGGAAGCAGGCGTACCTGTGCGGGCAGGTGTACGCGGCCGAGGCGTTGGCCCGCCGCGGGGACGCGGATGCGGTGGATTTCCTCAAGCGAGTGATTCGCCAGGACACCACGATCGCGCCGCGGAGATCGTACCCCGCGGAGAATGTGGGGCGGACAGCCCGGTTGGTTGGACGGATGGGCCACAAGGCCTTGGCGCCCTACCTGCGCGAACGCTACAGGGCGGACGAGAGCAGTTGGGCTCGCGGCAATCTCCTGCTGGGCCTGGCCGCGCTGGGGCTGGACGAGGACCGCGAGGCGTTCGCCCAGGCTGCCGGCGAGAAGGACGGCTTCGTCCGTGCCTGCGGTCTGTTGGCACTGACCATGAGGGGAGACAAGGAAGCGCCGGAGAAGCTCAAGACCGGCATGAGCGACGCCGACGTGCGTACCCGTCTGGTGTGCGCGTGGGGGCGGGCCATCGCCAGGGACCCGGAGGCCGTCAAACTGCTGGAGTCGGTCGCGGACGCGAAGGACATGAAATCATACTCGCCGCCGCCCCTGCCGGGCGATGAAGGATGGCACAAGTCCTCGGGCGGCGGCGGATGGGGCGGCTATTCCACGCGGACTCTGGCGGGCGACGCGATGTTGGACCTGGCGGCGCGGAACCCATGACTTGCATTGCCTTGCTGACGATGGCGGCATTGTG
>CAYWTX010000477.1:0-3955 GCA_964461295.1 uncultured Planctomycetaceae bacterium | reverse complement strand
CCATCGTCACCGCCCGCGACCGCACGTCACCCACCCAGTCGAACGCGGGAAGTGCCTCCTCTCGCAGTGTCCGCAGGGCCTCGTCAACCTGGCCGCGGGCCTGGAGGATGTCGGCGATCTTGCCCATCGTCACCGCCAGCGACCGCACGTCACCCAGCCGGTCGTAGACGGGAAGCTCCTCTTCCCGCCGGATCCGCAGGGCCTCGTCAACCTCGCCGCGGGCCTGGAGGATGTCGGCGATCTGGCCCATCGTCACCGCCCGCGACCGCACGTCCCCCAGCCGGTCGTAGACGGGAAGCTCCTCTTCCCGCCGAATCCGCAGGGCCTCGTCAACCTGGCCGCGGGCCTGGAGGATGTCGGCGATCTGGCCCTGAGCCAAGGCGACCTCACGTTCCGCGCCGCGGCCCCGGTCAAGTTGGAGTTTGGCCTGTGCCGCGGTCAGTGCCCGCTCCAGTTCGCCGGCGCTTAGTGCCGTACAGGCCTGGGTCCAGAAAAAGTTCGAGCGGTGGGCGGGATCGGTGGCCTTGGCCGCCCCCCTGTGGCAGAAGTCCGCCCAAGCCAGGAACGGGCCGCAACGGATAGCATATAGGGATCCGGCCCTTTCGACCCGGCGCAATTGGGCGTCGGGCACCCGCCGAAGCCAATCGACCAGAGCAGCCGATTCCGCGTGGACGGACTTCCACGCCGCCCCGCCGCCCTCCCCGGCCGGATCCGCTGCCATGCGTTCCGTGAACCAGTCGGTCATTCGGGTCAGAGGCGATTCGGCATCGCAACCGTGGCGGAGGAACTCAGCGATCAGCGGGTGCAGGCGGTACAGGCCGTCGGGGGTGTCCTCCGATCTGGCGAACTCCATGAGCGACACCCGGCACGCGGCGACGCTCAACTTGCGGAAGCTGTCTTCGTCCAGGCCCGCGATGGCTGCGCCCAGGCCCACGCCGAAGCCGCAGAGCGGCCCGTGCCCCAGGCAACGAAGCGCGGGCAGCAGCCTGGCGCCGTCCGGGCCGACGCATTGCCCAAAGGCAGCCAACGAGATTCCGAATGTCCCGGCGAGTATGGACCTTGCCTTCTGTGCATGGATCGGGTCGGCCGGGTCGGCCGGGCCGATCTCCAGGCCGCTGTCCGCCAAGTCGCGAAGGAACCCGCGGCACGTCTGCGCGCCCAGGGCAACGTGCCCGGCGGCAAGGTGGACCGCCAGCGGCAGGAAGCCCAGTCGGCGCAGTAGTTCCTCGAATTCGGCGCGTTCCGCGGCGTCGGCGGGCGCCCGGCCAAGTTCCATCGTGAGTTGTTCCATCGCCTCGGCGGCGGACAGCGGGAGGATGGGCAGCCTCCGCCAGCCGGCTGACTCGCCCATGTGCGTGTAGCGCCCGGTGACGATGATCCGCGCCCCTTTCAGGTGGGCGACGAAGTCGGCGGCGGTTGTCGCTTCGGCCGGGGCGTCGGCGTTGTCCAGGATCAGGAGCGTGCGCGGGCTGCGCAAACGCTCGCGCAGGATCAGCCAGCGGTCGGCGGCGTCGCCTGCGCTCAAGCCCAATCGGTCGAAGAGGTCGTCGCGTAACGTGGCGGCCGCGGCGCCGCGACCGGGCTCCATCGCCAGCGTGTGTACGCCGCCGGGGAAGTCGGTCTCATGCACCCGGGCGAACCGGGCGGCAAGGTAGCTCTTGCCAACGCCGGGCATTCCCTCCAGTGCGGTGATGAACATCGAGGTCGGCTCGCCAAGGCCAAGGAGCACGCGATCCAGTTCCGCCAGTTCCGGCTCGCGCCCGACGAAGACTCGCCCCGCCGCCGCGTGCGGGTCGCCAAGCGACGCCTCCTCCACCGCCCTGCGAGCGCGGCCCAGGGCCGTCCACCAGGTCGCCAGGCCGTTGGGGGCGTTCCTGTAAACCGCACCGGTCCGATGCCAACCGCCGCCGGGCGACCAGCCCCAGAACGCAAGTTCGTACCGCAACGGCTTGCCGTCCTCGGCAAGGTGGACTTCGATCTCCTGGAAGCCGTTGGGCCAGTTGTCGCCCGCGTCGCCCTCGTACAGACTGCCCGCGGCGAGGATACGCAGACCGCGGTCCAGGTCGCGGAACTCCTCGGCCAGCGGCTCGTGCTGGTGGCCGTGAAGGAGCAGGTCCACGTTGTCGGCCAGGACGCGCCGGCAGGCCGCGCCGTCGGCCAGGTCCGTCAAGGGGTGGTGGACCAGGGCCAAGCGGAACCCGTTGAGCGGCTGCCCGGTGGCGTTGGTCGTCAGGATGTCCACCTGGGCAGGCGTCAGAATGAGCTTTCCCGCATCGTGCTTATCTCCGGACAACCAGGCCGAATCCAGGCCGACGACGTGTACGGGGAAGGGCAGGCTCAAGTTCGTCAGCTCTGCCCGATAGCCGAGCAGTCCGCTGGCCTTGGCGGTCGGGGCAAGGCCCGGCCGGGCCATGTCCTCGCGGACCCAACGCCAGAACTCGTCCATGCGATGAAGCACCTTGTCCCGCCAGGCCGGCTTGGCGCCGACGGGACACTGCTCGCCGGCCAGCCAACGCGAGACGGGATCGGGATACGCTTTCGCGAATTCGCGCATCTTGCGCCAGACGGGTTCCTCCATCTCTCGGTTCACGTCGTGATTGCCCGGAACCAGGAAGAACCGGTCCGGGCTGGCGTGTGTGGCAGCGAGGATGGCGTCGAGCCGCGTCTTGGCCGCCGCGTATTCCTCGGGCAGGCCCCAATCGGCGGCGTCGCCGGTGAAGCAAACCAGGTGGGGCGGGCGCTCGGCCGCGATCTCCCGCAGGACTTGCAGCAAGCTCTCGCCCAACACCCGGCGCCGGCTCGCGGCCATCGCGGCGATCTTGGCCTTGCGGGTCGCCTTCATCCCGTCCAGCGCGACGGGTTCGTGGAGGTCGGAGACGTGCAGGATTCGCAGAACATGGTCGCTCACGGCGTTGCTCCCTGCGGATGCTTTGGCGGCGTGGGCCCCGGCGGCGGAACACCCTGTGCTTTTCGTGCGTGATCTTCCCGGTGTGCAAGAGAGACTACCACGGGGCGGGGGGGAGCGGAAGGGGCTGCCACTTTCCCGGGGTCGCCGGGCACCCGCTCGGCTCGGCCTCGTCGTCGGCCCGCGGGCCCTGCCACGCTCGCGTCCTCCGCGAACTGTGCGATGAAAAGCAGTATATCTTTTACCTCTTGGGCAGGCCCGCAACGTCGTCCTCCAAAACGTGGACTATGAACTACGAACTATAGTGTCACTTCGCGCGAATCGCGGTTGCGGTGGAATGCGGGCGTTTGCCCGTGAAACGGACGAAACGCGCGAAGTTCACACGTCACGCGCAGGACTGGGCTGCGGCAGGCTGCGCGCACGGCGCTATCCCGCAAGCGTGACTTCGGTTACTCTCCGGCGGGCATGCGATTCATCGAGCCGGAACATCGAAGCGTCTATTACCCGCTGTTGGCGGCGTTCTTCTGCTTTGGCGTGAACGCCAACGTCATCGGGGCCACGCTGCCGCCCATTCTCGACCAGTTCGGGTGGAGCTACGTCGCGGCCGGGCTGGTGATCGCGGCCAACTCGGCGGGGTATCTCGTGTCGGCGTTCGTGTCGGGCCTGCTCGTGCATCGCGTGGGGCGCCGCGTGGTTGGCGCGGCCGGGCAGGGCCTGCTGGCGGTTGGGCTGGCGATGTTCGCGGCCTGGCCCTCGCCCTGGTTGAACGGCGCGCTGTTTTTCCTGGTGGGCATGGGCGGCGGCTCGACGGAACTGGTGGTGAACTCGGCCATCGTGCGCATGGAGCGCGGCGGGCAGAGCCGCCTCATGAACGTGATGCACGCCATGTTCGCCGTGGGGGCGATCGCCGGGCCGCTAGTGGCGGGGCGGCTGCTGGCCGTGGGGGGCGACTGGCGGGTGGTGTTTCGCGTGATGGCGGCGACGGCCGCGGGGCTGGGGGCGACCCTGGCGGTCCTGCCCTACCAGCGGCTGGGCGACGACGGCGGCGGC
>CAYWTX010000476.1:0-3218 GCA_964461295.1 uncultured Planctomycetaceae bacterium | reverse complement strand
TACGCGGCCAACATGCCGTGCTCGATCCCGAATGTCTTGCTGCCGCCCAGGCCGACGGACCGCGAATGGAACCACTTGCCCGCGGGCAGCATGTCGGCCGGCACGCCGCACATGCCCATCGTCCAGCCCTCGCCGCAGACGCGGGGCGACCGGCCGGGCTCGGCCTCCATGAAGTATCCGAGCCAGTCGAAGTCGTCGAGGTCGTCCAGCACGTCCCAGCCCCACGCCTTGCGGAGGGCGTGCACGCCGTACACGCTGCCCCGCTGCATGGTCATCACCTTGTAGAAACCGCCTTCCATGCAGTAGCCAGCCTTGCCCAGGCCCATGCGGTAGTGTTCGCGCAGCTCGCGGGCGCACAGGTCCAACTCGCGGGCGAAGTCGATCACCTGCCCGGCGGAGTTCTTCTCGCCCTGGACCGCCAGCGCGCCTGTCACGGCGGCCCCCACGCGGATGGCGTTGTGGTTGGACCACCAGCCTGGATTGTACCCGCTCATCCTCTCGCCCTCGAACTTGCCGCTCATCAGCTCGCGCGCCCGCCGCTCGATGTCGTCCACGCACTTCTCCCGGAACGTCTTCGGCCAACCGTCGCCGCAGAGGTCGTACGTCAGGAAGAACCCCAGTCCGCGGGGGGCATGGTGGATGTCCTGTGTGATCCCCGCCCCCTTCCGCCCCGCGGGATTCTGGAACATCTCCCGGTCCACCATGTCGCGTGCCTGGTCGGCGTACTTGGCGTCGCCCGTCGCCGCGTACAGGAACGCGTGCCCGGCGGCCGGCCAGGAGGTGAACTTGTCGCCGTCGCGCGGGGCCTGGCCGAGGACGGCCTTGGCCCGCGCCAGGATCGCCTGGCCTTCGGGCGTCTCGGCCAGTCTCTTCTTGAGAGCCGGCAGCTCCGCCTTGCGGAACGCCAGACGCGGATGCTCGCCCGCCTGCGGCGGCACGAAGCCCTTGATGGGCACCGGCCAGGGCGGCATGAGCCGCCCGGCGACGTCGCCCCGCACCGCGTGCGTGCGTGCGGAGTCCTGCCACGCGGGGAACGCCAGTTTCGCCTCGCCCGGCGCGCGGAAGTTGTTGCCCAGCGGCCCGGTCATCTGCACCGCGCCGGCGTACGAACCGGCGAACCGATCGCCGGCCCGCTCAAGCTCGACCTCGTAGCGGGCCAGCCCGCCAGTCTCCCAGTGGTCCCCCAGCACCGTCACGGCCAGCGACAGCTTCACCGCGTCGCCGTCCGCCCGGGCCCCGGTCACCTTCACCTCGTGGTGGCCCTTGGTGAACCACACGGACTGGCCCCACCCGTCGGAGGGCCACTTGCCGTCGCGCACGGCCAGTTCCACGTGAATGTCCCGGCGGGAGTTCCCGTCGCGGGTCAAGCCGCCGGCCAGTACGATCTCGACGTTGCCGTTCATTGCCTCGGCCGCTCCTGCCGCCACGACCAGTCCCGCCGCCACGCACCCCACCGCCATTGCCGTCGCCGTCGCCGAACGCATGTCCGACTCCTTCCGTCAGGATGGGTTCCCGGCCGCCCTGTCACCTTGTTCAACCCCCCCTTGCAGGGAACGTCGCACGCCGGCAGACGAAAATGCCGAGGCAGGACCCATCAACGCGGACGCTCGACGCCGTGCCGGTCAAGCGGGCAGCCAAGCCGGTAAAATGGGGCCGCTACAGACCGACCAGTCCCACAGGCATTCAAGGAATGCAACACAGTCGCACTGCGGCACGGCAATCACTTGCCGATTACCGTACGTGCGACCAAGAGACAGCCTACAACTTGATGGTGATGGTGCCGAAGTCGATCTTCTTTGAAATATACTTCGTTCACCAGCTGTAGTGGCCCAGCGGCTTGTGCATGCGGTGGCCGTATGGCTGGAACTTACTGATGCAGCGGTTGTTACGGCAACGTTGACGTCTTCTGCGTCGTCGGCTACCATCCCGGCCTTTCCTTGATCAAGGAGGGCCGCATGCCCCTGCTGTCATCTGTCACCGTTCTGGGTCTGGTCGATGCCATGGCCATCTTGCTCAGCCAAGCCTACCAGTTGGCTCGGGCGCGGCTCGCCTCCTCAACCGGCGGTTTCTAATTGTCGTCGCCGGCGGTTTTTAATTGTCGCTGATCACACAGACGGCGTGGTTCGCCCACACATCATGCAAACACGCCCAGGAAGCGGCAAAGCACGCCCATTTCTCGGCGTTTGCCGAAGACCAGACCGGAAAGGCAGCACCACTCATGCTACAGTCTCAATTTCTTATGACTTAAGGGCTGGTCGGGCGTTGAATGTTCAGGCGCCACGCGCGTCAGGAGGGTCTTCTGACGAGCCAGGCACAGGCTGGCCGGCATGCCTGCCAGACGGAGGCCGGATATGATGAGCTTCTCCGACTTGATGGCCGCGGCGTGGCGCGTACCGATCATCGGCGTGCTGCTTCCGCTGGTCGCGGCAGCACCGCGGGCGACAGGCGCAGCGGCGCCCCAGGCGGGCTCTCAGCTTGCGCCCGAAACGCTGGAGCGGCAACTGGATGAGGAATGGAGGCGGCAGCGCCAGGACCTGGAGCAGCAGATCAGGGCCCTGCCCGGACCGTCCGCCAGGCCGAATGGCGTCGCGCCGGCCTCGCCGCAGACGCCGGCGGACCTGCTGCATGAGTCCGAGGTGGAGTTGGGGTCCTGGTACGTCGTCGGGCCATTCGGCAACGAGTCCGGGCGCGGCCCGGAACGTGCCCTGCCGCCGGAAGAGGGTTTCGATTCCGCCGCCGTCTATAAGGGCCTCAAGGGGCTGGTGACGTGGCAAAACGCGCGGTGGGCTGCCCAGGACGGCCGAGACTTCGCGCTGGCCCCGTTCGTGGGCGACCTCAAGGAACCGTTCACCGCATACATGCGCCGAACCGTGGAGTCGCGCAGGGCGGGGGTGCTGCGGGGGTCGATCCGCACGAACGCGGCCGTCGTAGTGTGGCTCAACGGTGCAGAGATGCTGGCGAAACCCGCTCCCGCCGGCAGGCACCCCGGTCAAGAGAGCCTGCGCCTGGAGTTGAAGGCCGGGCGCAATACGCTGTTGATCAGGTCCTCTCCGGGGGCGGGCGGGTGGCGGTTCGCGTTCGACTTCGACTGGCCCGGCGCGCCGCACCGCTCGCGGGCGCCGTCACCGGCCGAGCTGCGGGAACAGGCTCGGCCGTGCCGTCCGGATGCGGCGGCCGTCCCCGGCGATCGAGACGGCGTCGGGCAGCCCGTCGGTCGG
>CAYWTX010000475.1:0-3654 GCA_964461295.1 uncultured Planctomycetaceae bacterium | reverse complement strand
GGTGAACCGCCGGCGTCAACCGGCATCGCGTGGGGCCTGGCGGTCTTTGCCTGCGGCGGCGCTGCCAACGAGGCGGGCAGGCGTTGGGCATTTCCAGGCGCCGCGACGTGCTTGAGATCGGCCCTTGAGACGGGCGGGGCGATGTGGTAATCTGCCGGAAACTCAGGGAGAAGGGAGCGGCGGCTCTCTGCGCTGGTAGTCCGGCTGCGTCCGGCGGCGCGGAGGCGAGGCCCGCAAAGGAGCCGGACGCGGCGGGTCCCTTGGGTCTTGAACGGCCCGGGCATGAGGCCCGCGCCAGATGCGGCGGAGAACACGCATGCCACGGCGGCAGGACTTGGAGAGCATCCTCATTATCGGCTCCGGCCCGATCATCATTGGCCAGGGGTGCGAGTTCGACTATTCCGGGACGCAGGCGTGCAAGGCATTGCGCGAGGAAGGCTACCGGGTCATCCTGATCAACTCCAACCCGGCCACGATCATGACCGACCCGGAGTTCGCCGACCGCACGTACATCGAGCCGGTCACTCCCGCCGCCGTAGCGAAGATCATCGCCAGGGAGCGGCCCAGCGCGTTGTTGCCGACGTTGGGCGGGCAGACCGGGCTGAACACCGCGGTGGCAGTGTGGGACGCGGGCGTGCTGACGAAGTACGGCGTGGAGATGATCGGCGCGACGCGCGAGGTGATCCACCGGGCGGAGGATCGCACGGAATTCAAGAACACCTGCCTGGGGATCGGGCTGAAGGTGCCTGTCAGCGGCGTGGCCCACAACATGGAGCAGGCGAGGCAGATCATTCAGACGGTGGGCCTGCCGTGCTGCATCCGCCCGGCGTACACGTTGGGCGGCACGGGCGGCGGGTTCGCGTTCAACGTCGAGGAATTCGAGGTGATCGCGGCCCGCGGGCTGGAGTACTCGCCCATCGGCGAGGTCCTCATCGAGGAGAGCGCGCTGGGCTGGAAGGAGTACGAGCTGGAGGTGATGCGCGACCGGGCCGACAACGTGGTGATCGTCTGCTCGATCGAGAACTTCGACCCCATGGGCGTGCACACGGGCGACTCCATCACCGTCGCCCCCGCCCAGACGCTCACCGACAAGGAATACCAGCTCATGCGCGACGCCGCGGTGGCCATCATCCGCGCCATCGGCGTCGAGACCGGCGGCAGCAACATCCAGTTCGCCATCCACCCCGACGACGGGCGGATGGTGGTCGTCGAGATGAACCCGCGCGTCAGCCGCAGCTCGGCCCTGGCGAGCAAGGCGACGGGCTTCCCCATCGCGAAGATCGCGGCGAAGCTGGCCGTGGGCTACACGCTGGACGAACTGCGCAACGACATCACGCGGCAGACGCCGGCGTGCTTCGAGCCGACGATCGACTACTGCGTGGTGAAGATCCCGCGCTGGACGTTCGAGAAGTTCCCCGACGCCGACGAGACGCTCACCACGCAGATGAAGTCGGTCGGCGAGGCGATGTCGATCGGCCGCACGTTCAAGGAAGCCCTGCAAAAGGGCATTCGGTCGATGGAGGTGAAGCGCTTCGGGCTGGGCCTGGACACGAACGACAAATGGCTGAACGCAGCCAAGGCGGATCGCGGCGAGGAACTGCCCGGCGGCAAGCATCGGTTGGACATCGAATGGCCGGTGGCGGAGAGCAAACTGACCCGGAAGCTGGCCGTGCCGTCGCAAGGCCGGCCGTACTACGTGCGATATGCCTTCAAGCTGGGCTGGGACGTGGAGCGGGTGTACCAACTCACGAAGATCGACCGCTGGTTCCTGGCGCAGATGAAGGAGTTGGTGGACTTCGAGAAGGAGATCGAGAGGGCGGCCGCGCTGGACGGGGCCGGCGAAGGTCTGCTGCGGCAGGCGAAGCAGTGGGGCTACAGCGACGTGCAGCTTGCCCGACTCTGGCGGACGACGAGCGACGCGGTGCGTCAGCGGCGCAAGGCGTTGGGCATCGAGCCGGTGTACAAGCTGGTGGACACGTGCGCGGCGGAATTCGAAGCCTACACGCCGTACTACTACTCGACGTACGAGACGCCCTTCAGGAAGTTGCCGGTTGGCGATTGTCGATTGCCGACTGAGGCGGACGGGAGGGGCGATCGACAGTTCTGTGATGACGAGGTCCGCGTAACGGAGAAGAAGAAGATCGTGATCCTGGGCGGCGGGCCCAACCGCATCGGGCAGGGGATCGAGTTCGACTACTGCTGCGTGCACGCGGCCTTCGCCGCGCGGGAACTGGGCTACGAGGCCGTGATGGTGAACAGCAACCCCGAGACGGTCTCGACGGACTACGACACGTCGGACATGCTGTTCTTCGAGCCGCTGACGCACGAGGACGTGCTGAACATCTGCGAGCGATTGAACGGCCAGCCGCTGAAGAAGATTCTCAGCGCAGAGGACGCGGGGAACGCGGAGAAGAGACAGGGCAACGAGAAGAAGACAGACAGAGATGACTCTTGCACACCTTCCTCCTCTGCGCCCTCCGCGTTCTCTGCGCTGAGTTCCGGTCTCCTCCACGGCGTGATCGTGCAGTTCGGCGGCCAGACGCCGCTGAACCTCGCCCGGGGCCTGGCGGAGGCCGGAGTGCCCATCATCGGCACCAGCGTCGATTCCATTGACATCGCCGAGGACCGCAAACGGTTCGCCGAGGTGCTCGACGAATTGAGGCTTTCCTGCCCGCCGGGCGGCACGGCGTTTTCCGTCGAGCAGGCGCGGGCCGTCGCGGCTCGCATCGGATACCCCGTGCTGGTGCGCCCCAGCTACGTGCTCGGGGGGCGGGCGATGGAAATCGTCTCCGACGAGCGGCAGCTGGACGTGTACATGGCCCGGGCGGTCGACGCGTCGACCGTCGGGCACGACCACCCCATCCTCGTGGACAAGTTCCTCGACAACGCCACGGAAGTGGACGTCGACTGCATCGCCGATTTCGGCCTGCGCCCGGACGGCTCGCCGGAGCCCGAACCGCGCGCGGTGGTCTGCGGCGTGATGGAGCACATCGAGCAGGCGGGCATCCACTCGGGCGACTCGGCGTGCTCGCTGCCGCCGTTCTCGCTGCCCAAGGGCATCATCGCGGAGATCGAGCGGCAGACCAAGATGCTCGCGCATCGCCTGGGCGTGCGCGGGCTGATGAACGTGCAGTACGCGGTGAGGGACGGCAAGGTGTTCATCCTCGAGGTGAACCCCCGCGCCAGCCGCACCGTGCCGTTCGTCTCCAAGGCCACCGGCGTGTCGTGGGCGAAACTGGCCGCGAAGGTGATGGCGGGCAAGAGCCTGGCCGAACTGGGCGTGAAGGAGGCGCCGCGTCCGCGGCAGATTTCCGTGAAGGAAAGCGTGTTCCCCTTCACGAAGTTCCCGGGCGTGGACGTCATCCTGGGCCCGGAAATGCGCTCCACCGGCGAGGTGATGGGGATCGACATGAGCTTCGGCGCTGCGTTCGCCAAGAGCCAGATGGCCGCCGGCACGAGCCTGCCGACCAAGGGGCGCATCTTCGTGAGCGTTTGCGACGCCGACAAGGCGCAGGTCGTCGCGGTGGCCCAGCGGCTGGTGGCGATGGGCTTTGAGTTGGTGGCCACCGGCGGCACGTGGGCGGCGCTTCACGACGCCGGCGTGCGGGCGCGGCGGGTGCATAAACTGACCGAGGGCCGGCCCAACGTGGCGGA
>CAYWTX010000474.1:0-2290 GCA_964461295.1 uncultured Planctomycetaceae bacterium | reverse complement strand
GGCGGCGCCGGCCGCGTCGGCGGCCAGCAGTTCCTTGGCCAGGCCGTTGAGCAGGGCCACGCGCAGGTCCCAGGTTTTCGGCAGGGGGCTGGGCAGTTCGCGGATGGCCAAGGCGACCATGGCGGAGGCGGCCAGCCGGTCGCCGGGCTTGTCGTCGGCGATCATGGCGGCGCCGGCTTCCCGGCGGGCGAAGGCGGCGGCGTGGTCGATGGCGGCGGCGGCGCTGGCGGCGAAGGGGGTGTTGGGGTCGCCGGGCGCGACGGCGCGGGCGAGTTGGGCCATGGCCCAGGCGGCGCGGGCATGCTCGCGAAGCGTGCCGTCGCCCTCGGGCGTGGCGTACCGGCCGCTCCTCGACTGGTTGCCGACGAGAAACTTGCCGATGGCCCGCGAGCCGGCCAGGAGGTCAAGTTGCTCGACCCGCTGCCGGCGGGCGAGGTCCTTGCCGCGGAAGAGCTCGACGGTTTGTGCGCCCGGTGGTTGAACGAAGTGCCGCGTGGTAAAGAGGTTGAGGCCTTGGGCCTGGGTGGTGGCCGGGCTGGGGCGCAGGCTCATCAGGGCGCCGCGCCGGACCTGCTCGGCGCTGAGGTCCAGGACGTACGCAGCCGAGGGGAGCATGCGGGCGGCGCGCTCGCCTTGGGTGTAGGCCAGGCCGGTAAAGCCCGGGCGGAAGAGATGGTGGACATCCTTCTCGCTGACGCTCTGAAGGGCGGACAGGACCTCGACCTCTACGGTCAGGCCGTCGAGTATGGCGATGGTGACGCGGTCGGGCAGCTTGGGGCTTCGCATGGCGAGTTGGGCGGCGGCGGCCACGTTCCGGGGGAGGTCGAGTTCATCGCAGATGCCGACGCCGACGACGGGGCCGTCCTGGCGGAGGGTAACGGCCGCGGCGTTGCTCACGGCGGACAGGGCCTTTGCGGCGTCAGACAGGGGCAGCTTGTCCGGAGGCAGGCGATGGGTGAGGAACCGCTGCATGGCTTGACGAGCCAGCGACACCAGCGCCTGCCCCTGCTGGAGGGACATCGCCGGCGGGGCCGGGGGGCCGGCCGCGGCGGCGGGGACGGCGCGGGCGATGGCGAGGATGGCGGCGGCGAGGATAAAGGGCATGGAGGCAAGGGTTGGGCAGGCAAGTCGCTGCATGACGCAGTTATAGGATGCGGGGCGGTGGTTGTAAAGGGCGGGTTGGAGAGAGGGCCGCATAGGCGGGCGGGGGCCGGTCGCGCGGTCCGGCTGGTTCGGCACCGGCGACATGGACTCAGCAACCGCCGCGAGGGCCTGCATCGCGCAGGCTGGGACGGGACGAGACGCGGAAAGGCAGTTTTTCTCAAACAGGACGGATTCACAGCAGAAACTGTTTATTAGCAGATAGTTACGAGTCAGAGCCGCCGTGAGAGCCGCGCGAGGGCGGCAAAGGGATGCAATTCTCCATAAATCAGGGAACTAAAGGGGAATAGGTGCGTTTAACTGATAGAGAAGCTTGGTGCTCCTCGTTCCCGTCGCCACAGATGGCCGGCCAGGCGGACGGGTTTTTGGTTGCATGTTTCGTTGTGATACTTACACTTATCGCGAAACAGTTCCCGAGTTTTGGCGGTCCCGTGCGGCCGGAGAGGGAGAAGAGGACGTTTGAAGATGGCGAACGTCAGCTATGACGACCGCAGCTTCCGCCTTGATGGCGAGCGCGTCTGGCTGGTCAGCGGGTCGATGGACTACTTCCGCGTCCCCGCGCCGCTGTGGCGAGACCGGCTCCTGAAGGCGAAGCGTGCAGGCCTGAACTGCATCGCCACGCGCGTCGCCTGGAACTGCCACGAACCGGCCGAGGGGCGATGGGACTTCTCTGACGACAAGGACGTGGTGGCGTACGTGCGTGCGGCCCAGGAGTTGGGGCTGTACGTAATCCTGCGGCCCGGGCCATACATCGGGGCGGACTGGGACTTTGGCGGTCTGCCGGCGTGGCTGACGAGCAAGTCGGGGATCGCCTTCCGCACGGGCAACGCCGCATACACGCACTATCTGGACAAGTACTTACGGCAGGTGCTGCCTCGGCTTGCGGAGTTCCAGGTCACTCGCGGCGGGAAGATCATCCTGATCCAGAACGAGCAATCGTACACTTCCACGACGATGCCGGACCGCTCGCAGTACTTGGACTTCGTCAGCCAGCTCTTCCGGCGCAGCGGTTTCGATATTCCGATCATCAGCTGCAACGACCTGACCGACCCGCGAGCGGCCGGCACCATCGAGGCGGTTGCGGCGGACGGGGACGTGGTTGGGAAGGTGAGATCGCTTCGCGCGCGGC
>CAYWTX010000473.1:0-2715 GCA_964461295.1 uncultured Planctomycetaceae bacterium | reverse complement strand
GCTGCACGATGGGCGGCAACCCGCTGTGCACGGCCGCGGCCGCCGAAGCCATCCGCATCATCGAGGACGAGAAGCTCGTGCCGCGCGCGGTGACCAAAGGCGACCAGGTGATGCAGACCCTCCTCGACGCGAAGGTGCCGTGCGTGAAGGACATTCGCGGCAAGGGCCTGATGATCGGCATACAACTCGACGAGAGCAAGGTGGCCAAGGACGTGTTCCAGGCCGCCCTGGCGGCCGGGCTGTTCATCGCCTCGGCGGACAACAACGTGTTGCGCCTGGCCCCGCCGCTGGTGGCCGACGACGCGACGTTGGACAAGGGCATGTCGATCCTGCTGAAGGTCCTGCGAGCGTAGGGTGCAGCCTGTCGTCATCGGGAAGCTGCCCGCCGCAGCGGGCGGGAATCGCCGCTGCGCCCCGGCGGAAGGCCGAGCCAACAGCGCGGCGCCAAGCCGCGAGCTTCGATTCCTTCACAACCTCTCACTCCTCGGCCGCGCCGGGCGGCTTGTCCGGCGGGGTGAAGAGGTCCGTCACGCCCTTGAGGATCGCCGGGCCGAGTTTGCCCGTGTCGGCCACGCCCTTGAAGAAGTCGGTCGTTCCGGCCGCCAGGTCGCCCAGCGGCTCTTTGCGGATGAGGCTCTCGGCGGGCTGGTCCCATGTTCCCTTGACGAGCACGCGGACCATCTTGTCCTTGAAGTTGACCATCAGGTTGATCAGCGGGATCTTGACCAGCACGTCGCGCAGGCCCACCAGCGCCACGCCCACCACGTGGAAGTCCAGTTCCTTTGTCCGCAGGTTGATCGTCCCGCCCGCCTCGAACTCCAGGGCCGTGAGCGGGTTGGCCAGCCGCCCGCTCTTGAACGTCAGCACGCCGCCGGCCAGGCTCAACACCGTGGCGCCGTGGCTGAAGCCCTGCGTGCCGGTCCGGAAGGGCTGCAAGACGGCCTGGCCGAACTGGGCCATCAGGTCGGGCACGATCGGGACGACCTGGGCGTCCACGTTGTCCAGCGTGGCCTTGAGGAGGCCCTGCACCCGGTCGGCCACGTTCCAGTCGCTCCAGCGGCCGCGGCGGCCTTGCTGCTTCACCAGCCACAGTTCGGCGTCGCCCGTGAGGCGCCCCTGGGCGTAGAGGGCGTCCAGACCGACGATGCTGATCCTGCCGCGTTGCAGTCGCCCGGCGACCCGCAGGTCGCGCAGCGTGTGCTTGGCGTTGCCCGCGATGGTGAGTTCCTTCAGGTCGGCCTTCACCCGCAGGTCGCAGGTGAACTGCCAGGGGGCGCCCAGCCCCAGCGACGCGCGCCCGTCCACCAAGGCCCGCCCCAGCGCGGTCGTGCCGCCCAGGGCGCCGGTCCAGAAGCCGCCGGCGTTGGCGTCGGCGGTCAGCTCGGCCGAGGTGGTCTTCAGCGTCGCGGTCAGCCGCAGGCTGTTGGCGTCCAGGGCGACGGGGGCGTCATGCAGGTACAGTGTGCCGATGGGCAGACGGACGCTGCCGGTGATGACGCCGCCGCGCCCGTGCAGTTCCATGCCCGCGGTCGCCTCCTCCACCACGACGCCCTCGGCCGTCGCCACGTGGAGTTTCCGCACGTCGGCGGTGCCGGAGACCTGGAACGAGTCGGGCCGCCCGGCCAGGCCGTCGATGGTGAGGTCGATGTCGACGGCGCCGGAGACCTGGGGCAGGCCCCGGGGCGCCAAGGCCGAGGCGATCAGGGCCGAGTCGCCGGGCTTGAGGTCGGTCTTGGCCTTGACCTCCAGGTGCACCCGCCCCGTGCCGGGAAGCACTCGCCCCCGCAGCGGCGTCAGGGCGTTGGCGCCGGGCCGGGCCTGCGTCAGGGCCAGGTCGTACGCTTCATTCGCGTCGCCGGCGCCGCCGGCGCGGGTCACCGACAGCGCCAGGTCCTTCCAGCCGTAGCGGCTGCCGTCGTCGTGGCTGATGATGGTCACCGCGGCGTCGCCGACGAGGATGGCGCCGAGGCTGGGCCCGGCCGATTGCTCTTTCGACGCCGCGTGCAGCGGCGGCTCGATCCGTCCCCCGACGACGTGGGCGACGACTTCCACGCCCTGGACCCGTACGCCCGTGACGGCCGGATGCAGGCCGGGCCAGCCCCGCAGTTCCGGCTGGACGCCGGTCGCTCGCAGCCACAGCCGTCCCTGGGCATCATACAGCGAGATGTCGCCGGCGCTGGGCGCCGAGAACAGTCGGAAGGTCGCGCTGCCGACCTCGACGCGACCCGCCCAGTACTTGCCCAGTGCGCCTGAGACTTGGGACTTGATCACCGCCGGGCCGATCCAGAAGTGCAGGGCCGCCGCCAATGCGCCCAACAGGATGAGGGCCGACCCAGCCGCCACAAGAAGACGTCGGCCCCATGTGCGTCCACGCGCCATGCCGGAACCCTTTCCGAAGAATGATATGCCGTTGGGAACCGCGGTACGCCGAATGTGGGCATGGTTCAGGAAATGCCGCTTCCTGGCGGCACAACTCACCAGAGCCATGGACCCGGGCAACCGCAACTCGGAGGGTTGCGCCCCCCAGACCTGAGAGGTTGTGGAAGAATCGCAGGAGCGGCCTTCCTCCCTCTTAGGGTGCGCTCAAGAATAACTTGAACAATTCACCGCCTTGGCGACAGCGTGTAGTTCCATTCTCCATGGAACGGTAGGGGAGTCAATCTGAGTCTTTCAAGTTCTTCGTCGGGGACTTTGATCTTGGTTTCGTAGCGTTGG
>CAYWTX010000472.1:0-6087 GCA_964461295.1 uncultured Planctomycetaceae bacterium | reverse complement strand
AAGCAGGCAGTAGGCAGTAGGCAGCAGGCAGTAGGCAGCAGGAAGTAGGCAGTAGGCAGTAGGAAGCAGGCAGCAGGCAGTAGGCAGTAGGCAGTAGGCAGTAGGGAGCAGGGAGCAGGGAGCAGGCAGTAGGCAGCAGGGTGCAGGCAGCAGGCAGCAGGCAGTAGGCAGCAGGCAGCAGGCAGCAGGCAGCCCAACGGGCCCGGCGGGCTGCCTGCGGGTAAGAGGGAGCAGGCAGTTGGGCCACTGAAGCCGAAGGCCCCTTCGGCGGGACCAGGCCTCAGGAGGCGTCGAGGGACGGGAGCGAGCCATGGCTGAGGAAGAACGCGGCAGCGGAGTGCAGAACATCTGGCTGTTGGTCATCGCGATCGCACTGGGGCTGGTCGTGGTGTTCATCTACAACATGCACATCAGCCGCGTGCGGAATGAAGCTCGCGGGGCCGAGATCAGACTGCTGCGGTTGACCCGCGACATTGAGGCCGGGCAGAGACTCACCGACCAGGACCTGGAGACGGTGTTGGTGAACGCCAGCAACGCCAAGGGCCTTGAGGGCGTGGTCACGGAGGGGGAGAAGTTGGGCCTGGCCATTGACAGCGTGGTGAACACACGGCTGGAGCGGGGCAGGTACCTGCTTCGCGAGCATGTGACGAAGGGCAAGGCGGGGACGGTGAACACGCTGGACCGGGGGAATGTGTCGTTCGTCGTGTCGGTGGACCAGCGGAAGACGATCGGCACGCTGTTGAAGCCCGGCGCCCGTGTCAACCTTGTGGGGATGCTGCCGGCCGACGACGGCTCGCTTCGGGCGGTGCGGATCATCAAGTGGGTTCGGGTGCTGGAAGTGGGCGGGCTGGGCGGCGAGGGGGGCGCGTTGTCGGCGTCGGGGGGCATGCGGTCGTACACGTCGGTGACGGTCGAGGTGCCCGAGGACCTGGCGCTGAAGCTCAGCAACGTGATGACGCACGTGAGCGGCGGGTGCTGGGTGGAGTTGCCCAGTTCGTCGGACATGCCGGCGGCCGACAAACTGCGTCTGGTGCCCGAGGTGCTGAAGTACGCCGACAAGGCGGCGGCGATGAAGAAGGTCGGCAGTACGTAGACCGTGGAACCCGGTACCGTGAGACCGTGAGACCGGAGACCGGGGACTGGGAAGGACGCACGGAAGCGGAAGGAACGGAGCCGGGGCGTGTCGCCCCGGTTGGGTCCGAGGAAGGCGCAGGGCACGAAGCGGACGATGCACGGGATGTGAGATGGAGATCTGGGTCTACAACCAGTACAGCGACCATCGCGAGGTGGTGAAGGTCGGCGACGAGGACGTGACGATCGGTCGCGACGAGGGGAACGCCGTCACGCTGCGCAGTCCGTTCGCGTCGCGACGGCACGCCCGCATCTTCCACGAGGGCGGCTCATACTTCATCGAGTCGCTGGGCGTCAACGAGACGGTCGTCGCCAACGTCCCGCTGGCGTACAAGACCAGGCGGAAGATCGATTACGGCGACGAGATTCGCATCGGCGAGTTCAGCGTCTACATGATGGAGCCGGCCGCGAGGCGCGTTACGGCGGCGGAGAGGGTGATCTCGCCCCGCAAGCGCGTGCTGGACCTGGAGCAGAAGATGCACGCGGAGCTGCTGGAGCGGCTGAACCTTCGCGTGACGGGCCAGAGCGGCGTGGGCGACGAGAAGCTGCTGGCGTTGATCAAGCGGCACCTGGACGACATCATCGCCGCGCACTTCGCCGACGTGGACGAGGAGATGACCGACCACCTGGTGGGCGAGTACCTGTGGCGGGGCGTGGTGACGGAACTGGGCAGGCGTTCGACGGGGAAGCTGATGTACGGGTACGGCTTCGAGAGCACCGAGGCCGCGACGGCCAGGCATGACGAGACGATCACCCGTCTGATCGGCGACATCGTGGGCTATTTCCCGCTGCGGTTGCGTTCGCACACGCTGCGGGAGGACCTGGCGATGGTGGAGGCGGACTGGGACAACCAGCTCGCCCGCGCGAGCAGGAAGTTCACGCCGGAGCTGCGCGATTACGTGTGCCGGCGGATGCTGGGCAAGGAGATCGAGGACGTGGTGGTGGGTTACGGCCCTCTGCAGGACCTGCTGGAGATGCCCAACATCAACGAGATCATGGTCGTCGGGAAGGACAAGATCTACATCGAGAAGGACGGCGTGATCCAGAACACGCAGCGGAGTTTCTTCTCTGACGACATCGTGCAGAGCATCATCGAGCGGATCATCACCCCGGTGGGGCGCCGCATCGACCGCTCCACGCCGCTGGTGGACGCCCGGTTGCCGGACGGCTCGCGCGTCAACGCGATCATCAACCCGCTGAGTTTGTCGGGTCCGACGTTGACCATCCGCAAGTTCGCCCGCATCCCGTTCACGGTGGACGACCTGATCGAGAAGGGCACGCTGACCGAGGCGGCCGCGGGCTTCCTCAAGGCCTGCGTCATCGGGCGCAAGAACATCATCATTTCGGGTGGCACGGGCAGCGGCAAGACCACCACGCTGAACGTGCTGACCAACTTCATTCCCGGCGGCGAGCGCGTCGTCACCATCGAGGACTCCGCGGAGTTGCAGCTTCCGCACGAGCACCTGGTGCGGCTGGAGACGCGTCCGGCGAACATCGAGGGCAAGGGCGCGTACACGATCCGCGACCTGGTGAAGAACGCGCTGCGCATGCGGCCGGACCGGCTGATCGTGGGCGAGTGCCGCGGGCCGGAGGCGTTGGACATGCTGCAGGCGATGAACACCGGGCACGACGGGTCGCTGACGACGATCCACGCGAACAACCCGACGGACACGCTGATGCGGCTGGAGACGATGGTGTTGATGGCGGTGGACATGCCGGTTCGCGCGATCCGGGAGCAGACGGCGGCGGCGTTGGACCTGATCGTGCAGATCGCCCGCCTGCCGGACGGGCGGCGGCGCGTGACGCACGTGTCGGAGATCGTCGGCATCGACCGGGACACCGAGCGGATCGTCACGGAGGACATTTTCCTGCTGCGGCTGCACGGCAAGGTCGGGCACGAGGCGAGCCTGCGCCACACGGGGTACATTCCGACGTTCGTGCAGACGCTGATCGAGGACGGCTTCCTGGGTCTGGAGGTGTTCACGTGATGCCGATGCTGGCCCAGACGGCGGGGCAAGCCGCGAAGGTCGTGGTGGAAGGCGGCGGCGGTTGGGGCACGATGCAGGTGCTGGGCAGCGTCGCGGTTTTCGCGGCGACGGCGGCGGCGACGTACGTGGGGATGCGTCCGCTGAAGCAGTGGGTGCTGTGTCGCGAGCGGGAATACGACCTGATCTTCCGGCGGGCGCTGCTGCTGGACATCTCGCCGCGGGTCATCACGATCGGCACGGCGATGACCACCGTGGTGATCGCGATGCTGTGCTTCTCGATTTTCCGGCACGTGATCGGGGCGATTCTCGGCATCGTGGTGGGCGTCTGGCTGCCTCACGCGTTGATCCGCCACCTGCGTCGGCGCCGCCTGGTGAAGTTGGAGAGCCAGCTCGTTTCGGGCGTGCAGACGCTGGCCAGAGGCGTGCGGGCGGGCCTGAACCTGGTGCAGTCGATGGGGTTGATCGCCCGCGACGGCGCGGTTCCGCTGAGGCAGGAGTTCGCCCACCTGCTGCGCGAGTACGAGTACGGCACGTCTCTGGACGAGGCGATGGAGAGCGCGGCCCTGCGGATCGGATCGAGCGATTTCCGGCTGCTGTTCGCGGCGTTGCAGACGCACCGGGAGCGGGGCGGCGACCTGGGCGAGACGCTGGACCGGATCGCGGCGAGCATCCGCGAGATCCAGCGGCTGGAGGGGCGCGTGAAGAGCCTGACGGCGCAGGGCCGGGCGACGGCGCGGTGGCTGGGCGCGATGCCGATCGTGATCTCGGGGATCATGTACCTGATCGACCCCCAGGGCGTGATCCTGCTGTTCACCGAACCGCTGGGCAACCTGGTGCTCGGCGCGATCGTCCTGCTGACGGTTCTGGGATTCCTCGGAGTCAAGAAGGTCGTGTCGATTGACATCTGAGAATGGGCAAAGTGTCGCGGGAGAGGGGAACCGACGAGGACGAGGAGAACGCGAAACGGACGAGAGAGGAATGTGCAATGGGCAACAGGCAATAGGCAATAGGCAATAGGCAATGGGCAATGGGCAATAGGCAATAGGCAATGGGCAATGGGCAATAGGCAATGGGCAATAGGCAATAGGCAATAGGCAATGGGCAATGGGCAATGGGCAATAGGCAATCCAGGATGACGACCGTCCATGGTTGACGCATCGGGAATCCTGACTCTCCTGGCGGCGTGGCAGCCCGACGCGTGGGACATCGTCCTGTCGGCGGCGATGCTCATCGAAATCCCGCTGCTGATCCTGGCCATGTTCGGGCATTCCGGCGAGGTGCGTCTTTCGCCGGAGCGGGAGGCGGCATTGGCGACGGGACACACCGACCGGCGGACGGTGTTCGAGAAGGCGGGCATCCGCCGACTGATGTGGCTGGCGCTGAACCTGGCCTACCGCCTGCGCATGCCCCGCTTCAAGCTGTGGGTGAAGCGCCGGCTGGTGACGATGGGCAACCCGAATTACTACACGCCTGAGGAGTACATCGCGATCGCCTTCGGCGCGGGGTTTCTGCTGGGGCTGCTGGCGGAGGCGGTGTACTTCGTGTTGGCCGAGGAGTTCAGCGTGGGGCTGCTGGCGATGGGCGCGGGCGCCGGTACGCTCTTGACGTTCCACCAGCTCCACGACCGCGCGGAGAAGCGGGTTCGCTTCATCTCCAAGCGACTGCCGTACTCGCTGGACCTTATCGCGCTGGCGATGGGGGCCGGGGCGACGTTCACCGAGGCCGTGCAGACCGTCGTTCGCGAGGAAGGCGAGGATCCGTTCAACACGGAACTGAAGACGATGCTGGCGGAGATGGACCTGGGCGCAACGCGGCGTTCGGCGATGCAGAACCTGGCCGACCGCATCCCGCTGGACTCGTTGCGGAGCATCGTGGCCAGCGTGATCCAGGCCGAGGAACTCGGCACGCCGCTGGGCGACGTGCTGCACCAGCAGGCGACGCTGCTGCGGCTGCACCGGACCGTGAGGGCCGAGAACGCCGCCGCCGTCGCCAGCGTACGAATCCTGGTGCCCAGCCTGCTGATCCTGATGGCCGTGGTGCTGGCGATCTTCGGGCCGGCGATCCTTCGCATAGCGGAAAGAGGTTTGTTCTGATGAGCGGCAGGCCCATGCCGGAGCTGGTCTTCGTGTCGGGCAGGCAGGAGGGCGAACGCGCCGTCCTGATGGCGAATCCCGTGCTGGTCGGGCGATCCGGCAACGCCGACGTGCGGCTCCAGGAGGAATCGGCCAGCCGCGAGCAACTGCGGTTCATCCTGACGGGCGCGGGGTGGGTGATGGAGAACCTCTCGGTCGCCGGCACGGTGGTGAACGGCAGGCGGCACAAGAAGAACAAGAAGCTGCTGCTGGACACCGGCGACGTGTTGGGGGTGGGCGTGGAGACGGAGATCCTGTTCGTGGCCCCCGGCGACGACCCCGAGGAAGCGGTGAATGCCTGGCGCCAGAAGCATCCGCGCCCGACGGCGGCGCCGCTGCCGCTGGCGCCGCCGCCGGCGCTGCCGCCGCTGCCGGAACCGCGGGGCGTTGCGGCGACGGCGCAAGCCCAGCCGGCCGAGGAGGGCAGGCCGGAGACGGCCAAGGTTCCGGCCGCGGAAACCAAGAACAAGACGCTGAAGTATGTGATGTTCATGCTGATGCTGGGCGGGGTGGGGTTCGTGAGCGTGGCGATCGCGTTGCGGCCGGCGGGGAGGGATAAGGGCGGCGGGTCGATGGGTCCGCCGCAGTTGGAGGCCAACGCGATCGAGCTGGCGCTCAACGAGACGACGACGCGGGCGCCAAGTCCATCGCGGGCGGTGGCGGAACTGGACTTGGCGCGGCGGATGTTCGCGGACCGCCTGCGGGCCAACGGCGACCTGTACCGATGCGTGAAGCACTACAAGCTTCACCTGGCATACCGCGGGACTCGGACATTCGCGTCGATCCAGGACGAGCAGGACTATGCCCGCGCGATGAAGGAACTGGTCAAGCAGGTG
>CAYWTX010000471.1:0-1641 GCA_964461295.1 uncultured Planctomycetaceae bacterium | reverse complement strand
GGCGGCGATGGCAGCGGCGACGGCCCAGAGCCAACCTGCCGCCATGATCGCCGCGGCAGCGACGACGGATCCAAACTCGCCCGCCACGCAGCCGGCCGGCAAGCTCAGTCCGTCGCCCGCGGACATGGTGAGGGAAGTGGTCAAGGGGCCCAACCCCGAGAAGAGGCGGCTGGAGACGGAACTGCGACAACTGGAGGAGGAGTTGTCCTCGGCAAGGCTCGCGGGCGGCATGAAGGACTCGCACCCGAGGATCCAGGCGGTCCAGGCGAAGATCGAGCGGCTGAGGAAGCTGGTGGCGGAGGCGCCCGATGAAGTCGTGCTGCACACCGTCTACGGGGCGCCCGGCACGGGCGTTGGGCCGGGCAAGCGGGCATACGACCCGCTTACGCTCGTGGCGTTCACCGATGCCATATCGAACTACGAGTTGCTTCAGCGAGAGGTGGACAACGCCGCTCAGGAGTTGGCGAAGCTGGAGAAGGAACGCGGCGCCCTGATGGCGTTGATGGCGAACCTGGCGCCGACCCGACAGCGATATCTGGAGATCACCGAGAAGGTCAGGGAACAGGGCACCGAACTGAAGATGTGGCAGGGCCGGCTCAATGACGTGCAGACCGCTCTGGCTGCCGAAGTGGCCAAGCGACGGACGCACCTCAACACGGTGCAGGCGGCCCAGCAGCAGATTCTTCCGTCTTCGCCCAACCTATTGTTCGTGCTGGGCTTCTGCATCGGCGGCGCCCTGGCCTTCGGGGCCGGCCTGGTGTTCCTCGTCAACCTGCTTGACCGGTCGATCCCCACCACCGAGATCGCCATGGAGCACTTCGAGTTCACCATCCACGGAGTCATCGGCGAGATCATGTCGTCCAAGCAGAGATTCAGGCGGAAGCTCAAGCGGTGGATCGCCTGGCCGGCGATTTCGGCCGTGGCGGGAGCATGCGTGCTGGTGGCCTTGATGAGCATCGTGTTGAGGCTTCAGTTCCCAAACGCCTACTCGGAGTGGAAGTTGGCCCCATTGGCGTTCATGTACAGCCGAGGCATACAGCCGGCGCTGGAATGGGCCCGACACCTGGTGTAATCCATTATTTTGTGGACGGTTAGTCAATGTATCTTGCGTTCCATGGACTTCGCGAGTTCCCGTTCGCACTGTCGTGCGACGAGCGGTTCTTCTACGAAAGCTCGGTCCACGCCGAGGCCCTTGCGAACATGATCTACACCGTCCAGCAGAGGAAGGGGATGGTCCTGGTCACTGGCGAGGTCGGAGCCGGCAAGACCTTCCTGTGCAACATGCTCGGGGCGAAGCTGGGGGCCTCGTGCGAGACGGTCGTCATGCAGGATCCCCCCCAGTCGGGCAAGCAACTGGTTCGCGCCGTCGCCGTGCGAGTGGGCGTCAACGCCGCCGCCGGGGCCGACAAGATGGGCCTGATCGACGAGCTCCGCGACCGCCTCGGCAGACTGCTCAACCGAGGGCGTCTGGTCGCGCTCATCCTCGACGAGGCCCAGGACCTCACCGCTTCGGCCCTTGAGGAGCTGAGGCTGCTATGGAACTGGGAGGCCAACGGCCAGCGGCTGGTCCAGATCATCCTGGTCGGCCAGCCCGAGCTTAGGGAACGCCTCTCGGAGGCAAAGTGGGAGCCGCTACGCCAG
>CAYWTX010000470.1:0-10780 GCA_964461295.1 uncultured Planctomycetaceae bacterium | reverse complement strand
GACGGAATACAGCATACGTCGCTCCTCGTCGCCAGTGATATGGACTGTTCTTCAGCCTGAAAGGCTGACGGTATACAGCCTAGGGCAACGCCCTGGGTACCCATGGCCCCCAAGATCAAGCCCTGAAAGGGCGAAAGAAATGGTTCCGTGCGGTTCTGCCGCCCTTACAGGGCTTGTTCATTGATGTTCTGGCACCCAGGGCGTTGCCCTGGGCTTTACTCCATCAGCCCGTTGGGCTGAAGAAAACGGCAATAATGGTGCTACAGTGTCCGAAAAACCCCCGTAGCGGCGCGAATCGTTGTTTGTTCTTTCGGCTCAGAACCGCTTCGAGCATGGGCCCTTCTTGCCTTCGGGTCTGTTAACTGAACCGTATTGGCGTTAAGGGGGATGAAGGGGATGGGACTGTTGACGAAGTGTGACGTCTGCACCACAAGGAGAAATCTGTGGCGACTGACCTGGAAGTTTTTCGCGACATGGCCGCACACCGGCGGCCGGAACGGCTCTTCTACGGCGCCGGCTTCACGCCGGACCTGAAGCGGCGGGTGATCGAGCACATCGGCACCGAGGAAATCAACAAGCACTACGGCTTCTGGCGGGAGCGGGGCGTGGACCTCAAGCGTCTCGCGGGCCGACCCGCGCCGGACTACTCGCGATACTGGCACGGCCAGGAACTGCCTCCCGGCACGTTCATCAACGATTGGGGCGTGGCCGAGGTGCCCAGCGGGTTCTACCACTTCACGGGCTACCTCTCACCGCTGCGCAACGCGACGAGCCTGAAAGAGCTCGAAGAGTTTGCCATCGAGGACCAGGGCGACTGGGACACGTCGCACATGGCCGGGCAGGTGCGGCAGGCCCACGCCGAGGGAAAAGTGACAACCGCGTGGATCGGGCACATGTACGAGATCGCCTGGCAGATTCGCGGCTACGAGGAGTTCCTCCTCGACACGATGGACCAGCCGGCCTGGGCCGAGTGCCTGCTCGAGCGGCTGTTCCAGCGGAACATGAACCGGGCGAAGGCATTCGCGGGCGCGGGAGTGGATTTCATCCGCTGCGGCGACGACGTGGCCAACCAGAACTCGCTGATGTTCGCGCCGGAGGTGTGGCGGCGGCTCATCCACAGCCGCTGGGCCAAGGTCTGGGCGACGGTGAAGCGGATTCATCCTGCTGCCGTCATCCACTACCACACCGACGGCAACGTGATGGCGATCGTTCCGGAGCTGGTCGAGGCGGGGCTGGACTTCCTCAACCCCGTGCAGCCGGAGTGCCTGGACGGCGACGAAGTGCACCGGCGTTGGGGCGGGCGCCTGGGCTTCGACGGCTGCATCGGCACGCAGAGCACGATGCCCTGGGGCACGACCGACGACGTCCGCAAGCGCGTGAAGGAAGTGGTCGACAAGTACGGGCAGACCGGCGGGCTGATCATCTCCCCGACGCACGTGCTGGAGCCGGAGGTGCCGTTGGCAAACATCGACGCCTTCGCGGAAGCTTGCAGGCAGTACGGGGCGCGGTAAGGAGAAGACTCACCGCAGAGGCCCAGAGAAGGACACTGCATTGGCGTAACCGCGCTCGCGCTGTATACCGTTGTTGTCCGACAGCGATTGCGAGGTGTGCAATGGTTGCGGTGCGCGAAAAGTATCTGGTCGATGAGCAGGGACGACGCAAGGCGGTTGTCCTCTCGCTGGCAAAGTGGAAGAAGATGGTGGAGGCCCTGGAGGAACTGGAGGATATCCGCGCATACGACGCCGCAGAACGCAGGCCCTCGCAACCCGTGCCTTTCGAGGAGGCCGTCCGCAAGCTTCGGCAAGGGAAGGTGCGTTGAGTTACAGGGTCTTCATCGAAGACCCCGCCCAGCGTCAACTCGGGCGTCTGGCTCGGTCAACTCGGGCGTCTGGCTCGATCGCACCAAGATAGGATCATCCGGGCGATCCGTAGACTTTCCATCGACCCACGTCCGCACGGTGCTGTGAAAATGGCAGGCCGCTCCGCGTGGCGAATCAGGGTCGGTGACTACCGGGTCATCTACGAGATTCACGATGACAGACTTGTCGTTCTGGTCGTGACGATCCGCCACCGGCGCGAAGTGTACAGGTAGCTCCCGGCGCCTATCGACGAGCAAACCCCGCAGACAGGTTAGGTTGCTGCCCGGCCGGTCAGCCTCACTCTCTTTGCCAGCACTCCAGCCAGCAAGCCCCCTATGAAACCAGTTGCGACCATTAATCCAGAAGGTTCCGGTATGAGCATTCTCAAGGGCATGTTGCTCAGCGGGATGTTGCTATAGGAGCAGTAGCGAAAGACATGGGACACTTCCATGGCTTCTGGCACGATAGCGAGAAGCGTGGCGACGACCGTTCCCCAGATAGCCGGCCGGATTACCCCTTCCCTGCCGCGCCGAAGTTCAAACAAGCGTATCGGCAACATCGCAAAACACCAGAGCAGCCCAACGTGCAATCCGACGAAGAGCCCGGTAGATTGTCGATCCTCGTACTCAAAGAGGTGGAAATATAGAAAATCTGATGGCCTCCACCTTTGCAGTGCTCCCGTTACGCTGACCAACGCGACGACCACCGCGATCACGGGCAGAAAGTGCCAAAGGCAGACCGCGAAGGGCGGATTCGGGCGTGACTCCATGGTTTCTGTCATTGTCTTCTCCTTACCAGCGCCGCAAGGCCCCATGCCAGCACGCCCATGGCCAGGCCGGCGGGTAGGCCCACGGCGGCGGAACCGACCAGGATTGTCAGCAGGGCCTCGGACGCGCCGATGGTCAGCTTTCCCTCGCATTGCAGGCCGACGAGAATCACAGCGGCGAGGATGATGGCGGCGCCATGCCCGGCGAAGGCGCCCCAGGCCAGCAGCGTGGGCTTGGCCCGCCCTTGGCGGCGAAGTTGGCGCAGCGCGGCCTGGACCATCACCACGCTCCATAGCACGCCGGCGAGCAGCCCGCCGGCGATGCCGAGCCTGGGCCCCAGTTGACGGGCGCCGGCGGCGCCGGGCCAGTAGATGTCGCTTGCCAGGGCTGCCACGTACCCCAGGTATCCGCCGAGCAGCGCCCCGCCGGTGGAGCCCGCCACGGCCAGGACGTAGAACGGCCATTCCCGGGTTTTCCCGTTGCGCATGGAGTTACCTTCCCGCGACACCCCAGTAACGCCGAAAACGATCCGGCAATCAAGGGCGTGCGGGAAACGAAATAACACCCGTGTACGCACGGTAGTTATTCAAAAGCTCGCCGCGGAGGTATCCAACCCCGCCCGTGTCGCGTTTTCCAGAAACACCCGTGTGTACACGGTAGTTCCTCGCGCCGTGAAGGCGTTAAAGAGTAGTCCGGCGCGGGCGGTCGAGCAGGAATCAGGGAGGGCAGGCGGCCTAGAATGGACCGATCGAGAACCAACCCCCGGCTGGCCGGGAGGCTATCGCCGGAAGGAGCAATCCATGGGCGAATGCTGCGGCGGTGGCGGTTGCTGTGGGAGCGGCGGCGGGAAGTTGCGGTTGTTCATCGCGCTGGGTCTGGCGGGCATCCTGGTGGTGGCATACGCGACCGGCGCGTTCGGCCCGGCGTCGCATAGGGAGCCTGCACCGGCGGCGACGACGCAGACGGGCGGCCACGGGACCCTCGCCGAGTTGACCGACAAGACGTTCGACGAGGGCACGGCCAAGGGGGTGGTGCTCGTGGACTTCTGGGCGCCGTGGTGCGGCCCGTGCAGGGCGCAGAAGCCGATCCTCGATTCGATGGCGGCCACGCTGCCCGACGGCGCGCGCATCGTGCAGGTGAACACCGACCAGAACGCGAAGGTGGCGGAGCGGTTCGCGGTCGAGGCCCTGCCGACGCTGGTGATCTTCAAGGACGGCAAGGAGGCCAGGCGGTTCGTGGGCCTTCAGAAGGCCGAGGCGCTTCGCTCGGCGATCAAGGCGCTGCTGTAGGCGCGGCGTCACTTGCCCATCATCGCTTTCAGGATCGTGATTTCCAGCTCCTCGTAATCGCGGCGGGCGATCATCTCGTCCAGGGCTTTCTGGTTGAGGCCGCGGGACACCTTCAGCAGGCGCAGGAACATCTCGCGACTGTTGGCCAGGTGCCGCGTGGCCGCGCCGTCCTTCTGGGTGCGCATGGCCTTGACGTCCAGGCCGACCCATTCGCCGCGCCGCCCGTAGTCGTGGCGGTCCAGCACGCGGACCTGGTTGAGCGCCCGGCGCAGGTCGGCGGCGCCGAAGGTCTTGTCCTCGTCGAACTTCAGCCCGTTCTGGTCGTTGAGGTGCACCGACCAGAGCTTGCCGTGCGCCAGGGCGAAGCCCATCTCGTCGGAGGGGTCCAGCCCGGCCAGGATCGCGTGGGCCGACTCGATGTTCACGCCGACGCGGCTGTGGTCCACGGTGAGGTGCCCCAGCGCGATGGCGTGCCCGGTCGTCGGGATGTACGCCTGGTCCATCGGCTCGTTGGGCTTGGGTTCGATGGCCAGCCGCACCTTCGGGTCGTATTCCAGCATGGCGTTGACGGCCTCGACGAGCCGCCCGACGGCGGTGCGGCTGTCCTTGGCCTCGCGGATGTAGGTGCCTTCGCGGGCGAGCCACAGGACGATAAGGTCGGTGCCGAGTGCATTGGCGATGTCGATGGTGCGCTTGCTTCGCTCGATGGCGTAGCGGCGGCAGCGGGCGTCGTTGGACGTGTAGCCGCCGTCGATCGTCCGCGGGTCCTCCCACAAGCGCGGGGCGACGAACTCGGCCACGAGGCCGGCGTCGGCGAGTTTGCTCGCCACGGCCGCGGCCTTGCGCGCGATCTGCTCGGGGGACAGGTCGTTCATGTCCGGCACGGCGTCGTCGTCGTGGAACTGCACGCCGTCGAAGCCGAGGCCCTTGTACAGGGCGAGCTTCCTGGCGAACGTGAGCGGCTTCCGGACCTCGGGGCCGAACGGGTCGCCGCCGGTGTGGATGTTCCAGGGCCCGAACGAGAAGCGGAATTGGCCGGACATTTGCGTGTCTCCTTCTGTGTTGGTTGCCAACGCGGCATACGGTACGTGCGTGGGCGGTGAAAAGCAACGGCGCGTGCTGCCGGGGTGCACGACCGCAATTGCGGGGGCGGCGACCCGCTGTAGGCCGGGTCAAGGTTCCCCAAGGGACGCCGAGCCGCGCCTTCCACGCCAACGCATGGGTTTACGCCCTCGGCTGGGAAAGGTGGGTCTCCTCGGGCGGCCGAAGGCCGCGTCCTCGACCCAGCCTACGCGTTGCGATGCACGCAACCACGGTCGCGCCCCTCGGTCGCCAGGATCTCCCGCTGATGCGCCGGGCAGTGTATACTTGGCGTTTTCGCGAAGGAAGCATTCGATGGCCCGGAAGACAACTAAGCCGCCCGCGGCGAAGCGTGAAGGGTACTTCGGCGCATACGGCGGCCAATTCGTGCCCGAGACCCTCATGCCCGCGCTGCACCAGCTCCAGCGCGAGTACGCCTCCGCCAAGGCGGATGCCGCGTTCGGCGCCGAGTTGGACCGCTGCTACCGCGAGATCGCCGGGCGCCCCAGCGAGTTGTACCTGTGCCGGCGCCTGACGGCGCAGCTCGGCGGGGCGAAGGTGTACCTGAAGCGCGAGGACATGAACCACACCGGCGCGCACAAGATCAACAACACGCTTGGCCAGGGGCTGCTGGCGCTGCGGATGGGCAAGAGGCGCGTGATTGCCGAGACCGGCGCCGGCCAGCACGGCGTGGCGACGGCGACGGCGGCGGCGGTGTTCGGTCTGGAGTGCGACGTGTACATGGGCACGGAGGACATCCGCCGCCAGGAGTTGAACGTTTTCCGCATGAAGCTGATGGGCGCGCGGGTAGTCGGCGTGACGACCGGCCAGTGCACGCTGAAGGACGCCCTGAACGAGGCGATGCGCGACTGGATGGGCAGCGTCGCTCACACGCACTACGTGCTGGGAACGGTGGCGGGGCCGCACCCGTTCCCGGCCATCGTCACGGAGTTCCAGAGCGTGATCGGTCGCGAGGCGCGGCGGCAGATGCTGGAGGCGGAGGGGCGGCTGCCGGATGTCGTCGTCGCCTGCGTGGGCGGCGGGAGCAACGCCAGCGGGATGTTCAAGCCGCTGGAGAACGACACGGAAGTGAGGCTGGTCGGCGTGGAGGCCGGCGGGCGCAGCATGGAGTATGGCGATCACGCGGCCAGCCTGTGCGCGGGCAAGCCCGGCGTGCTGCACGGCAGCCTGAGCTACGTTTTGCAGGACGCCGACGGCCAGACGGCCCCGGTGCACAGCATCTCGGCGGGTCTGGACTACCCCGGCGTGGGGCCCGAGCACGCATACTGGAAGGACGCCGGCCGCGTGAGCTACACGACCGCCGGCGACGATGAGGCGATCGCGGCCGTGATGACGCTGAGCCGCACGGAGGGGATCATCCCGGCGCTGGAGAGCGCCCACGCGGTGGCCGAGGCGATCAAGCTTGCCCCGAAGATGGGCAAGGACAAGATCGTGCTGGTGAACCTGAGCGGGCGCGGCGACAAGGACTGCATGGAAATCGCGAGCATTCTGCGGCGCGCGGGGAAGCTGTAGAAGCCGGGCAACGATGGTCCGAGACGAGTTGAAAGGGTTGACGACATGCTTACAAGGCTGAAGGTCAGCAACTTCAAGAAGCTGGACATGGACGTCGAGCTGGGGCGGTCGGTCGTCTTTGTTGGGCCAAACAATTCCGGCAAGACGACAGCCCTTCAGGCCCTCACGCTTTGGGATGTCGGGCTTCGGCAGTGGTTGGCGAAGCGGGGCGGAAAAGCCCCAGCGAAGAAGCGTCCGGGCGTTGCCATCAACGTACGCGACCTGGTTGCCATCCCAGTCCCCAGCGCATCGCTTCTTTGGAGGGACTTGCACGTTCGTAGCGTGAGCAAGAAGGAGAACGGCAAGGCAGAGAGCACGCGCAATATCCGTATTGAAATCGCCGTGGAGGGCGTCAATGAAGGCGCTCAATGGGCTTGTGGTCTTGAGTTCGACTACACGAACAATGAGTCCTTCGTGTGTCGGCCCATGCGCAGGCCCGGATTCGAAGACGCCCCTGTGCAGGAAGCAGAGTTCACCACTATACCTGAAGCCATGATAGAGTCCTCCTTGGAGTTGCCGGGCAAGGATTCTCAAGCAAGGGTTCCCGCTATGGCTTACCTTCCGCCAATGTCTGGGCTGGCCGCGGATGAACCGAAATGGGAGCCGGGGAGGATAGGTCTCTTGGTAGGTCAGGGGCAGACCGCTCAGGTTTTGCGGAATCTCTGCTACCAGATTTACGAGAACCAGCCGGGGCAGTGGAAGGAGCTGCAGGCGCAGATACGTTCGTTGTTTGGGGTTGACCTTGAAGACCCCAAGCACGTCAAGGAACGCGGTGAGATCACGATGGGGTATCTGGAACGCAACGGGGTGCGCCTGGACCTGGCCGCTTCAGGGAGAGGCTTGCAGCAGACCCTCTTGCTTCTGGCCCACCTCCACGCGAATCCAAGGACTGTGCTGCTCTTAGACGAACCGGATGCCCATCTTGAGATTCTTCGGCAGCGACAGACTTACCAACTCCTTTCAGAAACAGCCGACAAGATGGGCGCACAGGTCATCGCTGCCAGTCATTCAGAGGTCGTGCTGAACGAAGCGGCTACAAGGGGGCGGGTGATCGCCTTTGTCGGGAGACCCCACACGCTGACGGATCGGGGGAGCCAGGTGCTGAAAGCACTCAGTGAAATCGGGTTTGACCAGTACTACCAAGCTGAGCAGACAGGTTGGATCCTGTATCTGGAGGATGCCACAGACTTGGCCATCCTCCGAGAATGCGCTCGTCTCTTGAAACATGAAGCCGAGAAGTTCCTGGAACGCCCCTTTGTGTGCTACGTTGGGAACCTGCCGCAAAGGGCCAGGCAACACTTCCACGGGTTGCGGGAAGCCAAGTCCGATCTGGCAGGAGTGGCGATCTTCGACAGACTTGAGAGGGAGCTGCCCACGGAAGCCCCCCTCGTGGAGGCAATGTGGTCACGAAGGGAGATCGAGAACTACTTCTGTACCCAAGACGTCCTGATGGCGTTCGCCGGGCATGGGCAGCCGGATGACCTCTTCGGCAAGGCCGAGGCGGACCGACGACAGCAGGTGATGGGCGAGGCCATCGCTCAGGTCACCACGGCCCTTGAACTACTCAGTAAGCCTTCGCCATGGTCACCAGACTGCAAGGTTTCGGACGACTTCCTTGACCCTCTGTTCAAGGAGTTCTCCAAACGTCTGGCTCTGCCCATAGTGCTCCGCAAGAGCACGTATTGTGACCTGGTGCGATTCCTGCCGAGCGACCAAATCGATCCGGAGATTCGGAAGAAGCTTGATCTCATCGTGGCCGTGGCCGGCAAAGCAAAGCCTGGAGCCAACTAACGGGATTCCCATGACCGTGAGAGCGACAAATCGTGTTGTGCAGACCTTCTCCTCCCTGCGTGCCGCGGGCAAGCAGACGCTGCTGCCTTTTGTCACGGCCGGTTACCCGGACCTCGACGTGACGCTGGCGCTGTTGCGGGACTTCGAGGCGCGGGGCGTGCGCGTGTGCGAACTCGGCGTGCCGTTCAGCGACCCGGTTGCCGACGGGCCGGTGATCCAGGCGTCGTATGCCGAGGCGCTGGCGGCCGGGGTGAACACCGGGCGGATCTTCGACACCGTGCGGGCCTACCGGCGCGGCGGCGGCAAGATGGCCGTGCTCGCGATGGTGAGCTACTCGATCGTCTTCCGGCGCGGGGTGGAGGCGTTCTTCGCGGCCGCGGCGGGGGCGGGGTTCGACGGGACGATCATTCCTGACCTGCCGGTGGAAGAGGCCAGGCCGGTGGAGGCCCTGGCGGCGGCCAAGGGCCTGGCCAACGTGCTGCTGGTGGCCCCGACCACGCCGCCGCCGCGACAGGCGGAGATCGCCCGCGCCAGCCGCGGGTTTGTGTATTTTGTCTCGGTGGCGGGGATCACCGGGGCGCGCGACCGCCTGCCGCCGGAGACCATCGCAGCCGTCGCGGAACTGCGCAAGCACACCGAGACGCCGATCTGCGTGGGCTTCGGCATCAGCAACGCCGAGACGGTGGCCAATGTGTGCAAGGTGGCCGACGGCGCCATCGTCGGTTCGGCCATCGTGAAGAAGCTGACCGAACGGAAATCCGCCGCGCGTGAGCAGATGGTGGCCGCGGCGGGCGAGCTGGTGAGCGAACTGCTGAAGCCGGTAGCATGACCACAGTGGCACACAGGGCGCAGGCAACCAGGAGAAGGGAACCGCCGCGGCGCCCGCCCCAACGTCTTTTGACCTTCTCCGCTGAAGGGCCTAGACTGTTGAGCGCTGCAATGTCCGGTCCCTGCGTGGCCGGGGCATCTGGAACGGCGCGGTCCGCGGCGCAGGGCGGGCTGGACGGAGTCTGGACATCGTGGGTCATCTCATCTGGGTCGTTCTGGGGGCGACGGCCCTGTCGTGCTTCTTCGCGTTGACCGGCACGGCCCTTCGGGTTGCGCGGTGGACGCAATTGGAGGAGTTGCTGACGGGTCGCAGCGGGCAGCGCCGCCTGGAACTGCTCGACCGCCACCTGCGCTCGCTGCGGCTGACGGCGGGGTTCCTGCGATCGCTGTTCAACCTCGTGCTGACCATCGCGATGGTGTACCTGTTCGAGGTGTGGCAGGACGAGGGCCCGTGGCGTCTGCTGGCGGCGGCCGCCACCGCCGCCGGCGTGATCACCGTCTTCGGCGTGGGCATCCCGCATGCGTGGGGCGCCTACGCGGCCGAACGCGTCGTCGCCTCGACCGTGGGCGTGCTGGTCGCCTGCCGCTACGCGCTGTGGCCGATCGTGGCGGTCATGTCGGCCTTCGACCTGCCCATCCGCCGCCTGAGCGGCGCTTCGGAGGATGCTCAGGAGAACGATGAGGCCCTCAAGGCCGAGATCATGCAGGCCGCGACCGACGGCCAGGCCGAGGGCGCCGTCGGGGCCGAGGAAGTGGAGATGATCGAGTCGGTGATGGCGTTCGGCGGCAAGCAGGTTGACGAGATCATGACGCCGCGGACGGAGATATACGCCGTGCCGGCCGACGTGCCCTGGGCCGAGGCGTGCCGGCGGATCGTGGACGGCGGGCACACCCGCGTGCCGGTCTTCGAGGGCGACCTGGACAACATCATCGGCATCCTCTACGCCAAGGACCTGCTGCTGTACGTGGACAAGCCGCCCGCGCCGCTGCGGCAGATCATGCGAAAGCCCTACTTCGTGCCCGAGACCGTACGCCTGGCCGACTTGCTCCGCGAGTTCAAACGCCGTAAAGTGCACATCGCCGTGGTGCTGGACGAGTACGGCGGCACGGCCGGAATCGCCAGCATCGAGGACCTGCTGGAGGAGATCGTCGGCGACATCGACGACGAGTACGACGAGGTCGAGCCGCAGCAGATGAAGCGGCTGGACGATCGCACGGCCGAGGTGGACGCCCGCCTCCGCGTCGGCGAGTTGAACGACGAGATGGGTCTGGAGTTGCCCGAGGACGAGGACTACGACACCGTGGCCGGGTTCGTGTTCAGCGAGTTGGGGTACGTTCCGGCCGTGGGAGAGACGCTCGATGCGGCGGGCGCGAAGTTCACGGTCCTGGCGGCCGACGAGCGGAAGATCACCCGCCTGCGCATCGAGCGCGTGGAGAAGCCCCAGCAGGCGGAGGAGTGAGGTTTTGTGAAAGAATTGCAAAAGCGGCCTTTGTCCCTCTTCGCCCGGAAGGGGCGATCAGGGTTCAGCCTGGGGCGTAAGGCGCCGTCACGAAACAACTTGTTCACGTTTCCCAGGTGGCACAGGTCTCCGAC
>CAYWTX010000469.1:0-21191 GCA_964461295.1 uncultured Planctomycetaceae bacterium | reverse complement strand
ACCTCACCACCGGCGCCATCGCCATCGGCGACACCGTGGATCTCAAGCGGGCCTTCGTCGGCGGATAGCGCCAGCCCGGACCGGAGTTGTGCTTGAGCGGTCGCGGTCCCGACGTCGCCGGGCGGATTCTGGACGGGCATCGCCTCGGCCGCGAGGAACTGCTGTCTGTCGCGGGGGAGGTGTGCGCCGACCCCATCGCGGTGATCCGGCAGGCATGGGCCGTCCGCCATGCGCGGTTCGGCAACCGGGTTACGCTGTGTTCCATCGTGGCCGGGAAGCTCGGCGGCTGCACCGAGGACTGTGCCTTCTGCGCTCAGTCCGCCCGGCAGGGCGGGGCGGGCACGAAGCCTGCCCGCACGCCCGCGGGCGAGATCGTCGCCGCCGCGGCCGGGGCCCGGAACTGCGGCGCCGCCCGCATCGGGATCGTCAACTCCGGACGCCGACCCGCCGAGGGCGACCTGGAAGCGGTGCTGGCGGCGGGGCGGGCGATGGGCGCTGCGACGGCGGCCGCGGATCGACGCGATGGCGAGGGATGCCCCAGCCGCGCCGGGCCGGGGCTTGGGGGACAGCAGGACGCCGCGACTCGCCGAATCGGTCTCTGCGCTTCCCTGGGCGAGGTGACCAAAGTCCAGGCCCATGCGCTCGTCGCGGCCGGTTTCACACGCTACAACCACAACCTGGAGACCAGCCGCCGGCTCTACGGGCGGATCGTCACCACCCACACCTATGACGACCGCCTGCGAACGCTCGCGGCTTGCCGCTCGGCCGGCATGGAACTGTGCTGCGGCGGCATCTTCGGCATCGGCGAAACATGGGCCGACCGCATCGACCTGGCCCTGACGCTGCGCGACGAGGTCCATCCGGCCGTCACGCCGCTGAATTTCCTGCACCCGATTCCCGGCACGCCGATGGGCGCCAACAAGCCGCTGGCCCCGATGGAGTGCCTGGCGATCATCGCGGTTTTCCGCTTGGCGATGCCCGACGTGGACCTGAAGATCGCCGGCGGCCGCGAAGTGTGCCTCCGTGACCTCCAGAGCTGGATGTTCCACGCCGGCGGCACGAGCACGATGGTCGGCAACTACCTGACGACGTGCGGCCGGCCCGCCGAGGAGGACCTGCGGATGATCCAGGACCTGGGGATGGAACTGGTGGACAAGTTGTAGTCGATTCACTATGGGCGGCCCTGCCGCCACGAGCGCCGGCGGCCCATCGGACGACGCTGAACGCTGCACGGAGCATCTCCTCGTTGCGGCCGTTGGCCGGGAGAAGGCCGACGCCGGCGGAGGATCACCATGCCACATTTGGGCCCGGAAGACCAACTGCCGCGGCGGGGGCCGTTCGCCGAACTGCGGTTCGGAGAACAGCTCTACCAGAACCCGCTGGCCTGCGAGAGCAACCTCGCCGACTGGCGGTTGGAGGGGCAGGCGGCCATCGCGTTTCGCCGAGGCCGGCTGCGGTTGGAGAGCGTTCTGCCGAAGGACCAGGGCCAGAAGGCCAACTACGTCTTCTGGTGCCCGATGGAATTCCCCGACGGCGTGTGCATCGAGTTCGACTTCCATCCCGTGCGCGAGCCGGGGCTGGCGATGTTCTGGTTCTGCGCTCGCGGCCGCAACGGCGAAGACATTCTCGATCCACGGCTGGCCGAACGCCGCGGCGAGTATGATCAGTACCGTTACGGCGACATCAACGCGTATCACGCGTCGTATTTCCGGCGGGGCAAGCCCGGCAGCTTCCAGGTATGCAACCTGCGGAAGAGCCACGGATTCCACCTGGCGGCGCAAGGCGGCGACCCGATCCCATCGCAGGTCTACGACCCGCCGTACCGGATTCGGATCCTGGTGCGCGATGGGTGGGTACAGTTCGAGATCGATGAACTGGTAGCCTACACGTGGCACGACGACGGGAGCGTGGGCGGGCCGGCGCTGCGCGGCGGCAAGATCGGCTTCCGCCAGATGGCGCCACTGGTAGCCGAGTACGGCATGCTGCAAGTGAGGCGATTGGCGTAGCGACACGATTCGCGAGGCCGACAAAGTCGGCTGGCGAGAGCATTCCCGTCGTAACCAAATGATCGCTGGACTCTTACGATTTATCCCCCCTTGGCTAAACACTACATAACATATATTATCGGACGTTGTGCGGCGTACTCGTATCGCCGGGTAAGTACGTTTCGGCGAGTCGCCCACGCCCCTCGCCCCTCGGCGTCTCGGCGTTCTCTGGGCGCCGGTCGTCCGTGCGTACCGGCGCGCTCTTCTCGAAGGCGATTCATCGAACCGGTCCGGACCCGCCCGTCGCGAGCTTCCGAAGAAGGTGTACCCGTACGCACGGTCCCCCTGGGTGCCGGGAAGCGTTCGCAGGTCGCTTGGCGGTTAGCCTCCCGCACTACCCGCCGCAGATCCTCGCGTAGCGAGCCCGCTTGGCTGCCCAGGCCGACGGATTGCTCGGCTGGTACGTGACGATCTCTGTCGAGGCCCGCATCACCTCGCGGATGTGCTCGGGCTTGCGCAGGATCTTCAGGGCCAGTGCCTGGCCCAGCGCGTTACCCAGGGCCGTGCACTGGTCCGCCCCGGCCTGCACCGTGCACCCGCAGGCGTCGGCGGTGAGCTGGCACAGCAACTTGTTGTGGATGCCGCCGCCGACCATGTAGATGACGGCCGGACGCTTGCCCATCAACTCGCCCAGGCTGTCCATGCGGCGGTTGTACTCCAAGGCCAGGCTCTCCAGCACGGTGCGGACAAGCTGCCCGCGACCCGCCGGGGCCGGCTGGCCCGTCTTGCCGGCCAGCGCGAGCAGCGCCTGCTCCATGTCGGGCGGCGCCATCAGGGATGCGTCGGCCGCGTCCACCAGGGCCGGTGCCTCAACCTTGCCCGCCTCGGACGCCATGCGGACGTAGTCCCACTTGTCGGCCGGGGTATCCCACTTGCGTCTGAGTTCCTGGACGAGCCACAGGCCGGAGATGTTCCGTGCAGCGTACCAGCCGCCGATGGTGTACTCGTTGGTGAAGCCCAGTTCCAGGCACCGCGGCGAGTTTATCGGACGTTCCACCAGGCTGCCGAGGATGCTCCACGTTCCGCAACTGATGAATGCCCAGTCCGTGCCGCTGGCGGGCACGGCCGCCAGCGCGGCCGAAGTGTCGTGCCCGCACGTGGCGATCACCGGCACGTCGGCGGGCAGGCCGGTATCCTGCCGCACCTGCTCGCACGCCGGCCCCAGCACGGTGCCCGGCTTGATGATCTTGCCGAACATCCGCGGCAGCTTGAACGCCCCGATCACCGGCCTGGCCCACTTGCAGTCCACGTCCATCAGGTTGGACGTGTTGAGGATCGACATCTCGTTGGCCCGCACGCCGGTCAGGAAGTAGTTGAGCAAGTCGGGCATGTTGAGGAACGACTTGGCCGCCTTCAGCAGCGGCGATTGGTCGCGCTGCATGGCCAGGAGCTGGAACAGCGACGCGATCGCCCACGGTTCGTAGCCGGTGAGGCGGAAGATCTCGCTCTGCGGCATGGTCGGGTTGGAATACTCGTGGATGTTCTCCGTGCGGCGGTCGCGGTAGCTCACCGGGTTGCCCAGCAACTTGCCGTCGGCGCCCAGAAGGCCGAAGTCCACCCCCCACGTGTCGACTCCGATGCCGTCCAGCTTGCCCCCCCCACCGGCGGCGATGCGGATCGCGCTGAGCGCCTCGGCGTACAGCGACAGAAAATCCCAGTACACCGTCCCGGCCGCCGTCACGCGGCGGTTCGCGAAGCGGTGGATCTCCTCCATCGCCACCTTGCCTCCCGACAGCGTGACGATGATCCCCCTGCCGCTCTCGGCCCCCAGGTCCAGCGCCAGAAAACGATGCGCGTCCGCCATCGATGGGTCTCCTCTTCGCCCGGTCCCGACGCAGAGCATACAGGCGTGTTCCGGGACGTGCAACCCATGAAGATCGCCACCCATGAAGATCGCCACGAGCGCGCAGGCATTGTCCCCGGCTTACGGTTCGGCGGTTCTCATTTCGCCTTGGCTCTCCCGGCCCCGCGGAGCTGCTGCACTTCCTGCGACGACAGCGCGCGGAAGTTGCCGATCTTCACTCCGCGGTCGGTGATCGGGCCGATGGCAATGCGTTTGAGCTTCTTGACTTTGTGCCCGAGCTTGGCCAGCACGCGGCGCACCTCGCGGTTGGGGCCCTCCGTCAGCGTCACCTCGATCACGCTCCAGGCCGGGCCGCTCTTCAGCACCTTCACGGCGGCTCCGCTGGTGCGCCGGCCGTCCTGATAGCCCCCCTCCCGCAGGCGGCGGAGTTCCTCGTTGGTCAGCCGGCTGTCGATCTCGGCGACGTAGGTCTTGGTCACGCCGTAGCGCGGATGGGTGAGGTACTGCGTGAGGGCGCCGTCGTTGGTCAGCAGGATGATGCCGGTGCTTTCGACGTCCAGGCGCCCCACCGTGTGCAGCCGCCCGGCCAGGGGCCCCACCAGGTCGACGGCCCGCGGTCGGCCCTGGGGATCGCTTTGCGTGCAGACCACGCCGCGCGGCTTGTTCAGCAGGAAATGCACCGTCCGGCGGCGGCGACGGATCGCCCGGCCGTCCACGCGGACTTGGTCGACCTCCTCGTCCACGAAGAACGGAAGGTCGACGACGAGCTTGCCGTTCACCTGGACGCGGCCGTCGAGGATCATCTGCTCGGCCTCGCGCCGAGACGCGGCCCCCGCGGCGGACAGGAATTTCTGGATGCGTTCTTTGGCCATGGTGTCCTGCTGTTACACCATAGCAGGCTGAAACGCAACAACGCGGGACGATGGGCGCCCTGGCGTGCGTGGAACAAAGCGGCATGCTCGACGGCTACTGGCACCAGCAGCGGCAACGAGTTGCGTAGTGCCAGAGAAACCACGCACGCCCGGAGCGAAGTGCCCTCGGAAACAAGGTTGACGAGGCGCAGGCTGCCGATATAATCGCGTCCATTCGCTCTTGTGGCGCGAGGCAGGAGATGGCAGTGCAGATGCGTGGCAACATCGCGATAGGCGATTCCGGCAGCGGGATGCCGGGCCGATGCCTCTGCGCCGCCGTCATTACCGTAGGGGTATCCTGCCGAGCGCCTTAGGGCAATCCAGCGTTTCGACGCTTACGACAGGCCCTGAGGCGGAACGCTTCGGGGCCTTTTCTGTTTGGGCGGCCTCGCCGCCCCGGATGGACGCGAACATGGATCAGCACAAGTCGAGAATCGAGATCTATGACACGACGCTGCGTGACGGCACGCAGGCGCTGGGAGTGAGCCTTTCGGGCCAGGACAAGCTGCTCGTGGTGCAGGCGCTGGACCGGCTGGGCGTGGACTACATCGAGGGCGGCTACCCGCTGAGCAACCTCAAGGACGCGGAGTTTTTCCGCAACGCGGGCGCTCTGCGCCTCAAGCACGCGACGGTGGCGGCGTTCGGCATGACGCGGCGGCGCGGCACGGACGTGGAGCAGGACGAGGGCATCCGCGCCCTGCTGGACAGCCAGACGCGCGTCGTGACCATCGTCGGCAAGACCTGGGACCTGCACGTCCGCGACGTGCTGCGCGTCAGCGAGGAGGAGAACCTGGCGATGATCGCCGAATCGATCCAGGCGATGGTCCGGCGCGAGCGGCAGGCGTTCTTCGACGCCGAGCATTTCTTCGACGCCTTCCGCGAACGGGCGGACTACGCCCTGGCCGCGCTGCGGGCGGCCCACGAGGCGGGCGCGGCCAGGCTCGTGCTGTGCGACACCACCGGCGGCGCCATGCCCGAGGAGATCGCTGTCGCCGTCGCCGCTGTCCGGCAGGCGTTGCCCCAGGCCGCGATCGGCATCCACTGCCACAACGATTGCGGCCTGGCCGTCGCCAACTCGCTGGCGGGCGTGCGGGCGGGCGCCGGGCATGTGCAGGGCACGATGAACGGCATCGGCGAGCGGTGCGGAAACGCCGACCTGACGTCGGTGATCGGCAACCTGTCGGTCAAGCTCGGCTACTCCTGCCTGCGGAGCGGAACGCTGCAGCACATGACGGAAGTGAGCCGGCTGGTGTACGAACTGGCGAACCTGAACTTCCAGGAGAACCAGCCCTTCGTCGGCGCGGCAGCCTTCGCGCACAAGGGCGGCATGCACGTGCACGCGGTGCAGCGGAACGTGCGGACCTACGAGCACATGGACCCCGCCACCGTGGGGAACGCCCGCCGCGTGTTGGTGAGCGAACTGTCCGGCATGAGCAACATCGCCGCCACCGCCCCCGCCCGCTTCGCCGTCGCCGACGACAAGGCCGCCCAACGGAAGATCCTCGCCGAGGTCGTCCGCCTGGAGAACGAGGGCTACCAGTTCGAGGCGGCCGACGCGAGCTTCGAGATGCTGCTCCGCAGGACGCTGGGCGGCAAGTGGTATCGCCCGCTGTGGAAGCTGGGCCACTACCGCAGCCTGATCTACAAGCGCACCGGCATCGATTCGGACACCGAAGCGATGGTGAAACTGACGGTCGACGGCAAGACCAAGCACACGGTCGCCGACGGCGACGGTCCCGTCGACAGCCTGTACAAGGCCCTCCGCGGCGCCCTGAGGGACAACTACCCGTGCGTGGACGAACTCCACCTGGTCGACTACAAGGTGCGAGTGGTGAACACCGCGGCCGAGACGGCCGCGAAGGTCCGCGTGCTCATCGAGTGGCACGACGCGTCGACGGCGGGCTACTTCGGCAGCGTGGGCGTCAGCGTGAACATCATCGAGGCGTCGTGGCAGGCGATCTCCGACGCCATCGAGTACAAGGTGCTCCGCCACGCCGAAGAGACGGCGGAGCGCCCCCAGTGCGGAGCGGATGCGATCACTTGATCTCCCAGCGGTCCCGCCAAACGGTAGTCAGTTGGCCAACAAGGTCCTCAATTGGCACGGCAGCCAGCAACCGCTGCAGAGCGGCCTGTATGGGGTTTGGCCTGTTTGGAGTGACGCGGACACAGATGATGCCAAGCTGCGGACTCGGGCTCAGCGACCTGCGGACTCTGAAGTGCCTGTCAGCAGTAATGAAGAGGCCATACTGCCCTCACACGGCAGACAGGAGAGCCCCGTTCTTCAGTCCTGCAAAGTGGCTGGCGGCCACATGGTCCACAGCGTGCTGGCCGAACAGACCGGTACGGAGAAGGGTCGCCGGCATGCATTCGTCCAATAGGATTCGCACGTCAGGCGGCTCCGCACTTTTCGGCGGCGTAGTGGATTGCGGCTCGAATGCTCTCTTCCGTCAGCGAAGGGTAATCATCAAGAATCTGCGCCGCGGTAAGACCCGCTTCCAGGTTCTCGAGGATCACGTACACGGGAACGCGGGTGCCGCAGATGATCGGCACTCCTCCCATCGTCTCCGGGTCGCTGATCACAGTGCTCTTGATCTCGTCCTTCATGGCGGTTGTCCTGAGTCCTACGACATCATAGCATTGGCCTCGCCGATCCGGCAATGTTGACGTAACTGCACAGGAACAGCAAATGCCAACCGAACTCGCCAAGACATACGACCCCAAGAGCGTTGAGAAGGAAGTCTACCAGCAGTGGCTGGCGGCCGGGGCGTTTCACGCCGACCCCGCGCGCGGCGGGCCGTCGTTCTGCATGGTGATCCCCCCGCCGAACGTGACGGCCGCCCTGCACGTGGGCCACGCGCTGAACAACGCTTTGCAGGACGTGCTGATCCGCCTGCGGCGGATGCAGCAGTTCAACACGCTGTGGATGCCGGGCACCGACCACGCGGGCATCGCCACGCAGACCGTCGTCGAGAAACGCATCCTCGCCGAGGAAGGCAAGCGCCGCACCGACTTCACGCGCGACGAGTTCGTCGCCCGCGTCCAGGCCTGGAAGGACGACTACGAGGCCCGCATCATCGGCCAACTCCGCGCCATGGGCTGTTCCTGCGACTGGGACCGCACCCGCTTCACGATGGATGAAGTCTGCGCCGCGGCCGTGCGCGCCACGTTCTTCAAGCTGTTCTCCGACGGGCTGATCTACCGCGGCAAGCGGCTGGTGAACTGGGACCCGGCCACGCAGACGGTGCTCGCCGACGACGAGGTCGAGCACGAGCAGGTGAACGGGCACTTCTGGTACTTGCAGTACCCGCTCGTCAAGCCGGTGGAGATTGACGGCAGGAGCATCACGCACGTCACCGTGGCCACGACGCGCCCAGAGACGATGCTGGGCGACACGGCCATCGCGATGAACCCCGCCGACCCGCGGGCGAAGTGCCTCGTCGGCAAACAGGTGCGGCTGCCGATCGTCGGGCGCCTGATCCCGATCATCGCCGACGCGCACGTCGTGCTGCCCAACCCGGAAAGCGAGGACGAGAAGGCCCGCTTCTCGACGGGCTTCCTGAAGGTCACGCCCGCCCACGACCCCGACGACTACGCCATCGGACAGCGGCACGGGCTGGCGGTCATCAACGTCATGGCGCCCGACGGCTCGATCAGCGACAAGCACGGCTGGTCCGACGCCGACGCCCCCGAGGCGCAGAACCTCATCGGCATGGACCGCTTCGAGGCCCGCGCCGCCATCGTCGAATTCTTCCGCACCGAAGGGCTGCTGGAGGATGTCCGCGACTACTCGCACCAGGTCGGCCACAGCTATCGCAGCCACGTGCCCATCGAACCGTACCTGAGCGACCAGTGGTACGTGGCCGTGAAAAAGGAGATCACCCCCCCACCGGGTCCGCGGCCTGGTCACTTCAGTGACCCAGGTTCGGTTGTTCCCGGAACGGACGTTCCCGCCAATTCGCTCGCGGGATTCGCCCTTGCCCCCCTGCTCGACGGCCGCCTCAAGTTCACGCCCGACCGCTACGCCAACACGTACCGCTCCTGGCTGGAGAACCTCCGCGACTGGCCCATCAGCCGCCAACTCTGGTGGGGACACCAGATACCCGTGTGGACACTCATCATCGCGACCGGCAAGCACATCGGACCTGGAGAGTCGCACGGACATGCCATGGCTCGGCACCGATCAGAGTGCACAACTTCGGTGGATTCCTTCCTTCGTGATTGTGGGATCGAAGACCAGTTTGTCATCCGGGAAGGCGATGTCTTGGTTGACGGTGAATCCCCTCTGTACCTAGCAAGCTCCAACCCCAAGTTCGCCATGGCGATTGATCTGCTTACCAGAATGCTCGCCTTTGAGGGTACCGACAACCTTGAGACCATCGGTCAGTACAGGGCTACTTGTGATCGCCTTCTCCAAGAGTTCCCGAATTGTTCGCTTCATGCCGTCAATGATCTTCGTAGGTACATTCGTTCGCTCACCCGCGACGGCGACGTGCTCGACACGTGGTTCTCCTCGGCGCTTTGGCCGTTCAGCACGCTGGGTTGGCCGCGGGAGACCGACGCTCTGAAGCGGTACTACCCCGGCGACGTGCTCTGCACCGCGCGCGAGATCATCACGCTCTGGGTCAGCCGCATGGTCATGATGGGCCAGTACTGCCTCGGCGACATCCCCTTCCGCGACGTCGTCATCCACGCCATGATCCAGGACGGTGAAGGCCGCAAGATGTCCAAGAGCCTCGGCAACGGCATCGACCCCCACGACATCATCGACAGCCACGGCGCCGACGCCATGCGCTTCACGCTGGTCAGCATGACCACCCAGACGCAGGACGTCCGCATGCCCGTCGAGCCTGTCAAACTCCCCGACGGCCGAACCGTCAACGCCAGCCCCAAGTTCGACATCGGGCGCAATTTCTGCAACAAGCTGTGGAACGCCGCCCGCTTCGCCATGATGAACCTCTCGGCTGCGCCGGCCTGGGACAGCATCCGCCCGCAGGAGGACCTCGCCGACGCGTGGATCCTCAGCCGCATGCACGCCGCCGTTCGCGACGCCACTCGCGCGGCCGAGAGCTTCCGCTTCAACGAACTGGCCGACACGCTCTACCACTTCATGTGGGACGACCTGTGCGACTGGTACCTCGAGATCGCCAAGGCCCGCATCAACGCCGGCCGCTCGGCCCCCAAGGCAGTGCTGGCCTACTGCCTCGACGTGCTGCTGCGGCTGCTGCACCCCATCACCCCGTTCATCACCGAGACGTTGTGGCAGGCGCTGAACGGCATGGTCGCCGTCCGCGGTCCCGGCGACGAGCCGGCCGAGCCGATGCTGGTCGCCGCCCGCTGGCCGATGGCCGACGCGGCGATGATCCGCCCGGCCGCTGAGGAGCAGTTCGCTCTGCTACGCGAGTTGATCCGTCTGGTGCGCAACGCCCGCGCCGAGCACGACGTGCCGCCCAGGCAGGTGGTGAACGTCGCCATCGAGGCCGACGGCGCCGCCGCCGGGCTGATCACCGCCAACCTCGACCTGCTCAAGAGCCTGGCCAACGTGGGCGAGGCGACCATCGCGCCGCGCCTGCCGGCCCCGCCGGAAAACGCCGCGGCCGTCACCGTTGCGGGCACCAAACTCTACGTGTTGGACATCATCGACCGCCAGGCCGAACTGTCGCGGCTGACCAAGCAGGCCGAGTCGGTCCGCAAGGGCGTCGCCGGCATCGAGGGCAAACTGGGCAACGCGAACTTCGTCGCCCGCGCCCCCGCCGAGGTGGTCGCGAAGGAACGGCAGCGCCTGGAGCGTCTCCGCGCGGACCTCATCGCGGTGGAGAAGGCCCTCGCATCGCTGAACTGATCTCCTCGCCGCTTGCGTTTCAGCGACGTGCCCGGCGCGCCGCGGTCACCCACTCCCTCAGCGCCGCCATCAGCGGCCCGGCGTCCGCCTCGAACTCCAGCGTGTGCGCGCCCTCCAGTTCACGCACATCCGCCCGCCCGGCTGTCAGACGTTCCACGAGCCGCCTCGAAACCGCGTTGTCGATGATTCGGTCGCGGCTGGCCAGCAGCAGCAGCGTCGGGCAGTGGATGCTCCCTGGGCCGCACCGGTCGAGCCGCCGGTCCAGCAGCCTGCTGGCCAGCAGGAACCGCGCCGTGGCACGTTGCAGCCGGTACGGGTCGGCCCGCAGATATTCCTGCATGGCGGGGTTGTCCGTGAACAACTCGACGTCGCTCAGCGGGATACCGAACAGCTGCCGCGGCCGCAACAACGCCGCGGCTGCGATGGCCAGCTTCGTCGCTGCCGGCACGTCCACGCGCGCTGCCAGGCCCGGCGCCACCAGCGCCAGCGATGCCACGGGCACCCCCAGCCGCGGCTGTGACGCGTACGCGGCCGCCAACTTCCCGCCCCAACTCACGCCCACCAGGTGCAGCGCGGCGGCCCCCGTCCGTTCCAGCGCCAGCCGCCCGGCCGCCGTCACGTCGGCCAGCAACTGCCGGCTCGACCGCGCGTGCCCTGGTTCGTTCGACGCGGCCCCGCTGCCCCGCCGCACGGGCATGAACACCGGATGTCCCGCGGCGGCCAGGGCCGCCGCCGATCCGCTGAACCATCCCGGATGCGACTGGATTCCGTGCAGGTAGAGCACCGGTTCGCCCGCGACGTTCGCCGGCTCGTACACGTGCATGGCCGTCTCGTATCCATCGGCCAGGCGCAGCGACAGGGCCTCCGGCCCGCACCCGTTCGGCGCCGGGCGCGACAGGGGCAAACTCACGTTTGGCGGAGCGTTCATCGACATTCCTGCCTACCCCCCCCCGCCGCCGTGCCTACTGCCAATCGTCCGCCAGCGGCCCGTACGGCTGCGGCGGCTTCTGCCTCTTCTCGCCGAACTCGAAGGGCCGACGGTTGAGGAGGATCGGTCGGCGCACGCCGACGTTGATCAGCAGGGCCAAGGCGATGAAGTTCGTGATCAGCGACGAACCGCCGTAGCTGACCAGCGGGAGGGTGATGCCCGTGATGGGCATCAGCCCCATCGTCATGCTCACGTTGATCGCGATCTGTGAGAACAGGATTGCCAGCACACCCACGGCCAGCAGGCGCCCGAAGGGATCGTTGGTCGTCGTGGCGATCTCCACGCCGAACAGGAAGATCACGCCGTAAAAGAACAGGATTGCCAGGCACCCCAGCAGCCCCCACCGCCCCCCGATCACGCTGAAGATGAAGTCGGTGTGGTCCTCCGGCAGCATGCGGAAGTACTCCTGCAGCCGGCTGGCCGTGGGTTGGCCGGTCAGGCATCCGGCCCCCAACACCATCTTCGACTGCCGCAACTGGTAGCCCGATCCCCTGGCGATCTCCTCGGAGTCCTGCCGCAGCCAGCCCACGATCCGGCTGATCTGGTGGTGCTTCATCCCCGCCAGCGGCAGGGCCGACACCAGGTACGCGCTCTTGCGGCTGCCCCAGTACGCCAGCGATTCGCGGTCGAACGCCTCGGCCGGTCTCATCGTCGCCGGCAGCCGGTGCGGCACGGGCAGGAACACCAGCACGCCCGCCACGCCGATCACGCCGAACAGGTGCCGCAGCTTCGCCCCCGCCAGAAACAGCATGATGAACAGCGTGGGCAGGAACAGCATCGCCGTGCCCAGGTCCGGCTCCACCAGCACTAGGGCCATCGGTACGACGGTCAGAATGAACGGTACGGCCAGGCCGCCCAGTTTGCGGTAGCGGTCTCCCTTCCGCAGATACCACGCCAGCATCACGACGAAGGCGATCTTGGCGATCTCCGAGGGCTGCACCAGGAACACCTTCAGGTCGATCCACCGGTGCGACTCGCGCTGGGCGGGCAACTTCAGCACCAGCACCAGCATCGCCAGCGTCAGCACGAACAGCGGATACGCCGCCCGGCCGAACACCCGGTACGGCACGGCCGTGATGACGACGAACACCGTCAGCCCGGCCAGTGCGAAAATCACCTGCCGTTGGGTGAACCCCTGCATGTCCGGGTCGGCCTTCTCCGAGGCGGAGATGGCGAGGATGCCGAACACCGACAGGGCGATCATCGCCGAGATGATCGGCCAACTCGTGTACCGCAGATAATGTCGAACAGTGTCCAGCAAGCGTATCGTCCATTGCGGCAAAGGTGAATCGGTTGACTGGTGGACTGGCTAACGGGTTGATCAGTGTCCTGGGCAGCGGATGCCACAGGCAACTGATCAACCAGTCCACCAGTTAACCAGTCAGCCAATCCACCAGTTCACCAATCCACCAGTTCACCCGCTTCGCCTAGTTTCTTATGTACCCCATCTCCTGACACAGGCGGACCAGGTCGGCGGCGATGGGGGCGGCGTTCTTCCCGCCGCCGCCTTCCACATACTCCACGCACACGGCGAACGCCACCTGCGGCGACCGGTACGGGGCGAACCCCACGAACCAGCCCGTGTCGCCCACGCGCACCACCTGGTCGTTCCGCGTGATCCTGCCGTCCTCGTCCGTGTCGATCCTCTGCGGGGACGTCGTCGCCGTGCCGGTCTTCCCGCACAGCTCGATGCCGCCCAGGTCCGCCCCGCCGGCGCCATGGAAGTACTTGTAGGCCGTGCCGCCCGACTCGTTCACCACCTGGTACATCCCCTCGCGCACGGCCTGCACGTGTCGCGGGTCCAGCGGCAGGTCGTGCCGGACCTGCTTGGGCGCCCCCTCCAGCGCCACCCGCGGCGTCAGCAGCACGCCGTCGCGCGCGATCGTCGCCATCGCGTTGGCCACGTGCAGCGGCGTGACGGTCAACAGCCCCTGCCCCACCGCCATCAGCCGCGCATCGCCCCGACGGAACGTGCGGCGATACCGATCCTGCAACCATTTCTCGTCCGGCACCGTGCCGGCCTTCTCGTCCGGCAGACCCGTGCCCGGAACGGCGTTGAAGCCGAACATGCTGTACCAGTCCCCCAGCCGCTTCCACCCCAGCCGGTCGCCCACCTCGTAAAAGTACACGTTGCAGCTATGCTTCAACGCCTCACGCACGTCCTGCGGGCCGTGCGTCGCGCGGAACTGCTCCCAGATCCAGCAGCGGAACGATCCCGGATCGTGCAGGTAGCCCCGGCAGTCGATCTCGCCCCCGGGGCCGATCACGTTCGCCCCCAGCGCCCCCAGCGCCGCCAACGGCTTGACCGTCGAACCCGGCTGATACCGCTGCACCACCGAACGGTGCAGCAGCGGAAGGTTGATCTCGTCGGCCGCCAACTTGGCGAAGTCCTTGCGGTACCGGTTCAGGTCGAAAGTCGGCACCGACGCCATCGCCAGCACATCGCACTCCGGCGACTCGCCCGTGCCCACTGTCAGCACCACGATCGAGCCGGTCATCCCCCGACGCTCCAGCAGCGCCTCGGCCTCCTTCTGCATCGCGATGTCCAGCGTGAGGTGAACGTCCGCGCCCTGCACCGGCGGGACCTCGCTCAGCGTCTCACCCGTCAGCCGGAACGTCCGCACTCCGCGCTGCCCGCGCAGGTACGCTTCCGACATCTTCTCCACGCCCGTCTTGCCCACCACGTCGCCCGGCAGGTAGTTCGCCAGCATCCGCTCCGACCACGAGTGATCCTCGTTCAGGTTGTGCCTGCTCATCTCCTCGCGGCTGACCTCCCCCGTCAGCCCGATCATGTGGCAGCCATGCCTGCCGTAGTGGTACACGCGCTTGTGGCTCGGCCGGATCGCCGCGCCGATCAGCCCCTCCATCCGCTGCTGGATCTTCACGGCCGCGTCCGTGTCCAAGCCCGGCACGATCGCGTGGAACGCGCGTTCCTCGCGGACGGCCACTTCCTGTACCCGCCGGGCGTTTACCAACCGCCGGATCTCGCTGACGCGAGCCATCACGCGGGCGATCTGCTCGTGCAGCTTCGTCTCCTGCCGCGCGGTCAACTCGTCGGCCATCGCCCACGTGGCGGCCGCACGCTGCTGGTAGAGCTGTTCGACCATCGCCTTGGCCGCCCGGCGGTCGACGGGCTCGCGCTGCGCGACCTCGACGGCGAGCATCCGCTTCTGCTCGGCTGCCCAGGCCGGGTCGGATTTCAGGAAGCGGTAGTCCAGGCAGAAGTCGAAGCACGGCTCATCGATGGCGAGGATGCGCCCCTGGCGGTCGGTGATCTTGCCTCGCTGCATCGCCAGCAGTTCCCTCGAGCGCATAGCCTCCTCGGCCTGCACGCGGTAATTGCCGCCGCGCACGATCTGCAGGTGGTACAGCTTGGCCGCCAGCATCGCCAACACGATGCCGATGAGCCCGAGCAGAATCTTCATTCGCTGCCTATACATGACCCACGAACGCCTTGCCTCCACCAACAGAACCCTCGCTGCTCGCCGAAGCAGCCGAGTCCGGCCGTGCCGCGGGCCCCGTTCGGATCGGCCCGGTCGCCTTCGCAAAGGTGCCGGGATCCTCGCCGCCTCCCTCTTGCCGGGCCCCGAGTTCCGCTCCCGCGGACCGACGCCGCTGAAGCGGGGCGGCCTGTCTCCCCCCCCGCTGTTGGTTCCGGGCTCGGGGTCCCGGATTCCTCCCCCCCTACCGTCTTCCGCCTCTCCCCGCCGGCGCCACGATGATCAACCTCCGCACGCCCCGCAGCAGCGCGTGCGCCAGCGGCATCAGGCCGCCCGTGTACAGCGCCAGCAGCGCCGCCTGGAGCATCGTGTGCCCGTAGACGTTCCAGTCCATGCCGGGCGAACCCAGCATCGACTGGAATGTCACCCACAGCCCGTGGGCGACCAAGCAGAAGCCCATGCCCAGCACGCCCTGCGTCACTGCCCGCTCGTGGAAAAACGCGTCCCGCGACCGGAACAGCAGCCCCGCCGCCAACGCGTACGTGATCGCCATCGGCCCCACCGCCACCCCGGCCGCGCCCACCGCGATGTCCACCGCGAACCCCAGCAGCCAGCCGCCCAGCATGGCGTCTTCCCACGTGCGGGTCTGGCAGGCGACGTACACGGCCACCATGGCGGCCAGGTCCGGCCCCACGCTGCCGATGCCGCGCGGAGTGAACGTCAGCACCGGCCCCAGCGTCCGCTGGAGCAGCACGACCAACAGCGTCAACAAGATGAACGGAATCCATCGCATGGGGTAGGTGTCAGGCGTCAGGTATCCAGCGTCGAGTGTCCCTCATTCTGCTCTCGTTCCCGGTTGTTGCTCTCTTCCCGGTACCCGGTCTACGGTCCCCGGTCTCATTGTCCGCCGGCTCCCAGCGGCACGATTACGAACACTTCGCGCAGGCTGTCCAAGTCCGCGTGCGGGCGAACCCGCAACGTCGAGCGGTGCGGGTCCTTCGCGTCCGGCCGCACCTCCGTGACCACTCCGACGTTGATCTCCGTCGGCACAAACGCTTCTTCGCCGCTGGTCACCAGCAAGTCGCCAGCCAGCACGTTGTGGTATGCCTTCACGTACTCCACGATCATCCCGGCCGACCCGTCTCCGCGGGCGTTCACCTCGATCTCCTTGTTGTTCTCCGGCGTCAGGGGCGCCACGGCCGCGTCGCCCTCCGTCACCGTGACCATTCGCGGCTTGGCCGGATCGATGTTCCGCCGGATGTGCCCGGCCATCTCGAAGCCCCGGTCCGTCACGAGCCGCAATCGCGCCGTGTACGCCCCCGCCTCGTCGATCCGCCCCACCAGCACGCTGCCCGTCACGACGGCCAGCTTCGGCGGCAGGGACTTGGCCCGGTCGGTCAGCAGCGTCCGCATGGTCACCGGCGATCCCTCGTAGTTCGGGCGAGCCAGGGGCGTCCGCAACATGCGGGAGCGGTGGTACGGCAGGCCCGATTGCCCCACCACGCGAGCCGGTATCAACTCGCACGCCAGGTCGCTCGCCGGCCGGTACAACGCCTGGAAATTCGCCAACTCCTCGGCACGCCGCTTCTGAATCTCCTCCTGGCGCTTCCAGTGCCCCGCCAGCCGCTGCAGGTACGCGTTGTCGATCCGCAGCTGCTCCACCTCCTCGCGCGTGGCCTGGCGGGCCTGGTCCTCGCCGCCCAGACCCTTCAACGCGGTCGCCGCGTACATCGGCGCTTCGCCCGCCGGCGCGAGCAGGAAATCCGCCCCGTTTCGTAGCGACCGAGCCGCTCCCGGCCCCATTACGATCGTGAGAACGGAAACCGCCAGGGCCAGCAGCAGGCTCCGCCGTTTCGTCCATGTCGTTCGGAACCTCATAGGCGATGCCTATCTTACCGGGCTGCCCCCGGACGGACAATGACCCCCGCATCTTGATCGCCGGCCAGCCCGAAGCGACCTTCGGCTTCACGGACCGGCTTCCTGCGTCTGGGGCGCCGTCGTCGCTTCCGCCGGCGGCGCCGGGTTCACCAGAACCACGTCGTTGGGCTCCAGCCCCAACCGTGCACCGGCCGCCGCGCTCACGCGAAACACCTGCCTCGGCCGGCCGTTCCACGTCACCGTTTCCATCGGCAGGTCGTCGCGCTGAAGCGGGCGGCGCATCGACCCCGCCAGCATCGACTGGAGCTTCTGCGCGCCGATGACGTTCGCGCCCGCCACGCGACGCAAGTCCGCCAGGTCCTGCCTGGCGCCTGTCGCTGCCCTCCGCTCCCGCATCCACAGCCAGCCCAGCAGGATGATGATCAGCAGCATCAACGCCGTCACGATGACGAAGTATCGCCCCTCAACCACGCGGGCCTGCTGTCCGATCTCGGTCTTCTTCTCGTCCATCTTGCACCTTCCCGCCCACCATGCCGTTGTCGGCATGGACACCGGTTCCACTCGCCGCGCCGCCCTCTGGCGTGTGTCAACCGCGTTGCCATGGCCCCGTCTCGCGGCCACGCACCACCCTCGCCCGCATACCCCGTCCGCCGCCGGAGGGGGCGAAGTGGACCCGGATCGCTCACGCCGTTCATCCCACAAGCAGAACAGAATCCACCCGACGAAACAAGACGCGGGCCGGTCTGGCGCCGCGAGACCGCATGTCTCACTGCCGCCTTCACGGCGCGAGGGACATACGCCTACAAGCGTACTTCACTCGGCCAACGCGATCTGCCCACCTCAACTCAACGGCCTGGGCTGTGGTCCTTCCGTCCTTCAGGCGGAGGATGGGCCGCCGACTAACCCCTTTTGCTTCACCGAATTGCTGCTTGCCAGAAAAACCAAGCACACCCAACGCGACGACGGGGGGCGGTTTCCTCTTGTCAAGTCCGCCATCGCAAGGGTAAAAGACTATCCATGAACACTGCGGACACAGGGCGGGCATGGCAGTTGGCGCGATGGGCGGCGGCGAGTCTGCTGGCCACCTCCTGCGGGTGCGTGGAGCGAGAGATGAGGATCACCTCTCAGCCGGAAGGCGCCCTGGTGTTCGTGTCCGACAAGGAGATCGGGCGGACGCCCGTCACGCTGCCCTTCACGTGGTACGGCGACTACGACATCGTCCTGCGGCTGGAGGGGTACAAGACGCTCAATACCCACGCCGAAGTCAACCCGCCGTGGTACGAGGTGCCCCCGCTGGATCTGTTCAGCTACATGTCTCCGTGGACCTACCGCGACCACCGCTTCCTGGACTACAAGCTGGAGAAGCAGGAGCCGGTGACGAACACGGAACTGATTCGCCGGGCCGAAGACATGCGGGCCCGAACCCTCGCGGGCGAGGAGAAGGACAAGAAGTAGCCCCGCCCCTCCTCCGACCAGCCCCCTCTCCTGCATCGTCCGTAGAACGCTCCGCAACCCCTTGCCGTCCGCGGCAACGCCACCGTCATTCGTCGCCCCCGCCCTCGCGCTCCGCTTCCGCCCTCAACTCAACCAGACGCTTGACTTCCGGAAAAATGCGAGCGACCTCCTCCCGTGTGGTCAGCCGGAACACCACGCCCGTTCCGCCCTTCACGATCGCCGTCGCCCGCCCCTGCTCGTCGAACGACACATCCTCCCGCCAGGACGCATCCGGCCCGGCCATGTGCGTCAGCATCCCGTGCCGCGCGCCCATCGGCTCGACGTCCATGCTGCCAAACTGTATCTCTCCGCCGCGGCCGATCGCTTCGCTGTTGTAGATCATGCGGAATCGTGAGCCGCGAGCCCCCGCCGCCGCAAGCCGGATCGCCAGCCGGCTCAGCCCCTCCGGCACATAGGCCTTCGGCACCGGCGAGCCGGCGGAGGCCGTGCGGCCCCCGTGCACCTGCGAGACGACCAGTTCTTTCCCCCGCAAGTCGATCCGCGTCGTAAGCACATTGGCCCCCGGGCCGGGCCCCTCGTAGCCCACGTATTGCCCCGACCGGGCATCGGAACTGACGCTCCATTGTTCGCGAAAGACCGCCCTGGCGATCAACCGCTCGTTGCCCGAGACCCGCTCCTGCGCCATGCCCACCAGCGACGTCCCCTCGTATCCCCCGGCCACCGGACGCCAACTGTACATCTCCCATCCCACCGGCTTGCCGAAGGAGTTGCCGCCGAGATACCACAACTCCTCGCCCTCCCCTTTCAGCATCGCCGCCAGGTTCTGCTGCATGCCCTCGACGATCGCCTGGCCGCGATCCAGCGAACCGCCCTGAATGTCCACCATCCAGCTTGCTGCCGCCACCGCCGCCAGCAACACCAGGATCATCGCGGCGCCCAGACCGAACCGCCGGCGAGACGCTTTCTCCATGTGCACGTCCATCCGTTCATCCTATGGCTGGCGCAGGAGCATGTAGAGCCGACCGCGGCCGCCCCCCGCGCAAAAGCGCAGACCGGATCGCCTGGCGATCCGGCCTGCGACGAAGATCACAAAGCGTGCGGCCAGCCTTGACGCCTCCCTCAGAAGTCGCCGGAAAACGGGTTTGGCGTGGCACGGGCGTCTCGCCCGCGCGTCCAACGGCCATCCCGGCCGTGCCATAACGCCTGCCGACAGTGGCATTAAGACACGGGCGGGACGCCCGTTGCACACATGGACAAGATGTCCACGCCACGCCTCCCGGCGACTTTTGAGGGAAGCGTCAGCCTTGAAAGGGTCAGGCTGCTACCAGTTGCTTTACCACGTCGACGGCGCTGGCCGCATCGGGAGCGTATCCGTCGGCGCCGATCTCGTCGGCGAAGCTCTGGGTGACCGGAGCGCCGCCGATGATCGTCCTGACGACAACGCCGGAGGCCTTCAGGGCCTTGATGACTTCCGTCATCTGGGGCATCGTCGTCGTCAGCAGGGCGCTCAACGCGCACACCTTGGCGCCCTGGGCCCTGCATGCCTCGACGAACTTCTCGGCCGAGGCGTCGGTCCCGACGTCCACGACCTCGAACCCGCCGCCGGTCAGCATCATGTTCACCAGGTTCTTGCCGATGTCGTGCAGATCGCCCTTGACCGTGCCGAGCACGACCTTCGCGATCGGCTTCACGCCGGCCTTCTCCAGGGCGGGCTTCAGCACTTCCATGCCGACCTTCATCGCCCGAGCGGCGATGAGCACTTCCGGCACGTACACTTCGTTCGCCTTGAACCGCTTGCCGATGACGCCCATGCCGGCAATCAGCCCCTTCTCCAACACGTCCTTGGCGGGCGTGCCAGCCTCCAGAGCCTGCTTCGTCAACTCGCTGACCTTGTTCCGGTCGCCCTTGATCAGAGCATCCGCCAACGCTGCCAAATCGGCCATCGAACTATCTCCCATTCTTTTCTGGTCTTCGGGGTCCTTGCCCTTCTTCTCAGTCCAGTCTTGTCCGCAACACCCGGCAACGGCGCCGTTCGGCGTCGCTCCGGACCGTCTCGTCTTTAACCGCCCCGCGGCGCGCGGGGCTTGCACCCGCCAGGATCATTTTGGCGCCGGCACGGTCGTCGCGCCTGCCGCCGGCTGGCTCGCCGGCAGCGTCGTCGCCATCCGCACCGGCTGCTTCAGATCCGCCAGCCGCTGCAACTCGATTCGGGCCAGAAGCATCACCGGCTGGCCTTGAAGCTGCGTCATCTTGGTCACGGCCTGCAACTCCGTCGCCGCCTGGTCGAACTGCCCCGCGGTCTCGTGCAGCGTGGCCAGCCCCAGGTGGGCCTTGCCCACGGCCAGGTCCTCCTCGACGAACTTGCTGATCGCCCAGCGATACCAGTACTCAGCCTTCTTGGCCAGTTCGGTCCTGTCGACGTCGTTGGAGGCGAGGATGCGCCGCGAGAACTCGTCGCCGAGTTCGACGGCGGCCAGGGCGGCCAGCCGTTTGTCGGTGGTCTGCTCGGTCAGGTCGGTAAGCTCCTTGACGAGCTGGCTTCGGTCAAACTCGGGGGCATACTTGGCCTGTTGCACACGGTCCCATTGCAGCCGAACGCCGGCTTCCTTCGCTTCGGCCCGTCCGCGCAGGATCACGACCGCGAAGACCGCCACCGCCACGACAAGCACGCCAGTGGCCAGGTACGAGCCGTTCTTCTTCAGGAAGTCCGCAACCTTGCCGATCTCGCTGGCAAGCAGGTTCTCGCGCAGATCGTGACGACGTTGAGCTTTCATTAGTTGCCGGAACCCTTTCCGCCCGCGCCGGTGGGCGGTACGATCCGCCCGCTGGTC
>CAYWTX010000468.1:0-3052 GCA_964461295.1 uncultured Planctomycetaceae bacterium | reverse complement strand
CACGTCCGCGCGCACCTCGAACAGTAGCGGGTACAACCCCGGCGCGAGTCGGATGGTCTCGCCGTCCATGACTTCACGGCCCGACAGCCATAACCGGGTACCCTTGGGGCAGTCCAACTCGACGATCACTGTGCGCCGGTTCTCCCACACGGCATAGAACAGACCGCGCGCGTTCGGGTCCTCGCCCAATAACGCCTTTGGATCCAACCCGTAACTGGCTGTCATCTGCGGAACATTGAAGGAGTCGCAGTCCATGACGGACTTGCCGGTCACGAAGGCCTCGGTCGGCACAGGTTTGAAGGCCTTGAGGTCCGGCGTGGTCGAGACCGGCCCGGCCGGCAAGGGCCACTGGCCCAGCAACCGGACCGGCAGACCCGCGCCCGTCACGAAGGGGGTAACCGGGCCGGTTGCGGCCGGTTGCGGCTGCGGTGGCGGACCGCCGGCGTGCAGTTCGCGGAACTGGACCGCCCATTCGATCGGTTCATGACTTTGGCAGGCGGCGATTGCCACCCGCGCCATCAAGGGGTACCGGCCCGCCTCCAAGTGTACCACGGTCTCGTTTTCGATCCGCTGGCCGGCCAGATAGACGTCTTGACCATTGATGCGACCGGCGATCAACTCAACCCGATAGGCGCCCGCCTTGGGCACTTCGATCACGGTGTAGGCGTAACAGGTCGTGAAATAGGCCCGACCCGAGGCGGTCGCGAAGTTGACGCCGCCGGTGAGTTTCGGGTTGCCCAAGGCCTGCGCGTAATCCGCCATGATGATGTGCCGGGTCGCGTCGAATTTCGCCCGCGCCGTCTTGGGGTCGCGAGTCGAGGCCTTCGGCTCCAGGACCCGCCAGGTCGCCGTCGCCGGACGGCCCTCGATCGAGGTGTATTCCGCTTCCTTCTTCGGAACCGCCTGCTTGGTCTGGGTGTAGGTCACGGTTTGTCCCGGAATCGGTCGCACCGCGCCCGCGCCGCCCTGCTGGGCGAACACGTCCACCTGCTCGTCCACCAAGAACGGTCCGGCGAACATCCACTGGTCCGGCGTCTTTCCGAACTCCAGTTTCACCACCGGCACGCCGTCGGCCGCAGTGAAGTTGGCCGGCGGGGCCAGTTTCGCTTCGCCGGCTTCGCCCGGCATCTGGCCGATCTCGCGCGTGAAGAATCCGGTCTTCAGGGCCGCGAGTTCGTACTCGCTAAGTTTGTCGCCCAGCGCCTCGGGGCGCTCGATGCAGACCACCCGGTCAGAACCGGCCAGGTACATACGTCGCCCCGCGAAGACCGGCGCGGCGCGCGATGCCAGGCCGCGACTCTCAGCAATACGACGCGGTTGTTCCTCCGCTGTGGTCACCGCGATCATCGGCACGCCCTGCGGGAATCCGACGAAATGCCCGCCGATGACACTGCCTTCGTCGGCAATGAAGAGGTACCCACCGGCCATCACCGTGGCCGCGGCGGGGCGCATGCCGTTCATAATGAGTCCGTACCGCTGCGCCACCGCGCACCCGGTCGCGGCGTCATAAGTGTTCAGCCGCGTGAGGTTCTGCGGGCCGTGGTCAATCGAATTCGGTTCGGCCATGTGCATGAACAGAATGCCGTTGTGCAACACCGGCGTGGGCGCATAGGCGGTGGTACTTTGGCCGAAGAAGTCCGGCGCCTGGGCGCCCGCGAAGCGGCCGCCATTGCGGTCGGCGCCACGGCAACGCACATCGGTGGGATTGTCCCACAGTAACTGGTGTCGCACCGTCCCGGCCGCATCGGTCCAGAACCGCACGGCACTGCTACAGGAACTGAAGTAGGCCGTGTGGCCCTCGACCAGCGGTTCGCCGGTCGAGTCCGGCATCAGCGGCGCGCAGCGGGCAATCAGGGTTGTGCCGGTGGTTGCGTCGAGCACCTCACAGGAACTCAGTAGCACCAGGCCCGGTCCGACCTCCATCACCGCGAACCCGCCGTTATAATCCACCGCCTCGCGCCGCCACAATTCCTTGCCGCTGGCGGCGTCATAGGCGGCCAGTCCGGTGCCTACCGCCGCGATCACCTTCCCGCCCAACCGGGCGGGCGGCGTCGGCGGCGTCACGGTGTTGCCGATGTAGTAACCGGTCACGAAGCGCGGCACCTGGGCCGACACGGCCGTCGCCCAGACCTGTTTGCCGGCATGATCGAAGCAGGCGAGCCGGCCACGAGGATCGTGCATCCAGACGTGCTGGGCGTCCGCCAGCGCCGCCAGACAGGAACGCGCATAGGCCGGCATGCCGTCCACCGGCAGGGCCGCCGGCAGCGGCGCGGAGTACAACGTGCCGGAACCCGGTCCACCTGCACTCGCCTTCCAGCGCCGCGTGCGGATGAACGATGCTGCCAGCGCCGGTTTCGGATAGGATTCGAGTTCGCCTGCCGTCTGCGGCAGCTTGCGCCACAATTCCTTGCCGCTTGCCGCGTCGAGGCAGACCAGTTCACCCGGATAGGTCGTCACGAAGAGGCGGTCGCCCACGATGACAGGCGCGGCATCGTCGGTCGGCAACTTGGTCTGCCACCGCACATTAATCCCCTTTTCAATGTCCCAGGCCAAGGGCGGTTTAGCGTCGGGGTAACGGTTGCGGTCCGTCTTGGGCGCCGCCGCAACGGTCCTGGCCGAGGCGCCCGGCTCGCCGCGTCCCACCCACAGGGCGAAGTATCCATAGGCGCGCTCGCCGTACTTGTGGACCCAAAATCCCTGTCTGCCACTGTTGCCGTCGCTGACCGGCCGTGGCGAGATACTCACGGTAATACGGTTTGTACCTGCAATAAGATCCACCGGCACGCGCGCCAACTGCCCGGGCGTCTGCTGCCGGCTCGATTGCCAGACGAAACTGTCGTTGACCCAGACCCGTCCTTCACACTCGGCCCTAACGGCCAGCCAGACCCGCTCGGCGCGCGCAGCCGGCACTGTGGCTGTCGCGTACCACGTGGCGAAGCGGCCGTATGAACCATCCAGGAGCGCCGCCCCATCCTTGGCGATATGGCCCCAGCCGTCGCGTTCCGTGCCGGGCTTGCACAGCGGTTCGAGGGGAATGGTCACCGCCCCGTCC
>CAYWTX010000467.1:0-17507 GCA_964461295.1 uncultured Planctomycetaceae bacterium | reverse complement strand
TGCTGTGCTGGTAGTGGAGCGGCGTGGCGTCCTGCTCGCGTCGCACCACCCCCCCCCGCCGCCCCCCCCCCCCCCGCCGCCGGACGAACCCCCCCCGCCGCTGCTGCTGCCCGGCGCCGTCGATGCCGCCGAGAACGAACTGGCCAGTGAGCCGCCCAGCGAGGAGGCAATGCCCGCCGACGCGAACGTCCCCGCGGCCGCTCCGGCGTACCACAGCGGATGATAGTGGCCCTCGGCCCCGGGCGGCGCCGACGATGCCCCGGCCAGCACGCTCGCGAACCGTTCGGCCCACTGCTGCTCCATGTCCAGCGCGATCGCGTACGGCAGGTACCGCTCGAACAGTTCCGGCGTCCGCGGGGGCGGCACGGTCGGCCGGCCCGCCGGCGTCAGGCGGGCCAGCACGTCTCCCTCGGCGGTGCCGAGGTACATGCGAAAACCCTCGATGGCGTCCATCACCCGCCGCCCCTGGCGCGTCGGCTGCTTCAGCAGCCGATAGAACACCACGTTCAACGCGATCAGCAGCAGGATGACCGGCACGATCCACGCCGAGCCCATCACGGCCAGCAGACCCACCGCGAACAGCTCGAAGCCGAGGAACGGCACGGCGAAGAGCGTGATCCAGATGGCGCCGATCGTCTTGACAACCGTCCGCGCCGACCCGCCGACCCCCACCTGCCGCCACGCCCCCACCGCCGCCTTGATCAACGCGACCACAGCCACCGTCCAGATCGACAGCCACAGGCACAGGAAGCCGAACACCGCCGCCCGCATCCCGCCCAGGCTCAGCCCCGCCGCCCCCAGCGCCACCAACGACAGCACGATCCCGCCGACGGCGTAGCCGCGGTTAGAGACGAAGTTCCCCTTCTGGTGGCCCTTCCGCAGCGCATTGCTCAACTCCCTGGCCGCACGCTGGAACGTCTTGTGGTTCGACGGCTCCACCGTCAGCGTCCGCCGCCCGCCGCCCAGCAGCGCCTTCTCGACCGCCTCCTCCTCGCCCACAGCCGGCCCCGGCCACTCCGCCCCCGCCCTCTCCAGCGAGTACGTGCCGCCGGCATCGATGATCCGCAGCCGCCCCTTCACGCCCAGGCTCACCACCGTCGACACGAGACACTTCAGGTCGCAGCCCATCCGCCACAGGAACCGCGCCGCGCCCGGGCCAACGCCCGCCGGGGGCTCGTACAGCGGGTAGATCACGCCCTTGGCCGGGTCACGCCCCACGCACCACCACACCACCGCATAGTACAGCCCCACCAGCATCACGGCCGCCGGACCCACGAACAGCACCAGGTTGTCCAGCACGAACCGATGCTGCTCCTGGGCCGCGGTCGGCGGCGCGACAAATCCCCTCGGCCAGTGCACGCCGATCGTCAGCCCCTCGCCGATCGCCAGCGGGCGCGTCGTTTCCCACGTCAGCCCGCCGCCCGCCTCCACCTGCAAACTCGCGTCCGGCAGGCGCAGGTCGCGCCCCCGCTCGCCCATCGGGCCGGTGGCCCCCTCGAACTTCAGCTTGTCCGTCGGCACGCCCCTGGGCAGGTGCACCGTGGCCGACGCGTGATCGATCGGGAACTCCCAGCCGTTGCCCGTCACGTTCCACGCCAGCTCGTCGTGGTCGGCAAAGAAGCCGATCTGCCGATCCGTGCGGTACGCCAGCGTGTAGGTGTGCTCGCCGACCGGGACCAGCAGGTCGGCCTTGCCGATGCGGACCCGCTTGGCCTCCGGCTGGCTCTCCTCGACGGTAAACGGCTCGGGCTTTCCGTCGCGGAGAACCTTGACCACCTCGAACGCGACCGTGCGCCGGGTGAACCACCCGCCGGAGTAGTGGATGGGGAAGTCGCGGTAGATGCCGTGCTCAATCTTCTGCCCCTCGCAGCGGACGGTGATGGTCTCGGTGATGACCAGCGAGGAGTCCGGCTCGACGACGATGTCGCTGTGATAGCGCAGGATCCGTTCCTCGGCGCCGACCACCGAACCGAGGGCGAGGCAGGAAACGGCGACCATACAGAGACGCAGGCCGAGTGAGGGCGTAGAACTGAGAGCTTGTGAAGGAACTGCAGAAGCGGCCTCCTCCCTCTTCGCCCCGAAGGGGCGTCGAGGATCGAGCCGGGGGCGTAAGCCCCCGGTAGACAATGGATTAGGCGAGAAGCCCTGAAGGGGCGACAGAAAGCGTCGAATGCGGACAGAACATCGAGCTCCAATTCCTTCACGAACTCTGAGTCCTGAAGCCGTGCCCGGGCGCACGCGACCCCGCGTATCGCCACCCAGCGCGGCTTGCCTGGCGGCGCTTCGCCCGTCTTCCATTTTCGGTCCCTCCGTGCCTCTGTGTAGTCTCTTCATACGGGGAACTCCACCTGCGGCGTCGCCCGCTCCGTCGCCGACTGGACCTCAAAGAAGTCGGCCGGCTTGAAGTGGAACATGCCCGCCACCAGGTTGCCGGGGAACTGCTCGACGCGGGTGTTGTAGGTTCGCACGGCCCCGTTGTAGTAGCGCCGGGCCGACTGGAGCTGATCCTCGACCTCGGCGAGCTGCTCCATCAGCGCACGGAAGCTGGCGTCCGCCTTCAGGTCGGGGTAGCTCTCGACCAGGGCGAACAACCGCCGGAGCTGGTCGGTGAGCACGTTCTCGCCGGTCTCCATCGCCTTCACCGCGCCCGCCGCCCCGGCCGACCCGGCCGCCTGGGCCTCGACGCGAATCGCCGCGACCTTCTCCAGCAGTCCGCGCTCGTGCCCGCTGTAGCCCTTGACGGCCTCGACGAGATTGGGCACCAGGTTGTGCCGCCTGGTAAGCTGCACGTCGATGCCGCTCCACCCTTCGCGCACGAGATTGCGGTCCCGCACGAGGCGATTGAACGCCACGATCGTCCACAGCATCGCGGCCGCGAAAAACACCGCCGCCGCGATCACCGCCGCCGTCGCCGCCGATGCCAACATGCCTTGGCCTCCAGGTCAGAGCGAGACAATAGCAGGATTCACCGGACTCCGCGAGCGCTGCGCCCTGGCAGGGCGATCCATCCCTGGCACGGCGTGCCGAAGCCAAGCCGGCTCGCCGCGGGGTTCCCTCGCCGCCTCCGCGGAGTTCGCCACTCCGCCGGATCGGCGGGGTTCATACCTATGCAAGAAGAAGGAGCGCGTCATGATCGGCCCGACCTCCAGTCGCAGACAATTCCTCGCCGCCACGACCGCAGCAGGGGTCGGGGCCCTCGCGGGGCGCTTGTCCCTTGGTCAGGGCGCACCCCGGCCGGCCGGGGGCCCGGCCGCCCTGGACTCCGTCAAGATCGAGCCATCGACCATCGCCGGCAAGGAAGGCTTCTGGCGCGTGGGCAAGTCCTCGGCCGGGCGATGGTGGCTGCTGCGTCCCGACGGCAAGCCGTTTCTGTATCGCTCGGTGGTCTCGGTCGGGCCGGTGGACCCGCCGGCCGACGACGAGGCCGCCCCGAAGCTGGGCAAGGACCTCGACAGGGCGAAGTACTGGATGGACCGCCTGGGCGCGATGGGCTTCAACGGCTTCGGCGAGTGGACGGTGCCGCAGATGTACGACCGCGGCTGGCCATACACCGTGTTGATCCACGTCCGCAAGGCCACGGGCAACAAGTGGACGGTCATGCCGCCCAAGCACATCGACGTGTTCGACGCCGAGTGGCGCGCCGCCTACGACGCGCGATGCAAGGAAATCTGCACCCCGCTGCGCGACCGCAAGGACCTCCTGGGCTACTTCGTGGACAACGAGGCGAGCTGGGCCCAGGCCCGCAAAGACCACGTCTGGGGCCAGGGCGGCGACACGGCCGACAGGAACGTCCTGGGCGCCGAGCCGCTGCTGCTGCAATATTTCCTGTCGCTGGAGCCGAAGCGCGGCGGGCACAAGGCGGCCTGGGAGTTCGTGCTCGGGCGCCATGGCGGCAGTATCGCCCAGGTGGCCAAGGACTGGGGCGCCGCCTTCGACTCGGCGGGCAAGTTCATCGAACTGCACGGCAAGGGCCTCGTCCTGGACTCCAAGGCCTTCGGCGCCGACCAGGACGCCTTCACGACCCACTTCGTGCGCGAGTACTTCCGCTTCACGGCCGAGACCATCCGCAAGTACGACGGCAACCACCTGCTGCTGGGCTGCCGGCACGGCGCCCCGCCCGGCGACGTGGTGCTGAGGGCCTACGACCGGCGGCACGTGGACGTGCTGTCGTTCAACAACTACCGCCCGAACTTCCGCCAGCGGGCCGACGAGTACGATCCCGCGAACATGCCAATGCTCAACGGCGAGTTCGCCTGGTACTCCGGCCACTGGCCCACCAAAGATCTGACGCAGGACGTGCTGAGCGCGTACCGCCGCCGCGCGACGGCCGCACTGGAGAACGCCTTCACGCACCCCGGCCTGGTGGGCTACTCGTGGTTCAAGTTCGCCCACACGTTCACGGACCCCGACCTGCCGCACGAGGGGCTGTTCAACGGCAAGCGGATCAATCGCTTCAACGTGGAGTTGCTCACCCGGATCAACCCGCGACTGGAAGGCATCGCCCTGGGACAGATCGAGCCCACAAAGGCGGCGTAGGGGCGCCCGGCGCCACGCGGCCCTTCAGGCGTACGGATTTCCCTCCCTCTGTTCTCTCGAAGTTCAACGCCCGCCTGCCGGCAGGCAGGCAGGTTCGACGTTGGACGTTCGACGTTCTCCTCCCTGAGGGCTGGCCACCCCGAAGGGGCCTTCGGCTTCAGTGGCCGGTTCCCTCTTCCGCCAGCGCCTTCACGCGCGCCGCCGACGCGGACGCCAGCCCTCCAGGTTGTATCAGGCTTCCAGCGTGCTCACCACCCGCCCGCCCGGGTACCGCGGGCCGTGAAGCCCCTTCCGTCCTGCCCGCCGTGGCGGGGGCGCAGCAACCACGTCCCGCCCCCGCCATTGCCCCCACGGCGCTGAGAACACCCGAGAGTTTGTGAGGGAATTGCACAAGCAATCTCATCCCTCTTCGCCCAGAAGGGGCGAAAGAAAGTTCGCCAACTGGCGAAGTGCTGTTCGTAGTCGAACGTCGCGGTTGTGGCGACTCCTGAGGGAGGCGTCTTTCAAGTGATTTCCGTGGTTACTGTGGTTTCCGGCTATGCCCCAGTTGCGGGGATTCCGGCATGGCTCAGGGAGTTCCGCTTCCCGGCGGCACAGCTCTCCCCCGGGGGACCATCAGCATGCGGCCCTCGCGAGGGAACGGCGGGGTTGACCAGCACCCGGATCGGCACGGCCGAGGCCGGGGATCGATCCTGGCAATGCGAGCATTTTTCGATGCCGAACTCCCCGCCGAACGGTTGAACCTACTGCCTGAACCGGTCGTTCCCGGCTGTCAAGCGAACGCGGGCGCCGATGCGGTCGGCAGGCCAGCCGCGGGTGGACACGGCGGCGATGGTCGGAGCCTATTGCCGGGCCTGTTGTCTTGCCCGAGGCCGGCCGAGAATCCGGCTTGCCTCCCGCCATCCTGAGGAGAACCGCATGGGCCCTGTGACCATCGACTACGCGCGGCACTACGAGTTGGTGACGGAGGTACTGACCAGTCGCGGCCTGCTGCTGGGCGCCTACGACGCCGCGAGCAAGGCCAACCTGATGACGATCGGCTGGGGCGCGTTGGGCGCCATCTGGAGCATGCCGGTCTGGACGGTGCTCGTTCGTCCGAGCCGCTACACCTGGCAGTGCATCGAGCATAGCGGCTGCTTCAGCGTCTGCGTGCCGACGCCGGACATGGTCAAGGCCTGCACGATCTGTGGCACCAAGTCCGGGCGGGACATGGACAAACTGGCCGCTTGCCGCCTGACCGCTCGCATGGGTGAGGCCGTCAAGGCCCCCGACGTGATTGACTGCCCCATCGTCTACCAGTGCCAGGTCGTGCACTCCAACGACGTCATCCCTTCGCGACTGGCCGGCGAGATTCGGACCGGGGCCTATCGGTCTGGCGACTACCACCGCATCTACTTCGGAAGGATCCTCTCCGTCCGGATCGATGCCGATGCGGCCGCCAAGCTTAGGCAGTAGCGGCCGTTGTGTTCTGTCTGCTCCTCGCGAGAATTCGACGAGGAGGGGATTGGCGTGCAGTCAGGAACTCCTCTGGAAGGAACGAGAAGTCGATGGCCAGGTTCACCTTTTCCTTGGATGGGAGCCGCGATGTCGGGCAGACCCTTTGCTGTCGAGGCGTGGATGCCAATGGGGCCGAAGCGGTCATGCAGGGGCGCAGCCGGGACGTGACAGACCAGGCCCTGGTGCAGATCACCAGCGATGTCCTCCGTCGCGGCCTTGCCTTGAAGCAGACGAACTGTCCGCTGGCCTTCGAGTACGACACGGTGACCGAGCGGCAGATCCCCGTCATGTACTGTTACCGGCCCGACACGGTGAAGGCGCCGGTGGTCTTTTTCAATCACGGGACCGGCGGAACCGGCGTCGAGCAACTATTCATGGGCGTTCCGATGGCGGAGCGCGGGTTCTTCGTGGTGCTTCTGGACGCCCGGTATCACGGGCGCCGTCGCAGTCCCAATTTCAGCGAACTGTTCTCGGGGCGGCTCTACAAGGAAACGTACGTGACCATGCTGGTCGGCACCTGCCAGGATATCTCGCGACTGCTGGACCATCTCGCGGATGACCCGCGCGCGGACGTGGAACGCGCCGCCGTCAGCGGCATCTCGCAAGGCGGGTTCGTTTCGTTCATGGCCGTCACCATGGACAAACGCCTGAAGGCAGCCACGCCCATCATCGGTTCGCCGGACTTGGAGGACCGATTCGGCTCATCGCAACCGTTGGAGGACCATTCTCGCGAAGTGATCGACCTGGTGGTCCGCTCAAGCCCGTTGCGGAACTATCGCCGGATTCCCCCGACGGCGCTGCTGGTGCAGAACGGGGCCGCGGATGAGACGGTGCCCGTGGCCGGCGTGCGAAAACTGGATGAGAAACTGAGGGAACTCTACCGACAGATGCCTGATCTGTACCAGTACATCGAGTACCCGGGCGTGGGCCACAGCGATCAGGGCATGCGAGAGCCATCCATCCAGTGGTTGGTGAAACACCTGCGGCCAACGCCGCCGCCCGAAAGTCAATGGGCGGTCCCAGGCCGCCGGCAGAAGCCCAACTGGGAACCCCGGCTGGATTGAGCCACGGTGCAACCGGACAGGAATGCGTCGAATGACAGCCAGTGACATTGCGGTGGGACCCGCTTGCCAATTGGCCTTGTTGTGTGCCGTCCGCTCGCCGGGCGCGGCGCCGGCGCGAGGGGAACCGGGGGCAAGTTACGCACAGAACCAAGATGCGGCACGAAAGGCAACGCGATGATGAAAAGTGCTGGATTCACACGAACAGGCGGCGTCCTGCTGCTCCTGGGACTGACGACGCTGGCATCCTCCTCGCTGACGTCCGCCGGCGAGCGGTTGTTCTACGAGTGTACCCTCCAGCGCGTTCTCTCCGGCGGCGGCAGTGTCGTCCTCATGCTCGGCGTGGAGGATGGACAGGTGCGTGAACAGGCACTGAAGGTCGCCAGCGACCCTTACACGTCGTGCCGGATGAAAGAGCACCGCCTGAAAGTGGTTGGGACCCGACTGAGCGGCCCGATGCAGATCCAGGTTGGCCCGGGCACCGAGAAGATCGAACTGGATGTGGCGCTCGACAAAGGCGGAACCTGCCTCATCGCCCATGGTTGTCCCGACGGGCCCCGGAAGGTCGAGGGGAATGTGGCTGTCGAGGAGCCTGGAGGCGCCAGAGACGCCGCAAGCAAGCGATGGGTCGTGTGGCTTCAGGACGCTTTGGGGCCGGGCACGCGGCTGGGGCTGGTGTTCGAGGTGGACCGCCAGGCCAAGGCGCTGACGGCGCTGCCGGCCATTGCCGCCGGGTACAACCGAGGTCGCCATCCGGTGGACACGTCCAAACTCACCTTCGACGGAACGAACCTGGAGGGGGAGGTCGGCATCACCATCGTGCCCTCCCAGGCGGCCAAATGGCTGAGTGCGTTGGTGCCCGCGCACAGACAGTCCGCCGATGGCCTGGTCAAGGTGACGGCCTCGCTGGACGGCAAGGACAAGGCCGGCAGCTACTCCGGCGTGATCGGCATCGAGAAGCAGCGTCAGGGCCAGGTTGCGGTCAAGCCGGCGACGGAAGCGCAGATGCGGGAATTGACTGCACCGGTCCTCCCTCCACAGACGCCGTGGCGGGCGTGGCTGGCGACGGGACCGAGGATCACGAGAGGTCTGAACAGCCAGGTGTCGGTGTCCCCCAAGGCACAGAACTACGATGCCGAAACCGCACAATTGTCAGCGGCGCCTCCCCTGGACTGGAGCGGACGTGACTACGACGACAGCCTGTGGGGCCGGTACATGGACGACCTGTTCGAGCTGCTCGGGGGCTATGGCGTGATGACGGAGTCGAGGGATCCCGCGTTGTTGTGCCTGCGCACGCGGTTTGGCGTGTCGGACCTGGCGCGGGCGGCGGATGTGAAGGTGACGGTGGAGTATCTCGGGGGCGCGGCAGTCTATGTGAACGGGGTGGAAGTGGGGCGGAGTCACTTGCCGGATGGCAAACTCGAGCCGCACACGCCGGCGGCGGACTACCCCGTCGAGGCCTACACGGCCGAGGATGGCGAGGCACCCCTGCCGGGTTTGAGTCCCGGGTTCCAGCCGGAGGCCAGGTGGCTGTCGCGCTACCAGGCGCGAGTGCGCACGATGACCGTCCCGGTGCCGGCGCGGGTGTTGGCGAGCGGGGCGAACGTGCTGGCGGTCGAGGTCCATCGGGCGGCGGTGGCCGGCCCCGTGCCTTCGCGGAGCGGCTGGAGTCATTTGGGGATTCGGGAAGTGAAGGTGGCCAGCAGCAGCGGCGCGGGATTGGTCGCCTTCGCGGAGGCGACGAAGGGCACGCGGGTGTGGAGTGCTCAAGCGGTGGAGCAGGTCACGGAGGACCCCGTCCCAAGGCTCCGGATTACCGGCGGCTGGTCGGAATGGTCCAGGGAGGTGTACGACTCGCGCGGCAAGTCAACCACGGGGATCGCGACGGGCGACCCCTTCGACCCGATCCTGCCGGTAAGGATCCTCTCGCCGCGCAATGGCGTGGGCAACGGGCAGGTGGTTGTCTCGGATCCGGACGGACTGCGCGCGGTCAGGGCGAACGTGGCCGACTTCACGGGGCCGGGAGGAGCGGTCCTGCTGGCCAAGACTGTGCGGGTGCGATTCGCCGCGCAGGGATCGGGGATCCATTGGTGCGACGACCTGTTGGACAAGCCGACGGAAGGAGCGAGGACCATTCCGGTGTGGTTGGAGGTGCAGGCGCCGAAGAGCCAGGCGCCGGGCTGGTACGTATCCACGCTGTCGTTGGAGGCGAACGGCAAGGCGTTCCGCGTGCCCGTGCAGGCGTTCCTGACGGGCTTCACCGTGCCCGACGCGAGGGACTTCCGTTCGCTCATGGGAGTGATGCACTCGCCGGAGGCGGTGGCGGAGGCCTACCAGGTGCAGCCCTGGTCGGATGAGCACTTCAAGCTGATGGCCAGGTCGCTCGAGATGGCCGGACAACTGGGCAACGACATCCTGTACGTGCCGATCATCATCGGAACGCACATGGGACACAAGACGGGGCTGATCCGGTGGGTGAAGACCGGGAAGGGGCTACAGCCGGACTTCAGTCTGTTCGAGAAGTACCTGGATCTCTACCTGAAGTACTGCGCGCCGCCCAAGGCGATCAGCCTGTACATCTGGAGCCCGGAGACCGCCGTCTGGGCTCGGGAAGCCTCCGACGGCGTGGCGAGCGCCCGAGTCGCCGCTCGTACCGGGAAGTCCGGCCGGCCGCTGGAGGTGACCCAGTGGAACCCGCGGACAGGGGCGACGGAGAACGTCGCTGCCCCGACGTTCCTGAGCGAGGGCGCCGAGGCCTTCTGGAAACCCATGTTGGACGGGGTGCGCGGGATCGTGCTGAGGCGCGGCTGGTCGGAGCGGGTGATCCTGGTGGGCTGCGCAGGCGACAGCCGTCCGGCGTCGAAGACCGGGGAGCGGTTGCGGCAATGGGCGCCGTATGCGAGATGGGACATCTATTCGCACTTCGTCGGAGACCCGCCCGCATCGGCGTCCGGGAAGCTGATTGCCGCCCCCAACCTCGAAGTGGGCCTGAAGGAGCACGCGGGAGGGGGCGACGAAAGCCTGTGGCTGAGGAAGCTCGACTTCCTCGACATCACGCTGCAACGCGCCTCGTTTTATGACCAATCGTCACCGATGGCGTTCCGGACGGTGCCGATGCTCTCCGGGCGAGTGGCGCGCACGGGGATCGATTTCTGGCCGGAAAGCGTGCGATACAGCCCCCTGATCTGGGGCATATACCCCATACGCGTTGCCGGCCGCGGGCCCGACGGGCCGCTGCCGACCGTGCGGGTGCAGATGATGCGCGAGGCGTTGCAGGACTATGAGGCGCGTCTGACGATCCTCGAGGCCATCGCGAAACTGCCGGCCGACGAACAGAAACCGCATCGCGACCTGCTGGAGGACTTCTCGCGTCGCATGGGAATCGGCCGCGCCGGCTTGTCGCAGATGGAGCTCAACCTCGACTGGCCGGGGTACGTGGCACAGACGTATCGTGCGGCGGAAGCACTATCCGGAATGAAGACCGAGGCCCGCTGGGACAATCCGCCCAAGTGAAGGCGGCAGCGATGCCTGGCGCGGCGTCCTTCCCGGCGGGTCCATCGCGCCGGCTGTCGTCCCTGCGACGGGCCCGGCGGGCCGTCGAGCATCGCCCGCCGCAGAACATCGCTCGGCGCGTTGAATGTCAGGGCGGGATCCGGCCACTGACGCGGCGGCCAGAGTTTGTGAAACAATCGGAGGTCGATGCTCTGTCCGCATTCGACGCCTTCTGTCGCCCCTTCGGGGCTCCATGCTTAATTGCTTGTGTACCGGGGGCTTACGCCCCCGGCCAAATCCTGATCGCCCCTTCCGGGCGAAGAGGGACAAGGCCGCTTCCGCGATTCTTTCACAAACTCTCAGTCCTTCCGGCCCCCGGTCCAAGGCCATTCTGCTCGCCATGCCGCGATTGGCAACTTCCGGGCGCAGGCCCAGCCGGGCTGCCGGTGCACAACACCACGGCGTGACTCGGTCCACGGACCGCTCTGCGAAAGGACGCCGCGCTACGGCGTCAGGCGGTAGCGGTCGCGGGGAAACAGACTGGCCTCCTTGATGCTGCCCAGGCCCAGCATCTGCATCAGCAGCCGCTCGACTCCCATGCCCATCCCGCCGTGCGGACAGGTCCCGTGCCGGAAGCACTCCAGGTAGCCTTCATACGCGGCCGGGTCCAACCCGCGCGAACGAATGCTCTCCACCAACTGTTCGTAGTCGTGGATCCGCTGGCCGCCGGTGGTGATCTCCACGCCGCGGAACAGAAGGTCGAACGACCGCGTCAGCGGCGCCTCGCCCGCGTCGGGCATCGTGTAGACCGGCCGGTTCGCCACGTGGTAGCCCGTGACGAACAGCAGTTCGCTGCCGAGCTCGTCCGTCGCCCATTGGCAGATCAGCCGCTCGCCCTCGGTGTCGAGGTCGCCTTCCATGCCGTGCTTCCTGCCGAAGCGGTCGCGCAGGATCTCCCTGGCTCGCGGAAACGAAACCCGCGGGATATCGCCCACAGGCGGCAGCGTCACGCCGCGCCGCCGCAAGATGGCCTCGCATTGCCCGTTCACCGCCTCGAAGATCGCCCGCACCAGGCCGTTGTGCATCCGCATCACATCCTGCTCGGACTCGATGAACCCCATCTCGAAGTCCAGGCTCAGGTACTCCGTCAAATGGCGCGAGGTCTCCGACTTCTCCGCGCGGTAGGCATGGCCGGCCTCGAAGACCCGCTCCAGGCCGCTGCCGACCATCATCTGCTTGTAGAACTGCGGGCTCTGGGCCAGGTAGGCCGTGCCGTCGTAGTACTCCACCTTGAAGACGGCCGAGCCGCCTTCAGCCCCGGCCAGCACCAGCTTGGGCGTCACGATCTCCGTGAAGCCCTGTGCGCGCAGGTACGCGCGGAACGCTTCCACCACGACGGCCTGCACGCGGAAGACGTCCAGCACGTCCGGGATGCGCAGGCTGACGGCCCGATGATCCAGCAGCGTCTCGGGGCGGTTCTTCCTGGCTGCGTGGGGGCTGAAGACCTCCAGCGGGGGCGTCTGGGCGCGCGAGACCGGTTCGACGGCATCGGCCAGCACCTCGGCCCCGGCCGGGGCGCGAGCTTCGGCCCGGCAACGTCCTGAGACGGAGACAGTCCACTCGCAGCCGATGTCGCCCATGTCGACGCCGGCGGGAACGACGACCTGCGCCAGCCCGGCGCGGTCGCGCAGAACCAGGAACCGCAGACCGCCGAAGTCGCGGATGCGGTGCACCCAGCCCAGAAGGAGAACCTGCTGCCCGAACCGGCTGGGCAACTCCGCCGACAACACTCTCGGTTGCATGTGGCACCTCTTGCGGCATCGGCCGCGCCAGGAAACGAAACGTCCTCTCGCCCATGAAGGACGGGAGGACGTTCATATCCCGCGGTACCACCTTCGTTGACGGAACTTCGGCGGCTTGCGCCGGTGTTCCATCCGCTTTTGCGCCACACCCGATGGCTTCCCCAGATCACGGCGGGGCTTCCGTCGCAGTCTACTTGTCGCCGGTTGCCCGACGGTGTTCGGTGCGCGGCTCCGTGGTGTCTTGGGCGTTGGTCCAGCGCCAGGCTTCCACCGTCCCCGGCTCTCTTTGGCCGACCTCAACGCCTACTATTCCACTTCAATGCCTTTGCACTGTTCAGTATACCGGTTCGGGGCAACGTGTCCATCGCCTTCAGCCGAGAAACGAATGACCCGTCCAAAGCCCGCTGCGCAGCCGGGCTGACAACATCAACACCCGGACTGATAGCTGACAGGCCAGGTGACAGCTTTGCCGCCGGCTTCCCGCAAGCCGGTGAACTGTTGCGGGGCTGGAACGTGGGAACCCGGTCCGTCAACTTCCCTGGCCGCTGGGCGTGCAGCGGGCCGCCGCCAGGGGCTGCCAGCGCCTCATTCTCGACGGCGAGCGGGTCACCCGCGCCGACAGGCGTCACTTCGCCGCATCGCGAGGCAGTTCCCGCCAGACCGGGCGCTGGCCGGTGAAGTCCACCACGTATCCCTCGTGTCCGTCGGTGACGGTCATCCGCCCGTCCTTCACCTTCACGTAGGGGCTGTCGTAGACGCCGCCATCGGCCCAGGCCGACCAGTCCACCGCCTTTCCGTTGATGCTTGCCGAGGCGCGCAGGTCGGCAGGCTCGTGCCGGACCTCAACCGTGTCGCCGGCCAGGGTGGCGTACCGCGCGCGGAAGGCCGGTTCGGCGGCGACTTCCAGCGGCTTGGCCCCGGCCGCCTTCAGGATCGCGGCCTGGCCGGCATACGTCTTCTTCAACGCCGCGTCCACGACGTAGCCGCTGCCGCGGCCCGAGACCACCAGGATGTCGTACATCGCCAACGTCCCGGCCAGCGAGGCCTTCTTGTCCGGCTGGGTCGAAGCCGGGGCGGCTGACTTCATCCACGCCGTCCGTCCGATGGGGCGGACGAGCACCCACGCCTCGCCGGCGTCGATGAGGATCCGTTCGCGGTCTTCGAAGACGACCTTCGCTCCGCGCGGTACGAACAGCCAGGTCTCCGCCGCCGCGGGGGCCTTCTCCCACCGCTGCTCGTTGCTCAGGCCGTCGGCGAGAAGTTCGAGGTCCTTGCCCGCCGTCAGGACCGCCAGCGATGACCGCTTCTGCACGACCTGGGTGTGGCGGCTGTGGCCTTCCGGGGAACGGAACTTCGGCTGTCCGCCGCCGAAGATCAGGTTGCCGGCCGCGGCGCGGCAGGCGAGCGACCACACCGTCTGCTGCGTGGGGTTGTCCTCCATCGTCATCGCGACGCTGCCCAGGGCCAGAGCGCCATCGCAGTAGAAGGTCTCCTGGCAGGCGTTGCGGTCCCTGAGGTGATAGGTCGGCCTGGCCATCCTCGCCTCGAACGGCAGGGGCACGTTCTTGGCGATGATGTTGCAGAGCACGCGATTGGGGCGGTACTTCGTGGTGGCCTGGTGGATCGTCAGCACCGGCTCGGGGGCGACCGGCTGGTTCGTGCGGGCCACGAACGCCCAGCACATGAGGTCCATCGCGCCCATGCCGAAGCCCGAAACGTACCCGCGCTTCTGTGCGCCCGCGAAGTTGCCGTTGAGCACCTTCAGCCCGTAGGTGGCGAAGTAGTAGTCCAGGGCGAACCGGGCCAGGTCGCGGGTCTCTTCCTTCGGCGAGAAATCGTACAGGTTGAGGAACCCCCGCACGTGGAAGGGGTAGTACGACGACGAATCCCATTCGCCGTTGCCCACCTTGAGGATGTCCTGCCAGCCGCGGGCCAGCACCTTGCTGGTGATCCGCTCGGCCTCGGGGGCCGCGTGGCCGGAGACCCTGGCGTCGGGGCCGAGGATCTGCGAGTAGAGCAGGCCGCTGGTGCGCCACATCGTCTTGTGGTTCTCGGTGCCGCCGTCGCTGGCCCTGCCGCCGAAGAACTCGTTCTCCTCGCCGACCAGGTCGTGCGAGAACGGCGCGGAGGCGACGTGCTCGCGCGGCCCGTCGGAGGGCAGGCGCCCCTCCCGGTATGCCGCCACCGCCGCGGCGAAGTCCCTCTTCCACGGCTCGCCCATCCTGTCGGCCGCCAACCCGTGGAACCTGGCCCAGTTGACGCAGGCGAAGTGGTACTGCTGGTTGAGGTTGCCCGGGATGGCGAGGAACGCCCGCAGAGGCGCGTCGTTGGGATCCAGCAGCATTCGCGCGGTGCATGGCGGCAGGTCGTACTTCAGCGGATCGCCGCCGAAGCGGAAGATCCTGCCCTGGGCGTCACGAAGCTTGGGGCCGAAGTAACCCGTCTCGCCCTGCACGTACTGCCGCCCGGTGTACGGCGAGATGATCGGATCGCCCTGCACGGCCCAGGTGCGCACCGGCAGGCCGGTGTCCGGGCACTTGGACAGGGCCAGCGACCGCTTGCCGTAGTCCAACTTCGCCAAGGCGGGCACGGTGGCGGCGATGCGCTTCTGGAGGGCCGCTTCGTCGGGATACGTCTGCACCGACCAGGGCATGGCCGCCGCCAGCAGGGCCACCGTTGCGCGGGAGTGATTCATACAGGTCTCCATTACGAACTGGTCCGGGGCAGGTTGGTGGCGACGCCGTGAGACGTTCCTCCCTCCCGCCGCGCCGCGAAACGCTCCATGGCATCGCCTCAAGCGGCCTCGGCACACCAACAACATCAACACCCGGAAACGCCTTGAGGAACGCGGGGGCCGCGTGGATAATGCCCACTTCGCCTCCGTCCCCTGAGGTCAGGCGGACGCGCGCATGACCACGAAAGCTGGTGTCGTCCATGGGTCGCGAGCCCGGTTCCGCCGTCGATCCCCCCCAAGGCCCGCCGCCGCCCGCCGGGGGCGGCTTCCGCCATTACCGGTGGGTCATCTGCGCCCTGCTGTTCTTCGCGACGACGGTCAACTACGTGGACCGCCAGGTCCTCGGCATCCTCGCTCCGACGCTGGGCAAGGAGATCGGCTGGAACGAGGTGCAGTACGGACACATCGTCACCAGCTTCCAGGTGGCCTACGCGGTGGGACTGCTCCTGGCCGGGCGGGCGATCGACTGGATGGGGACCCGCCTGGGCTATTCGGTTGCGTTGGTCATCTGGAGCCTGGCCGCGATGGCGCACGGTCTGGCCCGCACCGTTGTCCAATTCGCGTGCTGCCGTTTCGTCCTGGGGTTCGGCGAGGCCGGCAACTTCCCCGCCGCCGTGAAGACCGTCGCCGAATGGTTCCCCAGGCGCGAGCGGGCGCTGGCCACGGGGATCTTCAACGCCGGCTCGAACGTCGGGGCCATTGTCGCCCCCGCCACCGTGCCGTGGATCGCGCTGAACTGGGGATGGGAGTGGGCGTTCTACATTACCGGCGGCCTGGGGCTGTTCTGGCTGGTCGCCTGGGTGCCGTTGTACCGCCGCCCGACGGAACACCCGCGTATCACGCCGGAGGAACTGCGGCACGTCGTCAGCGACGGCGAAGAGCCTGCCGACCGCTTGTCCTGGGTCCGCCTCCTGGGGTGCCGGCAGACCTGGGCGTTGATGCTGGGCAGGTTCCTCACCGACGCCGTCTGGTGGTTCTACCTGTACTGGACGCCGAAGTTCCTGGACTCGAGTTTCAAGGTGTCCCTCAAGGAAGTCTGCCTGCCCCTGGTCGTCATCTACCTCGTCGCCGACGTCGGCAGCATCGGCGGGGGTTGGCTGTCGTCGCACTGGATCAAGCGAGGCTGGAGCGTCAACGCCGCGCGCAAGACCGCCATGCTGATCTGCGCCGTCTGCATCCTCCCCGTGACCTACGCCCCCCATGCCTCCAACCAGTGGGTTGCCATCGGCCTGATCAGTCTGGCCGCCGCCGCCCACCAGGGCTGGTCGGCCAACGTCTTCACGCTGGTCTCGGACATGTTCCCGCGCAGGGCGGTCGGCACGATCGTCGGCGTCGGGGGCATGGCCGGCGCCGTCGGCGGCATCCTCCTGTCCCAGACCATCGGCCACATCCTCCAGTGGACCGGCAGCTACATCCCGATCTTCTTCATCGCCGGCGTCACCTACATGGCGGCCTTCGTCCTCATTCACGTCCTGGCGCCGAGGCTGAAACCCATCGAGGTCTAGAACGCTGAGATGGCCATCCTCGCCGGCGCCGCGGGTCGGGTGGTCGCGGGCTGGGTGCTTGCGGCCGACGGCAGCCCGGTTGCCTCCACGTTCACCAGCTTCAGCGGGCCGTCCACGGTCAGGCCCTCGACGACGACGCCCTTGGCGTTCTCGATGCGGCCGGGGCTGCCGCCGGTCAGCTTGACGTTCTTCAGGGCGATGCCGTCAATGACGCTGTCGGGCATGCCGACAAGCGACAAGGCCGTGCGGTTGCCTTCGCCGGCGATGTTGGCGAAGGACAGCCGGCGGAGGACGGGAATGCCAGGGGGGCCGGGAATGGGATCCCTGCCCGGGGTGTACCGGTAGAGCATGTCCACCAGCAGCGCCGTCCCCACCTTGTTGATGCGGCAATCGGTCACGGTGATCCCTTCGATGAACCCGCCGCGCCCCCTGCGGGTCTTCAGCCGGATGCCCGAACCGCAGCCGGAGATGTCGCACCGCGTGATCGTCACGTTGCGGACCCCTCCCGACATCTCGCTGCCTATGGAAACGCCGCCGTGTCCCTTCTCCATGACGCAGTCCTCGATCGTGATGTTCTCGCTGGGCCGGCCGACCTTCACGCCCTCGGCGTTCGTTCCGCTCTTGACGGCGATGCAGTCGTCGCCGGTGCTGAAACGGCACTTGCGAATCACGACGTTGCGCGACGAATCGGGGTTGACGCCGTCGGTGTTGGTGCCGTCGGTCGTGAAGCGGCAGTTCTCGACGACCACGCCGTCGCAGTAGAGAAGGTGGAGCGTCCACCGCAGCCGGCTGATCACGGTGACGCCCTCGACGCGGACGCGCCGGCAGTTCTTGAACAAGACCGCGCGCACGTTGCCCGACACGGTTCCCGCGCCGGCGA